>JAPKMU010000177.1 GCA_026645745.1 Anaerolineae bacterium | reverse complement strand
GTCGCATCATGAATTCCTGCAATTCCCATTCCGGCACTTGGCGGCATGATCCAATCGGTATACGCGATTGCGTTCATGTCTGGCGATCCGGTGCGGACGATTGATGCTGAGACGGCGAGAAGGGCTTCGCCATCAAGCGAATTCGATCTAGGAAGATAGACGATTAGGTAGAGACCCAGCAGAGTGCAGAGTAGAGCAAGTCGGAGGCGTGGGGGTGAGGTTTGGGTGGTATTTGGGCGCAGAGTCATCTTTCTCAACATGAATAGAATACGGGATATGCAGCACGCGAAGGATACCACACGGCGCTAGTGAATATGGACACATTAAGCGCACTGTGGGATGCTCTTAACAACCGAACACAACACATAGATGAACCGATGAATCCACTTTCTATTACGCTTGCCGGACTTCCTGCACTTCTTTACGCCGAGCGCGCGATCTACTTTCCGACGCTCGGTACGTTGATGCTGACCGATACACATTTTGGCAAAACAGCGGTATTACGTAACCGTTCGAACTCACAGCCTGATGGTGATATTGCTCAGGATATACAACGGCTTGACCGTTTGATCGCAGCAGCGAACCCGGAACAATTGATCCTGTTGGGTGATCTTGTACACGGCGGAAATGGTTATGACCGGCAGGTATTGAGCCAAGTTAGCCAGTGGGCGGATTCCCATCTTGATCTGCCAATGAAGCTGGTTCGCGGTAATCACGATTGGGCGGCAGGCGATCCACCGGAAGGATGGGGAATCGAGTGCGTCAACGCGCCGCATGTGTTTTCGCCGTTCGTTCTGAGTCATTTCCCAAAACCTGATCCACGCGGGTATGTGTTGGCGGGGCATCTGCACCCGGCAGGGTTATTACTCAAAGAAAACCGTCAGAGGTTCAAACTGCCATGCTTCTGGTTTGGAGATCGCGTCGGGGTGCTTCCCGCTTTTGGAGGCTTTGTTTCGCATATGGTGGTTCATCCAGCGCGGCAGGATCAAACCTACGTCGTTGACGGTGACGACGTGATACAGATTTGACAGAGCTGCCGCTCATGATCATACGTAAGTCCGGCGGTAGGTAAGGACAGGACATCTTGTCCTTACCTAAAACCGAATCACTCACCTAGCCAAGCGTCGTTCGCAGCACGTCGGCGAACAAACGCTCGAAAATCTGGACGCCGACCAACTGCTGAAGCCAAATATCCGCTGTCGCTTGGCTGCTGATCGGGTACACCGCTTCTGCCGTGATCACATAATTTCCGCGCTGCCAGTATGTGATCGCCCGCGTCATTTCCTGATCGCACCCCTGCGTTGTGCCAATGAATACCGGATAGGGGAGGGATGTTTCCGCTTCCAGAATGGCGAGTCCGGCTTCAGTTTGAGCGCGATACAGCACGCCATCCGGTGAAGCGGCAGTTGCAATCACAGCAGTCGCGTCTTCGCGGCTGGCGAACACATCCATCGTGTAATGGACGGTCAAGAACGGTGCATCAGCGAGCTGGCACGATGTGTTATCAACTTGAATTGCGGCACGATACGCGAAGTTGTTTTCGCTCAGGAGGGCGCTGTAGGCTTCACGCACGGATTCTGGCGCGCTGGCGACGACATTTTCAGCCGTTTTGATTCCGCTGACATCGTTGTTCACACCGAGCGTTGTAGGAAGTTCAGCGCCGATGCTGGTGATAACTGCCTGAATATCTTCTTGCGTGGCAGGAGCGGGGGCGGTGTGGGTTGTCGTCACACTGGCGGGATCCGTCACAATCACCACCGTTTGAAGCGTAGTTGAGGGGCTGTCAGCAACTGAAGGATCACGAAGCTGAATCGCGCTGACGGCATCTTGACCTTCAAGCACCTGACCGAAGATTGTGTGACGGAAATCGAGATGCGGCGTGGGAACGGTCGTGATGAAGAACTGACTGCCGTTGGTGCCGGGTCCGGCATTCGCCATCGCCAACCAGCCGGGTTGATCGAAGGTGAGGAAGCCGACGAATTCGTCGCTAAATTGGTAGCCGGGACCGCCTGTGCCTGTACCGGTCGGGTCGCCGCCTTGCGCCATGAAGTCTGCGATCACGCGGTGGAAAATCGTGTTGTTGTAATATCCGTTTTGCGCCAAAAACACGAAGCTGTTGACGGTTTCGGGCGTGAGGTCTTCAAACAGGTCGATGTAAACTGCGCCCGCATCCGTGCAAAACACCGCGCGGTAGTCGATGCCGGGCTGAAGCACTTCTCCAGCGGCGGCGTAATCGCGGGTGGCGGGGTCTGCCGCCGGAACTGAATTTTCGCAAATTTGAGCCGGGGTGAGGGGGGCGCTGTCCTGTGCGATCACGCCGATCACCGGGAGGGCAAGCGCCAACCCGATCACCGCAACCGCATAACGAAGTTTCTGCATACTAAAACTCTCCTAGTGAGCTGATACACGCATTGTACACGACTAGCTGCCTGAAACCTGTAGGATCAGGGTGGTATACGCGGGCAAGGAATCGCCCAACGTGTAAGTCGCAATTGCGCCGTCCGCGCTGACGCCATACAGCACACCGGTGATGCTTACTCCATCGGGAAGTCCCGGCAGCGAATAGTCGGTGACGGCTTGTTCGCCCAGATTAATCAGCACGAGAATGGTTTCGTCACCCGCATGCCGCGTGAATGCGAATAGGCTTTGCGCGCCTTCGGTATCCACCGGGGTGATATCGCCAATGGACAGGGCAGGGTGTTCGGAGCGCGCATGAATTAACGCACGGTAATGACTCAGCAGAGACATCGGATCGTCTGTCTGAGCGGCGACGCTCACACCTGCCGGGTCTTCAGAAAGTGTCTCCCACGGGCGGCGGGCGGTGGTAAATCCGGCGGTGACTTCGGTTTCATCCCAACGGAACGGCGTGCGGATGCGAATGTCCGGTTTAACGCCCGTCATCCCGATTTCTTCTCCGTAATAGATGAACGGCACACCGGGGGTGGTGAGCAAGAGTGAGGCGGCGATCCGCGCCTGATCAACATCGCCCATCAACTGACTCATCACGCGATTTTGATCATGATTGGTGATGAAGGTTGCATACTGCTGGTACGGATAAATTCGTGCGGCGCGTTCCAAAACCGCTTCCAACGCCCCAGCACGCTGATTATTCACGCTCGATAAGATTGCGCCCGCGAAGTCAAAATCAAAGGCAATATCGACGCCTTCCGGCACATATTGGGAGGAAATGAAGTTTGAATCCCAGACTTCGCCGACGGTGAGCGCATCCGGGTTCAGCGTATCAATGTAATCGTGATATGCCTCCAGCCATGCGATTGTTGAAGGCGTATGTTCTTGTTCGCGTCCTTCTTCGACCAAGTGTTTGATCGCGTCGAGACGGAAACCATCCACGCCGACCACGCTCAACCACATGCGCGCGATGTCATAGATGGCATCGGTCACCTCAGGATTGGCGAGGTTCAGATCAGGCATGCTGTCCACGAACAACCCATAATAGAAGCGTCCGCCGCGTGCATGCCAGACGGTTTGCCCATCAGGACCGCGAAAATTCGGGTTCGTGGGTCGCCAGATATACCATCCGGCATAACGCGGATCGCTCGCGGCAGAGGCGGCGAACCAAGGGTGACGGTTCGAGGTATGGTTAATGACCATATCGACGATCACGGCGATGCCGCGCGCGTGCGCTTCTTCCAGCAAACGGCGCATATCGGCAAGACTGCCGTAATCCGGGTTAATGCGCCCGTAGTTGGTCACATCGTAGCCGTGATAGCTGGGTGATTCCATGATCGGCATTAGCCAAATGCCGGTAATGCCAAGGTCGTCGGTAGTGGTCGGGTCGCCGTCGTTCAAATAATCAAGGCGGTCGATAATGCCTTGAATATCCCCAATGCCGTCGCCGTCACTGTCATTAAAACTGCGGACAAAAATCTCGTAGAAAACGCGGTCATTCCACCAGAAAGTCTGCGTATCACTGGTTTGTGCCGCCGCCGGATGTGCCAAGCTGACGATCAGAATGAGACTCGCCAGTAGTAATGGAAGTTTTCGCATAGGGTCAACTCCTCTCTAACGTGCGCGAGGATTATAACCCATCGATTACGCGATAGATGATGATCGCATCGTTTTCGCTGGCGATCACGCGCTGCAAACAGGGAACAGCTTCCGGATCGAGCGTGCCGATTGAACGGGCATAGTCGTCGTACCACACGTAATCGATCCCGTATTCGCTCAGGAATTCACAGCGTTCGGCATCGGTCGATCCGGGATTATAGAATCGCTGCACGCGCACGAGTTTGTCGTCAAAGTACGCCGTTTCGATCCAGTGTCCGATAAAGACGCGCCGTCCGGTGAATGCCGCCAGTTTTCCACCTGAACCGCGCCCTGACCAGTCGAACGTGGTCAAAATCACATCGTCAACCGCCGTTTCGCGCTCTATCCATGCGTAACCTGCTGTCTCGGCGGGCGAAAGATAAAGATCAACCGGACGTGAAGCGATATTCGAAAGAATCAGGAATGCGAGCGGTGCGGCAGCAATTCCCACATACGCGAGTGTGATCAGCGGACGCACGCGCTCCGGCAGGCGGCGCATCAGCGTCACCCAGCCAACAGCGGCGAGCGCGGCAAGCGGTGTTTGAATGCCGATCAGATAGCGGCGCTGTGTTGGGATCGGGGCGTACAGCAGCACGGCGACGATCAAAATCCACACGATGAACAGAAGCAGCACACGGGCGCTGTTCGTCGCAGCATTTGACTGCTTGACAGGCATGAGCGCCGCGAGGATTTGCTGCGGACGGACGAGCAGCGCAATCGGAATCAAAAACGGCAGATAGCCGAGGAGATAATACAGCGGCGGCGGGGAACTTGTGATGTTTTGCGCGGTGAAACTCTGCCATATGGGATCGCTTTGCGTGGCATTGTACAGGTAGAGCGTGAGTGTCGCTTGAACCGCGAATGGCAGCACAAAGGGAATCAACCCTGCGATTTTGATCCGTCCGCCGACGAAATCGCGCATCAGCAGCAAGCCGAAAAGCGGCACGGTCAGCAAGATGATATACGGCTGCACCAGCGTGAGCAGCGCAAGCGCAATTGTCAGCGCGATCACTTGACGATTGAAGAACAGCAGCACGGCAAGTAATTGCAGGATAATCGCGGCGGAAAAATGCGGCATGAACAGCGCGCCGCTCAGGTGATACGCATCGATCAACCAGAACTCAATCGGGGCGACTTGTGCCGTCTGCGCGGGATCGACGATCAGCAGAAGCCAACTCATGCCCGTGACGAGCGTACTGAATAGTAAGAATACCCAGCGATCACCGGGGCGGGGGAAGAAGCGCGACCCGAACACCCACAGCATGAGGATCAACCCGAATGTGAGTGCGGCGCGGGTGATGTGATAGGTTAGCGGCAGATCGAATGCGGACGCCCATCCAAGCGCGACGTAGAAAGCCTGAACGAGCGGCGCACCGGGGTGCTCCTCGCTGGTGAACAGAAGGTGATAGTCCCAATCGCCGCGCTGTCCCTGCTGCATCTTCGCCAGATGACTGAAATAATCGACGGCGATTCCGGCGGGCTGCGATGCCGCTCCGGTGTAGGTGTAGCCTTCCGGCGCGGTCACCGCCGCGATGATATACGGCAGCGATGTGATCAAGGTGATGGCAAGGGCATACGCCCAAACAAGACGGGGGATTGTTCTCATAAAGCCTTCCACCAGCGGCGGCGGGTGATGATCAACAGAAAAAAGATTGTGAAGGGAAGCGGTAGGTAAATCGATGGGTCTTCAAATTCGCCGCGTACCGTCGTCAAAAAGTGAACCCATGTGATGCTGACGATCAACACAACGATCAGCGCCGCTAACCAGCCAAGCCGACGTTTACTCAATTCGCGCAAGTAAAACATGACTGGCAGCGTAAACACGATGAAGTGCGTCGTCGCGGTGCGAACTGCGGCAAGATGCGTGATTGTGAGCGTGAGGACGAGTGTCCATAACAGGCGCTCATGCTTGCGGTGGATGATCAACTCAAACCACGTCCAGAGCATGTAGGCGATCAAGACGGCAATCACGGCGTATTCGCCCACACTGCCGAGATGCAGGTAATACTGCGTGACCACCCAAACAGGCGATCCGATTGCCGTGTAGGTGGTGTAAATGCTCACCTGAGCGAGCCAATCGCTCAACCATGAAGGCATGAGTAAGAACGACGCACCCATCAGAAGCGCCATCGTGACGGTGAACGCAGTCAAGCAGCGCCAGCGGCGGTTGAAAAGCACGAACAGCAAGATCAGCGGGACAATCAAGAAACCCATCTGCGGCTTGAGCGTAGACAGTGCCAATGCAATCCCGCCGAGCGTTTCGCGTTTGCGCAGCAGCGCCCAGATCGCCAGAATTTCGAGCGCGTAGACCAGCACACCCGGCTGACCGAGCAGCAAGCCGCGCATGGCGAAGTAGTCAAAGATCGCGTACAGGATCAGCACACCGAGCAGCAGCGGTGCGGGTCGCCAATTCAGGATCGCAAAGATCAGGAAGAGTGCACCGATCAAACAGACTTCGAGCAGCACCATCCAAACCGCTGAAGCCCACGCGTAATCAACTGTGACGAGCGGCGCGACGACGAACACCATATAAAACGGGTACGCAAAATAACCGGGGTCTTGATCCGGCGCGGCAGCACCGCCGTAAATCCGCGTTTGGATGTTCAGGCTTGCTTCAGTGCCGTAAGGATTCAGCCCGTCGATCCAATAGGAGCGCGCACCTTCCCACCGCGACATAAAATCATTGTGACCGGGAAACGGTGCGGTAAATAGATTGTGCGTCAAGATGATGTTGCCGATCAGCGCAGCAGCGGCGATCAACACAGCGATAAATGTCCCCATGCGCGAGACTTTCATGGCGCACATTCTCCTTGAGCCGGATCGGTGGTGCGGTCACTGTACAGAGTGACTTCAAGATCGTTCAACCGGAATGTTTCGGAGGCTGCGAAGTTGGCATTCAGCCAATCAACCGATGCTTGATAGGTGTCCACACCAGCGGCGGCGTATTGACCCGCCGTGAATGCGTATGTCACCCACCACACGCGATCCGCGCCATGAGCTGCCTGCTGAATGCAGTCGCTCGCCACTGCGCCGAGCGTCCGCTGTGCGGTTAGCGACAGAGTATCATCTGCTGCGCCGGGTTCGTCGCGTAAGTAGCGCTGATCGAGTTCCGGTGCGTAAAAAATCGAAGGCAGCGCCGAGGTTTTATCCTGATGGATGATGACATCACCGGGTTGAATATCGCGGCTGATGCTTGCCATCGCTTGGCGGAATGGGCTGTTCGGGAAAGTTGCCCACGCATAATGCGTCGATAACCCGATTGCAGATGCCGCGATCAAGAGCACACCCACGCCAATCAGGATTGGGCGAGGGAGCTTTGCTTTCGCAATCAGCCACGCAAACGCGATGTAGAGCATCAGCGCTGACCCGATCAATGCGCGGTCGATATACAGCGGTCGAAACTGCGAGAATGCCCACAATGCCAAAATCGGCGCGGTGAACATCCACAGAACGAATTCAAGGGCGGCGCGTTCGCTGACGCTTTGGCGGTTTCGGCGCATGAGGGTTTGAACAAGCAAGAAGATCAACAGCAGGAGCGCAACCGCCAAGCCGATCAGCGAAGCGGGAGCGGGAATGTCAAGATTGACGATCACAAGCGAACGCAGCGTGAGCAGCAACCGCGCCGCATTTGGAACGGGTATCCAATAATTCGCGGTCACGCGCTCGAATTGGGCGAACGCGACGAGCAGCCAAGGGAGATAGATCAGGAAGGCGACTGAAGTTCCCGCGATCATGCCGATGATGCGCTGTTTGCGCCGCGCGGCGAACGGGATCACACCGAGCGCGGTGAGATAAAACGCCGATAACTGCTGCGTGTGCATCGCCAAGCCTGCAAACACACCGAAGCTGATCCACCAGCCCCACGCGATGCGTGTTTCGCTGTCCCGGAAGGCGCGGACGAATGCCCATGTCGCCAGCACGAGGAGCAGACCCATTAAGGCGTACATGCGCGCTTCTTGCGAATATTGAATATGAAATGGCGCGATTGCCGTCACCAACGCGGCGATCATGCCGGTGCGCGAATCAAACAGGTCACGCGCCAGAAGATAGACCGCGTAAACCGTCACTACACCGAACACAGCACTTATTAGCCGAATTGCAAATGCGCTTGCGCCGAATACGGCTGTCCACACGTTGAGAGCAGCGTAATACAGCAGCGGATGAATCTCCGGCGCGTTGGTGGTTTCGTCCGGCGTGATCGTGCTGTCGATCATTGCCGGAATACCCTGCTGCGCGAAGATCGCGCTGAAGGCTTCGTCATACCAAAAATTGCGATCACCCAACGCGATCAGGCGAAGGGTCAGCGCCAAAATAAGCACAATGGGGAGTAGGAATCGTTGTTTACGCATAAGGTCGAGTGTACCGCAAAGCAGTCGAAAACAGTTACCACATGCTTGTTGCAGAACAATAGATGATAAAGTTTTCAGTGGTCACCGGATCATGACAGACGTACCGTGACCTAATTCTCTCTGCACCCGAACTGACCGAAAGAAGCGAATCATGGATGTGTTGTTGTCTCTTCCGCTGCCTTTCTTGGCTTCATTTCTTACCGCATTGGGTTGGCTCTACTGCATTTGGGCGGTTATCTGGCACCGCCTCTTCCATGCGAGCATTCTGCAACATACGCACCGCACTGATCTGGGTTACGGTTTCGGACGGAGGATTTATTGGCAGATGAAATCCCGAACAGCCTACCTGCTTGCTGCTTGTTCACTTCTCCCTTGGCTTGCGCTCTTGCTCGGCACAGGTGTGCTCTCCCGCGTCATTTTGGGTCTAGCAACGGTTTTATTCAGCCTCATGTGGCTCATGCGACCCCCCGGAACACTGCTGTCACTCATGGATCGACCGGGTGTCACGGGATGGATCGTGGTCGCAAACCGCAACCTTTTGCGGGCAATCGTTGTTTTTGTGCTGTGCGGCGTGATCCCCGCTTTACTGATTGGCGCGGGTGTCAATCTGCTGGTGGGTTAGTTTCTAAGTGTTCGCACAGTGTCACACGGCGGCACGATCTTCATCCTGTAAGATCAAGCAAAGTCTAGTTTGGGGGGATGATGCAGTATCACCGGGGTGGACAGGTTTTGCAGACAGGGGTGCCGCTTGATCAAGCGAAAGCCGTGATGATCCTCATTCACGGGCGCGGCGCAACTGCCGACTCGATTTTGGGACTGGCAGGGGCGTTTCCGCAAGTAGGGCTGACGTTTATCGCGCCCCAAGCGCGAGGCGATACATGGTATCCGTATCCGTTTATGACGCCGATCGCACAAAATGAGCCATATCTCTCATCAGCGCTGGCGGTTGTTGATGATCTCGTTAATCACGTGATGACTTCGGGGATTACTGCGGACAAGATCATCCTGTTGGGTTTTTCACAGGGGGCGTGTTTGGCGCTGGAATATGCGATTAGGAATCCGCGCCGCTACGGAGCGGTGATCGCGTTCAGCGGCGGACTTATTGGCGAACCCGGCACGACATGGGATTACCCCCGCAGTTTTGACGGCACGCCGATCTTTCTCGGCTGTGATGAGCGGGATTCACATATTCCGGCAGACCGTGTGCATGAATCGGCGGAAGTCTTGAGTCAGCACGGGGCACGGGTGATCAAACGTTTGTATGCAGGGATCGGACACACCGTGACCGATGACGAACTTAACCATGCGAGTGCGATGGTTGATGAGAGCATGGCGTAAGACGGGTGCGCGTAAATCCGTCTATACAGAACAATTTGATACCCATAACCGTATAGTCAGTGAGGCGAATTCGATATGACGATTCTCGGATTGCATCACATCACCCTCGTGAGTTCAAACGCGCAGCGGACGACGGACTTCTATACCCGTATCTTGGGGATGCGTTTGGTCAAGAAAACCGTCAACTTTGATGATCCCGGTGCGTATCATCTGTATTTCGGAAACGAAACTGGAGCACCGGGAAGCGCGATTACCTATTTTGAGTGGGCAGATGCATCAAAGGGACGCCCCGGCGTAGGCGGCACCCATCATTACGCGATCCAAGTCCCTGATTATGATGGACTGCTCAAATGGAAGCGGCGGTTGGTCGATCTTGGCATTCATGTGGATGGTCCATTTGATCGCCATTACTTCAAGTCGATTTACTTCCGCGATCCCGACGGCGTAATTGTGGAAATTGCGACGAACGGACCCGGTTGGACGGTTGATGAAGCCCCGGACTCAATTGGCACGCAGTATCGAGAACCACCTGCCGAAATGCTGCACAGTAACCGCGATAACGCTCGCATTGCTGCGCTGATGTGGGAAACTCCGGTTGAGTCGATTACGCCGGATATGGCGCTCATCAATGGGATGCATCACATCAGCGCGATTGGCTCGGATATTCAACGCACAAATGCCTTTTATGAGGGACTGCTTGGGATGCGGCGCGTCAAGATGACCTCGAACTTTGACGATCCAACGTCG
>JAPKMU010000176.1 GCA_026645745.1 Anaerolineae bacterium | reverse complement strand
TCAAATCTTCGTCGCTGTCGGTGGTGAAGTGCAGGTACGACGCCGCATCGACATATTCAAGCACGAACGTCGGCGCGTCAGTCACATAGCCTCGGCAAGTTGAGCCGCTTTCGAATTCGTCAATAACCTCAACGCGACCGCCTGCATTGACGCGGACTTCAAACGGATCAGGCAGGAAGCCGCCTTCCAGCACATCGCTGCCATCTTCGGGGTCGAGTGAGCAGTCAAGCGCGATGGTGCTTTCGCAGTCACTACCGCCGCTGCTGCCGCCTTTGGGGTCGTCACTGCCGCCGCCGCTGCCGCTGCCGCCGTCACCCATCACGAAGGAGCAGTCGAATAAGTCCTCTTCGTGGATCAGGTTGTCGTCTTCGTCGTAGATTTCAACTTCTACGTAGAAGTCATAATCACCACTGGGGAAGGCACTGCCGGGAATTTCTAGGCGGAACGCATCCCAATGCGCATTATCATACAGAAGTGTTACGGTATCAGCGGTCACGATAAAGCCATCGGCGTCTTCAAAGTCGCGGTCTTCGCTGACGATCAGCTCATCGTCTTCGGCGAAACGGGGCCATGCCGCGACCGTAACATCACGGTTGCGACGGTAGAAAACGTCGAGTTCTAAGTTAATGTAGGCAGTATCATCTTCGGCATAGCAATCAGTTGAGCTGATTAACGCTGAGGCATCTTGCGCCGCTGCTGGAAGCACTGCGCCGAGCATCAGCAGGAAAACGACTAAGCCGATAATCGGCTTGATGGATGGGGCGGACTTACGGAATACGTTCATGAATATGCTCCACCTCTACTGGCTGCGATAGCTGCATCATAACAACATTTCTGTTAAGAGAATGTTAAATGTGCAAAAAATGTGAAAACTCTGCCGTGCGCTTCCCGTGACATTTACAAGGTTTTACAGGTTCTCATTTTTTGCCATTTACCGTCAAAGGAGTTCATACGATGATACCGTACCAAGTGCGTCCTGCGATACCGAGCGACGCCGCCGGATACATCGGCTTGATCGCCGCTGTGCTGCGCGAACACCCCTCCGTCGATACCCCTTACGCGCCAGACGAGTTTGCACCGCCGATTGCGCGTATCCGTGATCGCATTATAGAAGTATCTGGTTCTGCGAATTCCATCTTTTTGATTGCGGAGGCAAATCGTCAGGTTATCGGCGCGCTGACGTGCGGCGGCGGAACGCTCCGCGCTGACGCGCACATGACCGCGCTCGGCGTATATGTGGCGAAGGACTGGCGTGATCGCGGCGTCGGCTCGGCGCTCATGCAAGCGGCGCTTGATTGGGCGGCGCGCAGTCCCGCTGTCGAGCGTGTGGAGCTCGAAGTTTTTGCGGGGAATACTCGTGCAATCCACGTCTACGAGAAATTCGGTTTTGAGCGTGAAGGAGTCAAGCGCGGGTTGTACAAGCGAAACGGGGAGCTGCTCGATATGCTGATCATGGCGCGCTTGTTCACGAAGGGAAAAGCCTAATCGTGATTTGCGTTCCCTCTTAACTGTATGGAGTCAAGAGGGAACGGAGAACGGTCTACGAACTCGGAATTGCTGCTTGGAACATGCCGCACAACGTTTGACTGCTCGCGGCATAGATGTAATACAGCGTTTCGCCATCAACTGTGAACGATCCACTGCTGGCGCATGGCTGCGGCGAGTCCGCTTGCGAACGCTGAATCCCTGCCCCTAATGCGCACGGGATCGCATTATTGATGATGCGATCTTGATTGATCACTGCCATTGCGCCGAACATCGGCACGTTTCCATCGACGATGCTGGCGATGTCCGCTTGAACGTAAGCCTTCGCCGCCAACGCGCCAACATTTTTGTAGCAGTCGATCATCCCGTCGATCTGCGCGATCAATGCCGCTGCGACGGGGTTTCCGCTGAACAATGCCGCTGATCCACCCGCTGCCGCTACCGCGTCACTGATGCTCTGGACGTCGGTTGCAATATACCCCGGCAAGTTGGGCAGATAGCGCGACGCGGATGCGCTGTCGCCGATACTTCCCTGTGTGGGATAGTTTCCGCCCGTTCCGATCTGGCTGCATGAAGCGGCGACTAACGCCACCATGAGAACAACCAGCCGTGCCGCGATCTTGTTCATACGATACCCTCTCGTTTTGACAGTCCAAAACCATTGTACAGGTTTACCACGAAACCTTAATCACCGCTCGGAATGACGAGTTCATCCCCAACGTCAAGCACATCGGGATTTGCCAAATTGTTCGCTTCGACAATCGCTTGAATCGTCACGCCAAAACGCGCTGCAATATTCGAGAGCGTATCCCCCGGCTGTACGATGTAAAGCTCGCCCGATCCTTCGGCGCTTGTGCTGGGGGTAATGTTTCGGGTCGGTGTGATCGTTGGCGCGATGTAATCCGGGCATCCTTCGTAGGGCATCCGCAATTCCTGCTCGATTTGCAGGATCGGATCAGTGCCAACCAGATCAGGATTTGCCTCCCGAATGGCTGCGACCGAGATATCTTCTTGTAGGGCGATCCCGAACAGCGTATCCCCCGGTTGGACGATGTAAATACATTCTTCGGCAATCGCATCATCCGTAGCCAGCGGATCCGAATCAAGCGCGCCAAACGGGTCAGGCGTGCTGGTTGTGCCAAACGTGACAGCGGTGGGTGTCATCGGGTCTGGTGTGATGAATCCGAGAGGGCTTCCCGGCGTGATGAATGTGATCGTCGGTGTGCCATTGAATGCACCGGGCGGTTGAATCGTCGGCGGATTCTCTTGAGCATTCGAGGTCGGCGTCAAAGTCGGCACGGTATTCACACCGCTGCCAGCGGCAGGCGTCAAAGTGGGAAGGGGCGACGGTGGTTGATCGATAGTTTCGGTTGGTGTTGGCGGAGTCACGATAGTGAATTGTGGATCATTGGTTGGGTCAGCGATGAGCGGCGCACCTACGGTAATCGTCGGCGGGGCAGTTGTCGGTGTGGCGGCAGAATCGTCTGTCGGCGCGTCGCTGGCAGAACGAAAACAGCCCGCTGTCATCAACACCACCCCACAAGAGAAAGCCAGTGCTGTGCGCTGCAGCCGACGGTGGAGAATTTGAGTCACCCAAACGCCTCTTTTCTTCCAGTTTGTGCAAACTTGTGCAAATGTCCAGTGTACCCTAAAATGCCCACTCGACAAGCGGTGTGAATTAGGTTAGAAATAAATTCTCTGCGATAGTCAGGCACTATGCCTGAAGGATGACATGTGTGGTCGAAACTCAGAAGCGTGTACTGGTCGTAGACGACGATCAGGAAATCTTGGCTCTCGTGCGTGTCTTACTTTCTCGCCTGCGCGTTGAAACTATTTCCCTGACGAATGCCACAGACGCCGCGCAGCGTTTAAAGACTCCACCGCTCCCCGACCTGCTGATCCTTGACCTGATGCTCCCGGATGTCTCAGGGCTTGAGTTCTTGCGTCAAATTCGTGCAAAAAGCAATTTTGATGCGATTCCGATACTCGTTCTGTCCGCGACGATTGATCCTGATCAAATTCGTGCAGCGCTTGATGCAGGTGCTGACCGCTACCTGACCAAGCCTTATATCGCCAATAATCTGCTCACCGTTGCGACAGAGATGCTGCGCACCGGACGGCGAACATCTGCGACATCTTAGGGTGGAATCAAGCAGTAAACTGCGTAACTTCCCGCCAGATACACCCGCTCCACGCTGAACCCTGCGCCTTCAAGCGCTTCGCGCCATACTTCAAATGCTTGTGATGTGGGAGCAGGGAAGTATCGCGGTTCTTGTTCACTCAGCGCCGCCGCTTCCTCCGCGAGTGCGTGCGGTGTTGGGTAATACACCCGCCGTTTATCATGCCACGCGCCGAGATAGTAGCCTAACTGCCAACCAAGCCAGTGATCATAAATCACGGAAGCGGTGGGCAGTCCATTCAAGTAATCCGCCAGCGCGATCAAGTCACCCTGTTCGTATCGTTCCGCATTGTAGATCGAGCCGCCTTGCGCTGCATTCCATCCTCCTGTGAGCAGAGAAATCACGACCGCACCCGCCGCGACCGAAAGCTCCGGTCTGCTGATCCAGCGTGCCAAGATCGCCCACAGCCAAAATCCTGTTCGCGCCGCCAAGATCGCCAAAAGTGGTACGAGCGGCAGTAGATAACGATCATACGTGTTGAACGCGATCAACCAGTGCGCGAACGTGTACCCGAAGATAAAAATCAGAATCAGCAGATCAGCGGCGGCTTCGCGCGTTTGCGGGAGTTTGCGGACACGCCAGCTTAATGCCAGCGGTGATAAGGCAGTCAGGAACAGCGTTGGCGCGCCGATGGCGAACTGCCCCCATTCCAACCACGTGATCAAACGCGGCACCACTTCATCCGAGCGGATCAGCCGCCCCGGTGAATTGTTTGCTGCCGCCAGCGCCAACAGCGGCGGCGATGGTCGGCGCAGCGCATCCCAGCCGATCACAAGCCCAAACGCACCTATGACCGGCACGAGAAGCAGTACAGCGCGGCGGGTTACAGCAGGGATGGAGTTCACCGTTACAGGGAGAAGCAAGAATCCAAACGCCAGCGGCACAAAATAAAGCGCCTGCTGTTTCGACAAAAATCCGAGCGCGAGAAAAATCCCACTCGTCAGTGGGCGATCTGCCGCCGCCATCCACAACGCTAACCCGGAGAATGCCAGCATCCAACCGTCGGTGTATGCCGCAGCGCTGTACGCAATCGCGGGAGGCGCGCACGCCATGAACAGCGCCACCCACAAAGCAAGTGTTTGATTTCGGTACAGCCGCATGGTGAGCGCGTACACCGCCGCCACCCAGATGATCCCGGCGAAAACTCCCGGCAGACGTGCCGCGAATTCGCCTATTCGCGGATCAAGATCGGGAACGCCGCGCTGATAGTTCACGCCAACCAGCGCCAGCGATGCCGTGTTGAGATAGATCGACAGCGGCGTTTTGTCGAGATCGCCCATCAGCCGCCAATCGCCCGAAGTCAGTACGCCGCGCGCGAATGTTGTGAACAGCGCTTCATCCGGGTGAAAGCGCACGTCATCGGCTAACGGGATAATCCGCAGCGCGGCAGCAAGCAGCAGAATCAGCAGTCTCACACCTGATACCGTTCGCGTAGATACTCTAACGCCACGCGGTCGATCTTATCCGGGTCTTCGCGCCGCCAGCGTTCTTCTAAGTTTTCGTTTCCGATCAGCGCATCAAAAGCAAGTTTTGATTCGTCATCCCACACGCCGTTGACATCGGTTTTCCAGTACCCGCCGATCTGCATCATCTTCTGAAGTTCGCGCGCCAGCGTTTCCGTGATCGTGACCGCATCTTGTGGGCGCGGGCTGCTGAAGAATAGGTGATGCGAGCGCACCATCGACGCCAGTTTGCCAATCGGCGCGGGATCGTCATCAACGCGCAGATCAAGATAGCGATCATTATCACCGCCGTACCCCGCGCCTTCCTTGACGACGAGAACGCCCGCACCCTGCCGTCCCCGGCTGTCACCTCCGGCGGCGTCGCCCGCCGCCAGTGCCGCAACCAGCCGATCCGCGAGTTCGCCGCCTGTCACGCTGAACACGTCCGCCATTGCTTCGATGACGTCTTCACCCGTCAAAATATTCCCCTGAACCGCGAACCCTTCACCCGTTTTGCCACCCGCCCATGCGTGACAAGCGCTTCCGGTGTACGTCGCGGCGCTTCCGTCTCGCCCGACCATGCCAACCTGACGCTTGTCGCGTTCTTTGTCCGCTGCGATCACATTGTTCAGTGCTTCTTGCGCGCTCATCCCGCCGCGCATCAATGCCAACCCATCACGCCCATAGCTAACCTTCGCATACGATTGGGTAGCGACCGCACCCGCGCCTGCTTCTGCCCAACTGACGACCGCTGCGACTGCAAGAAATTTACTGGCGACGGCGATGCCCCATGCTTGCTCGTGCGGATCATATGCCGCGATTGAAAAGGTCATATGTGCTCCTTGAAAAGCCTTTTGTTCACGATAAGATGTGCTTTACTTCGACTTCGCCCTCTCTTGGAAGGTTTCGATGCGAACCGGAATTCCTACCAGCCGTATTATCGCGCTCATCGTTGTGGGTCTGCTGTTAGCGTATTATGCCCTTTGGATGGCAATGCGCTACAGCCTGTCCAGCATCACCGATATTCTGAATCTACTCCGCGATGCGTGGATTGGCACGCAGTATCTTTGGAATGCCTTTACCGCCAATCCGGGTCGGGTGATCGGTCTGCTCAGTGATCCATCGGCGCAGCTTTTGTTTCATGTCGCCGTCGGGCTGGTCGGCATACTCGTATTCATTGGCGTGCTGATTTCGATTCTATTCGGCAAAAAAGTGACCTATCATGCCGGACTCCGCCAAGCCGTTGATGCACATCTCTATGCGATTTTGATGAAAACGCCCGGTTACACGCCAAATGCTTCAGCGATGCAGCGCTGTACGCGCTGTGGAGGTTCGCCGCCGCACCCACACCGCGCGATGTTTTACTTCGGCGCATGGTACGAAACCAACCGCAGCACAACGACACACGACGAACCGACGTATCGCACGGTAACGCGCTCCCGCCGTACATGGAACAGCGTAACCGGAGAATACGACGATGAATCCTACGACGAAGAAGTATTCGATGGCTATCGTACCGTCACCACGACTCATATTGAAGAGACATTCAAATCGGATGGACGTTTCCCGCTGTACCTGTGTGCCTCATGCGCCAGCCGTGTGATTGCCGCTGATCGTGGACGCGGCGCAGTAGAAGTTGCGGGGAGTATCATCCCGCGTTTAATCGGTGTGCTGATTGTCGCAGCTATTATCTTGATGCTCTGGCAGTCGGCTGTGAATATCCTGCTCGGCGGGTTATGGGGTGTGGGCATAGATGTCATTTTCCGAGAGGGAACAGAGTCGCAGCGAACCACCTATATCATGACGGTGCTCGCCGGAGTCCCGATCGGGTTGATCGTTGGCGGTTTTCTCCTTTTTCGCCGCGCTGCCGACCCGCTCAAGCGGGCTTCGCCGTTGATAGTCAAGGATTTCTTGTTCCGCATCGCCAATGTAATTGTTCGACCTCATCAGCGTGAGGTATCAGAAACGCCAACCGCCACGCGTGAGCGTATCGTATGAGGAACTCATGATCGATTTCAATCGAATTTCAAGCGTCATCATGGATATGGATGGCGTGTTATGGCGCGGCGATCAACCGCTGGCGGGGATTCATGACCTGTTCGCGTTTTTGCATGCCCGCGCGATCCCGTTTGCATTGGCGACCAACAACAGCCGTATGACCCCGGCGGATTATGTCGAGAAGCTGGCGAAGATGGGAGTTGCAGGCATTGAAGAACGCCAGATCGTGACCAGCGGTACAGCGACAGCAGCCTACGTTACACGCCGCTATCCGTATCGCTCGGTGATTCATGTGGTGGGCGGCGACGGGTTGCGGAAACTAATCACGGATGCGGGCTTTGAAATCACAGGCGAGGTTGATCCGCGTGTGGTGGCGGTGGTGGTGGGAATCGATTTCGCGCTCACCTATGACAAGCTCAAAAAAGCGAGTTTATGTGTGCGCGCCGGAGCGGATTTCATTGCGACCAACACGGATGCGACTTTTCCCACGCCAGATGGACTGGTTCCCGGCGCGGGCAGCATCGTCGCGGCGCTGCAAACCGCCACTGGCAAGAGTCCGATTAGTATGGGAAAGCCGGGGCGGGCAATGTTTGACGCCGCGCTTGAATCGCTCGGCATTTCGGTTGAACGCACGCTCATGATCGGAGATCGACTCGATACGGACATCGCGGGCGCGGCAGAGGTCGGGATGCAGACAGCACTTGTTCTGACGGGCGTAACATCACCCGCCGAAGCGGAAAAGGCGAATATTCAAGCGGACAGCACCTTTACGGGGCTGCCCGCGCTGCTTGCGGTGTGGAAGGCTACCGTTTAGTTGTACGCCAAATGAATGGTGACGACAACCGCGCTTTCGACCTTCTTGGCGACCTGCTCATCTGTCCAAGTTGGCATACGCTTCTTCAAAAAGCGCGCTGCGTGGTCTTTGTCATAATGATGGACAGCCGCTTTTCCTTTGACCGTTTTCCCCTGTAATCGAACGGTTACGGGAATGCCGCCCTCCAGATTTTTCCACCATGTCCGCTCTTTCCACGTCAAGATCGTCAGCGTGCGTTCGTGCTGCGTGTATTCGACGGGGAGCGTGTATTCCTTGCCTGATTTGCGCCCCGTGTAGGTGATCAACACGAGTTTGCGGCTCATCAACGGATGCAGTGGGGATTTGAGGATCGGTTTTACAAAGGTGTTGGCAAAGCTGTTCATCACATTGGTCATGAGATTACCTGTGGTTGAAGCAAACATTTTTGCACATTCAACCACAGGGACGCGCGTCATGTGAGTTACAAATTACATGCGTGTACGGTGATCATCGACTTTAAGAGATGTTACGGTGTGAATTCACCTGCCGCATGATGCGCGGCGCGGATTGGTTCTGGTAAGCGATATTTGCCGGTGCATCGCATTATCAGTTCGATTGACGTTGGCAAGTCTGCGAGGTGCCCGACCGAAATATACACAGGTTTTGCTGTTGCGCGGGTACGGAGCACCGCACCGATCACCTCTTGGCGGTCAATCAGCGGCGACCATGCGCCGCGCTCGGCAGGGGGATCGGTGTATTTTCCGGTGAGGAGCGTTTTTCCACAGCCGATGGTTGGCTTTTGCAGCCACAACCCGACATGCGACGCGATCCCAATTCGGCGCGGGTGCGCACGCCCCATCCCATCAAAAACGAACACATCCGGCGCAGTCGTCAGTTTTTCGACCGCTTGCAGGATCACAGGTGCTTCTCGGAATGAAAGTAAACCGGGGATGTAAGGAAACGGCGTCGGCATGACTGCCAGCACAGCTTCGACGAGGGTCAGCGACGGATATTCCAGCACTGCAATCGCCGCCTGAGACATATCAACGCCTGCAGGATTTGGCTTGACCGAAACATCGACGCCCGCAACTAATCGGATCGCGTTTAGATTTAGGGGGTGATCATGGATCAACTGTGCCGCAAGTTGTTTTTGCAGCGCGATTGCCTCCGCTGCCGAGAGTGTCCATTCATGGTGCATTATTCATCCACCCTATGATTATGTGCGCCTCTCAAGCATACCGCTTGTCACCCATGACGATCATGGGTGAGTCTGCCCGTTCTCTCGGATGCTGAGGGCGAGATTCCGTCAAATCCGTGAGCTTCAAACGCAAATCTTGGTGAAAAATTTGCAGCTTATTTACGAGTTCACATGGGCATATTTGTGAAATTTGTGTATAGTTGCCTATAGACACATGTCATCTGTTCTGGGGGAATTCGTCATGAAATCAACGCGTCGCGTTCTACTTTTCTTATCATTCATATTCCTGCTCACGCTCAATGTGCTGACCGCCGCTGCGGGCGAGTCACTGCCGCCGTATGCCGTCAGCATAGGAGCCGATGGCTGCACCCTGTATGTTGAAGTTTACGATTACGGACAAGAGGCGAAAGCGCCGGCTGCTTCGATTGTTGCCAAACGCGGCGGCGGCAGCGATTTCTTTCTCGTAATTGACGGGATGGTGAGCGAAATCACTGAAAGCGGCAATGTGTATTTCTCCAGCGACTACCCGATCAATGCCGCGCCGGGGGCGACGATTACGGCGACGATTTACACCGACTCCTCGCGCACGATTGCGATTGACTCGGATAGCACGGAAGCGCCGGAAGGCTGCTATACCCCGGTCATCGAACCGACGGTAGACTGCCCGTATCCGCCGAGTCCGCTGCTCGGTCAGGGGCGTGTGATTGGTCCGGTCACAACGTATTGGGCACCGCGCCTTGACGCCGGAACCGCCAATCCCGTCGTCGTGCTGCCTGTCGGTACGTCATGGTGGATTCTCGAAGCGCGTGATGGCTTCTACAAGTTGTTCATCGCCTGCCAAGCGCGCTACGTCTGGGTGACGGCGGAATCGCTCGGCGCGAACTTTGACGTGGTGTGGGGCGGGCGTCCGCTGCCGGATGCGGGAGAAATCCCGAATTCGTAAGACGCAGTCAAGCGCAATAGAAGAACAAAAAGGGCGATCCGGTATCGGGTCGCCCTCTTTTTTTGGTCACAAGGATTACAAAATGAATTACGAGTCTTTTATCTCCTTTTACACAGCCCTGACAACTTTCTGAAAGAAAACAGGTACAATGCAGAGGTGCTTAATTACAAAGGACATTAACGACCATGACGCGAATCAAGCATGCTGTACTGTTGATGGCAGTGATCATCCTCCTCCTCGCGGCTCTGCCGACCTTCGCCGCTTCAACGTATTTAATCGATGTTGCGGTGACAGACTGCACGCTGACAACCGTCGTCAGTGGTCCCGCCGGAACCGTGTATTTGAGCATTACTGGACCGGGACTTGTGGTTCCGATTGATGATGTCGTTACGATTGGTGTATCCAACGATTACAACATCAACGCCGCCCCCGGCTCACTGATCGATGT
>JAPKMU010000175.1 GCA_026645745.1 Anaerolineae bacterium | reverse complement strand
GTTTGATCCACTGCCGCCTGACGCGATCCCGCTGGCGCTGGCGCGCCCTTGGGTGCTGCCGTCGCTGCTCGACCGCGAAGACGAAACACTCACCGAACTGCGCCCAACCGTTGCCTTGTTCGTGCGCTTCGGCGGCATCAATTGGGATGATGACGACGCGGGCGATCGCCTTGACGCTTATATCTTCTGGGTACAAACCGTACTTGCGCCGCTGGATGGCACGCTGGTACAGGTGTCAATTGGTGACAAGGGCAGTTACATGTATATCGCGTTCGGAGCGCCGATCACGCATGAGGACAACGCGATCCGCGCTGCGAATGCCGCGCTGACCTTGCTGCAAGCACCTGAATATCTCGAAATTACGCCGCCGCAAATCGGCTTAAGTCAGGGGATCATGCGCACGGGGGCATACGGCGGCACAACCCGACGCACGTATGGTGTTTTGGGCGATGAAGTCAACCTTTCCGCCCGTTTGATGACGCACGCCCAACCCGGCGAGATTCTCGTCAGTCAGCGCGTCCAAAAGGCGCTTGGTGATCCGTACACCTTTGAGGAACTCGCGCCGATCCGCGTCAAAGGTAAATCACAGCCGCTCCCAATCGCCCGTTTGATCGGACGCGCCAGCGGAATCCATCACCGGGGATCAACATTCGCACGGCGGTTGATCGGACGTGACGCCGAACTTGAAATGCTGCTTTCCGCGCTTAAACGCAAACCCGGCGGTTGTGTCATCGTTTATGGTGAGCCGGGGGTCGGCAAAAGCCATCTCATTCACGAAGCACAGGCGCGGATCACCGCCAGCGAAAGCGTCAAATGGATCACGTTTGCTGCCGATGCGACTCGCCAAACGTCTCTCGCGCCTTTTCTTCAAATGCTGGAGCCGTATTTCCAGCAGGGGTTAGCCGATACCGACGTTCAAGCGAAAACGCTGTTCGACAACACAATCGAAGCGCTTTTGATGCGCATGGACGAATGCAGCATCAACGAAGCGCTGATCGCGGAACTCGTCGAGGCGCGTTCGTTCCTCGGCGCGTTGTTTGATCTGCGCTGGCATGGCTCGGCATATGAGAGTTTCGATCCACAGATGCGTTTTGACCGCTCGATTCAGGCGATCAATACGCTGTTCCGCGCCGAAAGTGCGTGCCAACCGCTGATCCTGCATGTGCAGGATGCGCAGTGGCTTGACTCGGATTCGCTCGCGTTAATCGTGATGCTGATCGAAAGCGCGGAGAAAAACGCGATCACCGTCTTGATCGACAGCCGCATGCGGACGGAATTCGCCCTCAGCCCATCTGCAAGACCAATCCACTATATCGAAGTCGGGGAACTCCCCCGCGCCAGCGTTGAGCCGCTCGTCGAGATGGTGCTCAAAGCACCTGTCGCGCCAGAAGTGAGCGAGTATCTGTTTAGCAAAGCGGCGGGTAATCCGTTTTTCACTGAACAACTCGCACTCGACTTGCTCGAACGCGGAATGATCACGCGCACGAATGACGCGGATCGTTGGTCGCTGAATCAGCAAAGCGGGATTGAAGACCTCCCCGTTTCGCTCAATGCGGTACTCGTCGCACGCCTAGATCGCCTGCAAACACAGGTACGCACGATCGTACAAATCGCGTCGGTGCTCGGTCAAGCCTTCGAGATTCCCGTCCTCGCGCAGATGGTCAAGAACGACGCCGACTTCCGCGACAAAGTTCAAGCGGCAGAAGCCGAGGCGATCTGGGTCGCCAACAGCGAATGGCAGGTGCTTTTCCGTCATGCCCTGCTGCGTGATGCGGCATACTCGATGCAAGTTGAGGAGCGGCTGCGCGAACTCCACGCCGCCGCCGGACGCGCGATTGAAGTTGTTCACGCGGCTAATCTGGCGGATTACGCGGCGGAACTCGCGTTTCACTTCGAACGCGCGGGCAGTTTTGAGCAGGCGGTGATTTATCTCGTCAAAGTGGGCAGTCAAATGGCACGCCGCTACGCCAACCGCGAAGCGCACACGCATTTTCAGCGTGCTTCTGTACTCGCGTCTGAGTCACGGGTGTCGCCGTATGAAATCGTGCCGATTTACGAAGGACTCGCGGACTTATACGAATTAGGCGGGGCGTATCAACAGGCGGTTAATGCTTACGATACTGCCCTCGATCAACTTCAACGGTTGGATGCGACATGGCGGACGCGGTTACTGCGCAAAAAAGGTCAAGCGCTGCTGCAATGGGGGCAGCTTGCCGAAGCGACCGCTTGTTTTACGCAGAGCCTCACCGAACTGCAAAACCAGAGCGGACTCGACGCCGACGAAGCATGCCAGCTCTATATCGGATTGAGCATGATCGCTTACCGCGAGGAGAAAATCGATCAAGCGCTCGAATTGGCGATGACCGCGCTGCGCATTGCGGACAAGAGCGGCGAAAAACGCAATACCGCGCAAGCACGGCAGACGCTCGGAATTTTGTACTGGAAGAAAGAAGATTTTTTCAAGGCGATTGAGGTGGATCACCAGAGCCTAGCCGTGTGGCGCGAACTCGGCAATTTGTACGGTCAAGCCGCTGTTCACAATAATCTTGGGCTGCTGTACCAAAGCCTTGATGACCTTGCCGCCGCCGCTCACCACTTCGAACAGTGCGTCGCCGCCTTCGAAAAAGTAGGGAATTTACACGGGCTGGCGTGTGCATATGACAATTTGGGGCGCGTACAAGCTCAACTGGGTGATCAAGAGCAGGTTTTGGCGTGTCTAGAGAAAGCGGTCAGCATTTTGGCGAAGATCGGCTTAAACGAAACCCAAGTCTATGCCAGCATGTGGCAGTCGGGGACGTGGTGAGAACTAGACGATCATACTCAAAAGCGCTGCGGCACTGCCCGACATATTGACGGGTTGGAGCAGTGCCAGCAGCGCCACGATCACAATGATGAACACGACAAACAGGAAAGCGGCGAGTAAGATGATGCTGCGTATCGACATGCGAAATCACTCAACCTGTTTGCGTGCGTCACCGTTACACCCGCACGACGATGATTTCAGTCTGCGGTTTACCCAGCCATTCGATCCCGTGATCGGTCACAAGGACATCTTCTTCTAAGCTCACCAAGCCGTAGCCGGGAACTTGCACACCAAGTTCGAGCGTGTAGCAGTTATCCGCCTCGACAATGCCGAAAGGCGTTTTTCCATAACGCTCCCAGCGCGGTCCGAGCAGAGTCGCGCCGTCATGCACCGTGCGCCCGATTCCGTGACCCACCGCGTGTTGATATTCCGGGTAGCCCGCCGCGACAATCGTCTTGCGCGCCGCATCGTCAACCACCCACCCTTCGACGCCGGGTTTCAACACATCCGCCGCCGCCATGATCGCCGCGCGCACCGAATCAAAAGCATGCTGAATTGGGGCGGGAATGCTCGTCTCTCCGGCAGGCTGCAAATACCATACGCGCTGAATATCCGAAATGTACTCGTTCAGGATCACACCTTGATCGATGCGGAGGAGCTGCCCCGCCTTCGTCACGTACTGCGCGGACGGCGAGACATGTCCCACAGGCGAATCCGGTCCAGCGGTGACGGTTGGGCAGTATGCGTGATCCCATGATGGGACAACGCCCTCTTTGGCATATTCCGCGTGAACAAATTGCGCAATCTCAAGTTCGGTCAGCCCCGGCTTGAGGTACGCCGTGATCCGGTTGATGATGTCGTCTGTCAACGCAACTGCGGCGCGAATGCGGGCGATTTCCCCCGGCGTTTTTCGTCCGCGCAGCGGATTCAGCACATCTTCCGCCGACACCAACTGATAAGGTTTACCTTCCAGATAGCGCTGGAGCGTCAAATACATGCCGTGTGATAGACCATCGGCGGCGGTATCACTCTCCGAATAATTCACCGCGATCTGACGCGGCTTGAGCCGATCCAGCACTTCGACCAGCGCGGGCTGGATGCTTTGATCGTAAGAGATCGTTTCGTCCCACACGCCCATTCGCTGAAAATTAACGATCTCATAGCGTCCGGCGATTGCCACTTTATGACCCTCGCGCGTGATGATCAGCGCGGTGTGCCATGTGACATTGGTGGGCGAAATCAGCGGCAGCGCGGGATCGGCGTTATGTTCCGTCTCGCGGACGAACGTCAGCCACATATCGACGTTCTTTTCGCGCAGAATCTCAACCGCCTGCGCGATTTTTTCCAGTTGCAGCGTGTAATCCATCAGCAGACCCTAACCCTTTTTAACGAAGCGAACGAGGATCGAAGGCATCGCGCAGCCCGTCACCGAGGAAGTTGATGCCCAACGTCGTCAGCATGATAAACACGGCAGGGAAAAACCAGTAGTACCACTGATTGATGTAGGAATTGGCATCCCCCATAATGTTGCCCCATGTCGGGGTGGGGTTGCGCACGCCTAAGCCGAGAAAGCCGAGATACGCTTCGAGCAGAATCGCTGAACCAACGCCAAGCGTCGCGGAAACCATGATCGGCGCGAAGCAGTTGGGCAGCACATGACGCAGCACAATCCGCCAGTTGCCCGCACCGATCGACTTGGCAGACGTAATATACTCCTGCTCTTTGACCGACAGCACCACCGAACGCACGATACGCGAGACGCGCATCCAGCTTGTCAACCCGATCACAAACACGATCACGATCATGGTGGCGCTGTACTGGCGACCCATAAACGTGAAGTCGGGAAATTCCGTCGGGTCAGAGAAAATGCGCAGCGCGATCAACGCGAGAAACAACTGCGGAATACTCAGCATCGCTTCGGCAAAGCGCATCAGCACCGAATCGATCACCCCCCCCAGATAACCGGACAGCAGCCCGATCACCGTGCCGACGAACATCTGCACGATCACCGCCGTGACACCGACGAACAGCGAAATCTGACCGCCGTACACCACACGCGCCAGCAGATCACGCCCAATGACGTCCGTTCCAAACAAATGCTCGGCGGATGGCGCTTGCAGCGCCCGCGACGGCATATTGAATGTCGATTGTGATTCCGGGATGAGCAGCGTCCCGACCAAGACAAACATAAAGACGAATATCAGCAGACCAATGCCCACCAATGCCATCCGGTGGCGGCGCAACCGTGCCATACTGCGCGAAAGATTCGATCTGCCCTTTTCGTATTGGAGGGTCGCAACAGCAGATGAGGAACGAGATTGAGTTGTTGTGGTATCCACAGCGCTCATCGCGGGTCGCCTCCTTTAGTAACGGATACGTGGGTCAAACCACGTATACACGATATCGGTCAAAATTTGAAAGACAACGACCATGACGCACAGCAGCATCAGAATCGCCATCATAACGGGGATATCGGCGCGTTCAAAGCTTTCAATGAACAAGCGCCCCATACCGGGCCATGCGAAGATACTCTCGGTGACGACTGCGCCAGCGAGCAAGAAGGGGAGATCGAGTCCGACGAGCGTCACGAGCGGCAGCGAGGCATTCTTCAGCGCATGACGGCTTACAACGCGCCCTTCCGAAAGTCCTTTTGCGTGGGCGGTGCGGATATAATCCTGCCCCAAAACTTCCAACATGGAAGAACGAACAAAGCGCACATATGCCGCAAGTTGAATGGCGACCAGACAAAAGATCGGCATAAACATATGCACGATCAAGTCGCCAATCGATCCATCCCCCGTGCCGCCGATAGGCAGCGCGGGCAAACCCCATCGTGTGAACTGTACCCCAAAAATGTAGATCGTCATCAATGCGATGAAGAAGATCGGCATTGAGTAGAAAAAGAACGACGCCCCCGTGATCAAATTATCCACAAAGGTATACTGTCGTACCGATGAGTACACGCCAATGCCAACTGCCAAGATCAGCGTGATCGTGTACGCAGGGATCATCAACGTGAGCGTATTGGGCAGCCGCTCTTCGATACGTGTCCATGCAGGGCGACGGGTCACAAACGAAATCCCCAGATCACCACGCAAAACACCCTGCCGAGTTCCGGGTTCCATGACGGTTCCATCGCCCTGCACGTCAACCAGCATCCAATCGTTGCCGATCAACCAGACGACGTACTGCTCCAAAAGCGGGCGATCAAGACCGAGACGGCGGCGCATCTCTTCACGCGCTTCGGCGGTCGGGCGCTGGCGGCTTTCCGCAAACACGGCAAGCGGGTCACCAAGCGAGTTGGTCAGCGCGAACAGGACAAAGCTGATAATGAATAACAGCGGGATCGCTTGCAGAAGCCGCCGTATGATGTAGGTCGTCATGTGAGATATATCCGGGCGTGAGCCGTTATGAATAGGAAAAGACGGGCATTTCTGCCCGTCTTCTCTTAAGCGGACGGAGCGATTAGCCGACCAACTGCCAGTTGAGAATATCAAACCACTGGTTGCCGACACCCGAACCGATGCGCGGTTCGCTGGCGAAGCGATCCGAACGATAAGCATAGTTATCGCCGCGCGGGAACAGGTTGATGAGCGGCGCGTTGTCGCGCATGATCGTCTGGATGGTGAACGCTGCTTCGAGACGTTCGGCGGGATCGAGCGAGGTCAGCGTGACCTGCGCGGCAGCGTCCATTTCGGGGCTGCAGAAGCCGGTGAAGTTCTGACCGCCCTGATTGGCTTCGGTCGGGAACTGATCGCAGTTCAGCGCTTCGTACACGGTCACATTCGCCGGGTTGGTGAGCGCGGTGTTGTTCGCGTACTGGGCGATGTCATATTCGCCGACCGCGTTGATACCGCTGTTCGCCCACGAACCGAAGAATTCGGACGCCGGGTAGGCTTCGAGA
Organism: Anaerolineae bacterium; assembly: GCA_026645745.1. Lineage (GTDB taxonomy): Bacteria > Chloroflexota > Anaerolineae > Aggregatilineales > Phototrophicaceae > Flexifilum. Next base: position 3,834 of record JAPKMU010000175.1, on the reverse strand, counting down.
ACTGTGCCGATACCGACGGCATTCAGGTACTGCGCCACGACCTGCTGAATGTTGACACGCCAACCCGCGTTGGTGGTGCTGTAGCGGAGGACGAGTTCAACACCATCACGGTCACGCGTGCCGTCGCCGTTGCTGTCCACCCAACCCGCTTCATCAAGGAGGCGGTTGGCTTCGTCGGGGTTGTATTCGGTCACGCCGAGATCAGGATTTTCAAACGGCGAGCTGGAGTAAATGCTGTCGGTCGGGCTGGTCGTGCCAGCGAGAAGCGTGTTGACGATTTCCTGACGGTCAATCGCGTAACGAATCGCTTGACGGACGTTGACATCCTGAAGCGCGGGATGACCAGCGCGCGGGATATCTTCGGTACGGACGTTCAGCCACAGGCTTTCGATGTAACCACCGAAGACCGTCACCATGCTGACATTTTCCATCGCGCCGATGCGGGGCTTGTCGCCTTCGCTGACGTTCGGAACAAAGTCAAGCTGACCGGCTTCAAGGGCTGCATACTGCGAATCGGTATCCGGGAAGAAGCGGAGGACGATACGACCAATCGAAGGTTGACCGAGCGCGTAGTTCGGGTTCGCTTCAAACGTCATTTGTTCGCCGCGACGCCATTCGGTCAGCACATACGGTCCGCTGAATACGGTCGGGTCTTGGTTTTCGGGCGCGAATTCAATCGAGCCTTCAGCCTCGTAGACCGGCGAACCGGCGATGTCTTCCGGGAACGGCTTCGGTGAATTGAAGGTCAGGCGGAAGGTGAGCGGATCGATCAATTCGATGGTTTCGACCGCATCAGCAATCGCCGTGCCCTGCAGGAAGTTGTTCGCCGGGTCTTCAAGAACCGTAAACGTAAAAACAAGGTCTTCAGCGGTCAGCGGGGTGCCGTCGCTCCACATCAGCCCGTCCTTAAGGCGGATGGTGTAGCTCATGTAATCTTCGCTGATGCCGCCATTTTCAACAGTCGGCACTTCTGCTGCCAGCACCGGCACCATTTCAAGCGTATCCGTAACATCCCACAGGCTCGCTTGCACCAAGTCATTTGCCCATTGCGCAAACGCCATGCTGCTGTAGAAGCCGTTCATCGTGTCCGGTTCCTGAGCGAAACCGACCGTAAGGGTGGGAACATCCTGTGCGGTGACGGGAGTCAGCGCCAGCCCCAGAGCCATCGCCAGTACGACAGCAATTCCGAGGAACTTCCGGAGGTTGGACATATGTGTTGCGCTCCTCAAGTAATAAGCAAATGCTCAACTTAGTACACGCTTGGATCGAAGTGGGTTCAATCTATTACAAGCGCGCACATAAGCGCAAGATTTTACGGATCACACGGCTTGTTTGCAAAATCAAAGATAAGGATTGGATAAGAAATGGTAAAACTTCAAGAGAAAATGGCTTTATACGGTGCTTTCATCGGGGAAAACCTGTTCCTCCCGAACGAATCGAAAGGAACAAGGGGATAACGCCTTTACAAAAACGGTTTACTGCGCGGCGATCCATGCGATTGTTTTGTCCGCCAGTCGATCCAGTGCTTCAACCGACATCAGGATGTGTTCCTCTTTCGTATCTTCGATCTTGTTGTGCGAAATCCCGTACAGGCTTTGCACAAACAACATGATCGTCGGAACACCCGCGCGTGCGACTTCCGCCGCATCATGGAGCGGACCGCTCGGCAAACGATGTGAAACACCGCAGACATCGCGGATCGCTTCGTCGGCAAACTCGATCAACTGGGGATGGAACAGGATCGGGTGGATTTCCCACAGTTTGCTCCATTCGACCGAGACTTTTTCTTCCGCCGCGAAGCGATCAGCGGCTTCTTTCGCTTCCGCCAGCATCCGAGCGAGCGCTTCTGCGTCTAAGTGGCGCTGATCAAGCGTCATATCACACTGCCCAACGACGGCAGTGACGATCCCCGGCTTGGTTTCGACTTTGCCCACCGTACACACACCGCCGTTGCGCTTGGCGATCTCGCGGATTTCTAATGCCAGTTTCGCCGCCGCGCCGAGCGCATCCCGCCGCTGGTGCATCGGTGTTGACCCGGAATGCGCCGCTTGCCCGATAAAGCGGATCGCGTGACGTTCAACGCCGAACGTCCCCATCACCGCGCCCATCGGCAGATTCATGCTTTCCAATACAGGACCTTGCTCGATGTGGAGTTCAAGGTACGCCGCCGCATTTTTTAACTGCGCACCGGCTTCTCTAGCGCGATCTAGATCGATCCCCACAGCGGAGAGGGCATCCACCAGCCTGATTCCGTCTTTGTCTTTCAGGTTGCGCAAATCGTCGGGATTCATGTAACCGGAGCACGCGCTTGAACCGAACAAACTGCGCCCAAAACGCGCCCCTTCTTCATCCGCCCAGCCGACCAAGCGCACCGTCACAGGCGGTTTGCCCTGTGCCGCGAGCCGCCGGAGTACTTCTAAACCCGCCAACACGTTCAAGCACCCATCGAGCCACCCGCCGTTTGGTACGGAATCGAGATGCCCGCCGATCAGCACGGCTTTTTCGCTTTCACCGCGTAGAGTCGCCCAAATATTGCCCGCCTGATCCGTCTCGACTTCAACCGGCAGTTCAGCGAGCTTCTGCTTATACCAAGCGTTGGTTTTCGTCCACACATCGGTGAATGCGACACGCTGCGCGCCGTTTTCATCGCCAGTGAGCGCGCGCAGTTCCTTCAGTTCGTCAAGCGTGCGCTGAGGGTTAAGGGTCATAAGCCTACTTCCTGAAAGGATGCGAAAAAAAGGATTCGCAGAGATTAACAGGCAGCAGGCTAAATCGTCAACTTGATCGGAGTGCGTCCGGGTTGATCACGTTTTGTGGTTCGCCTGCCGCGAACGCCAGCACGTTATCAAATGCTTGACCGAAATACATCTCGTAGGTATCCAGTTCGGCATATCCGAGATGCGGCGTACAGATCACGTGATCCATCGTCAGCAGGGAATAATCGGTTTGCGTAATCGGTTCGTTTTCGTAAACGTCAACCGCCGCGTACCCCGGTCGCCCTGCCCTGAGCGCATTCACCAATGCCTCCGGCGCGATCAACTCTGCGCGGCTGGTATTGACGATCAGCGCGTCGGGTTTCATCGCTGCCAAGTCTTCCCCGGTGACGATGCCCGCCGTCTCTTTGATCAGCTTAAGGTGCAAGCTCACGATGTCGGAGCGCTCAAATAGATCACGCTGACTTGAGGCAGTGTCAAACCCGTCTGCCCGCGCCCGTTCAAGTGAACCTTCACGCCCCCAGACGAGTACGCGCATCCCGAATGCCCGCCCGTATCCCGCGACCACGCTGCCAATCTTGCCATAGCCGAAAATGCCGAGCGTTCGCCCGCGCACCACCCGCCCGATCCGCGTTCCCCATTTGCCCGCCCGCATCGACTCCACTTGATCGGGGAGTTGGCGCATCGACGCGAGGATCAGCGCCCAAGTGAGTTCAGCGGGAGCATACGGCAGCCCATCCCCGACCGCGACGGCGATCTTGTGTTCGGTACACGCCGCGACATCAATATGCGCCGTGCCGCGCCCCGTCTGGCTGATCAGTTTGAGGTGCGGCAGTCGTTCGATCAAAGCGCGCGGAATTGGCGTGCGTTCCCGCGTCAGCACGAGTGCATCCGCATTCTGGAGTCGCTCGACGAGTTGATCGGGATCGCGCACGCTGTCCGTGTAAACGGTCACGTCATATCCGGCAAGTTTTGAAAAGCTGTGTAATCCCCGCACCGCGTTTTGCGTATCGTCAGGGATCACGAGCGTTTGAATCATCGGCACAGCCTCCGTCTATGCGTGATCGTTGAGATACTGCTCACGCATCACGCGCTTGAGCGTTTTGCCCGCCGTATTCCG
>JAPKMU010000174.1 GCA_026645745.1 Anaerolineae bacterium | reverse complement strand
GCGTCGGCATGGGCGTATCGGTGGAGGTAATCGTCGCCGTTGCCGTGACTGTCGCCGTAAGCGTCGGAGGCAAAGTCGGTGTTACTGTTTCCGTCGGCGTGAGCGACGGCAGCACCATCAACGTTGGGATGATCGTGAGATCACTATTCGGTTGGGCACGGGTCAAGAAAAAGGCGGCAGCCCATGCCGCAAGGCAGAGCGCCGCCAGCACGGGCAGCACCAATCGTCGCATGTCGTCACTCCGGGTTTGTTTACGCTGGTTTCAGCGTAACAAAGTAGGGTAAGCGAACAACTGGACGATTCCGGTTGAGGGTTGGGAAGATTCCGGGAAACGATGGGAAGATTCCGGGCTAATCGGGTAGGCGCATGAAACCTTCGGCTACTGCGCGGCTGATCAGGTGTTCATTGGTCGTCGCGCCGAAACGGGAGCGCATCTTTTCAGTAACCCAGTACACGCGGCGGCGTTTGAGGCGCATGTGCGCGGCGATCTCGCGGACGGTGCAGCCGCGCGCCAATAGACGCAGCACGGCGCGGGCTTCTGCATCCAATTTCCAATCACGGCTGCTACTCTGCATGGCGATCAGGTATTCGGCGTTCGCTGTCGGGGATAAGTAGGGGTGTTCCCGCAGCACCGTATCGACCGCCGTGAGTAGGCAGGTTGAGAGATCATCCCCCACCGCCAAATAGCCGCACATCCCCATGGTGAACAGGTCGCGGATGACCAAGCCGTCGGTCGTGTTTCCCATCACGATGATGCGTCCCGCCGGTGCCGCCTGAATCAACCGCTCGACCAGTGCTACAGTCTCGAACAGCGGATCGAAACGGTCACCCAGCAGAATAATATCGGGTTGGTTAACCCCTGCCAGTCGGAGGAGGTCATCCCCATTCTCGGCGGTGGTAAGAAGGGTGTCGGCGCGTGCCCTGAGCAGCGTTTCCGCGCCGACCACAGCTAGACTGCTACCGTCTGCAATCAAGATTTGGGTGATCATGTCCTGCCTCATCCTCACGATTGTATATCTCAGCGTATCATATTGTCGGGCTGTGAGAGTGAGACATCGTGACATTTCGAGGTCAAAAATGGACATTCGCATGGCACAATTTCCCACGCTTACGCCTGATCATCCTCGTCTTCCATGTCCAGCAGTTTCTTTTGATGCGCAATATCAATAAGTTGGGCATTGCTGTTCGCGTGATACACCTCGCGCAGCATTTGCAGCGTCCGATAGATCGTCTTGCCCGCCAACCCTAAATGCGAAGAAATCTCCTTCACATCAAAACCATCGGCAGTGAGCTGAAGCACATCAATATCACGCTGTTGGAGTTCATCGGGCAGCGTCCGCTGCACATCGAGCAGGCGCGAAATCCGGGGCGATACGGAGAGCCCGCCATCAGCGATCATGGGAATGGCGCTCAGGAGTCCCCGCTCAAGATCATCATCCTTGTGCAGCATCCCATGCACGCCATGTTCGCGCAGCAGCCGCAGCAAGGTGGCGGTTGGACGCTGCGCAATCGTCAGCACCGCGAGATTCGCCTGCCGCCCGCGCAGTTTTTTCACTTCTTGGGCGAGGTTCGTTGACCGGGGATGAGAGTCATCGATGATGACTACATGGGCGCGCTGCTTCGCGAGGAACTCGTGCGCTTCGCGAAAGTTCGCGCAAACGGCAGTAACTTCGATAGGAATGTCCGATTTCGTCACCATCTGCTGAATACCAACGCGCGTCAGCGCATGGGTGGAGACGACAATTACTGTGATGGGGCGCATGAACTTGTATTTCTCCTTGTCTCTATGGCTTCCCTCAGTTAGCCGACAGGTTAAGAACGCATGAGCTAAACACGAATGCTCATTGTATTACAGAAATCCAACGGATGTGGGTCATGTCTTGGCATTTTTTCGGTTAGAACTTACTTACCTCGCGTATGAAGTTCAGTGTTGAGGGAGAACGATGGGAATCTGTGTCATTTGCATGTCACAAATTCTCACGATGTCAAAACGAGACATGCAAATGTCAATTATTCTCGAACAAATGTCCCAAATTCTCGCCCTAAATTTGACGTTTTCCAGTAAGCTGTTGAAACGTTGAGTCATGAGGAGCGTCATTTTGAATCGAGACACGCCATTTGCGGCGCGGATTGCCTTCCGGTTACCGCAGTCGCTCTACGATAAATTGGAGATCTGGGCGGAGGAGGAAGATCGTCCGCTCGCTAACCTCGTCTACACCCTCGTCAAGCAGGCAGTGACCGAACATGAGCGCGAACAACACGCGCTTGCTCTGGAAAAGGAGATGAGCCGATGACGGTTAAGAATCACCCAACCCTGATCGATCTGCGTGATCTGGTAGAAACCCATTTGGGCAAACCGCTTGCCGCCAGCCCCCATGCCGGATTGTGGCGCTGCCCTGCCTGTTCATCCGAACGTCACGGACTGCTCCTCGTGTCGGCGGACGAGTACAAGTGCTTGAGCGGATACGTGTGTGATGGTGGAGTCAACGAGTGGATGCAAAACATTAACCAAGAGCCGGACGAACCGCTCATGATTGGAGTGCCAGCATGAGCGATTCGCAGGGTGTAGTGACGGCGGAAGAGTCCCCCGGTACGATGATCAAGCGGGTGTTCCACATCGCAAAAATCCTTGCTGTGGTCACGAATGTTCACGAGATCGAGCGCGGAGCGGTAGAAAATCGCGTCAAAAATCGGGTCGCGCTCGATCTGCGGTATTGTGAAGCTGAAGCGACGGTACCACAGCCTAAGTGAGGATTTTCAATGACAGCACCTAATCGGAAGAACCAAGTCCCTCCCCCACCGAAACCGGGGTGGGCAATCTATTTGCGGACAAGCGGCGACGAAAACCAGAAACCGGAACTCTCGCGGGAACGGCAGCGCACCATGATTCAGATGAGCTTCTTAGAGTCATCTGATCTGCCGATTTATGACGAGTACATCGACGTGCTGACAGGCAAAGACCCGCGCCGCAAAGCGTATCAACGGATGTTGTCTGATGCCCGCGCGGGCAAGTTCTCGCATGTTGTGGTGGAGCGCGCCGACCGTTTTGGGCGTGACGATACCGAAGCATTGCGAGCGATTGACGAGCTGAACGCATGTGGGATCGCCGTGCGCTTTGCGAATGCGCCCGATCTTGCTCCCATCGACCCGGATGATCGGGTTTTGGTCACCCTGACATTTGTTCTCGCTCGCCGCGAGTCCGCGTTGATGGGTATACGGGTGAAAGGCGGTTTGAAGGCGAAACGTCAAAGCGGTGGCTATGCTGGACGCGCACCCGATGGCTATCTCAACATGCGCGGACAAACCGAACTTGACCAGCGCAGCGAGATGGGACGCATCAGCTATTGGATCGAGCCCGATCCGACGCGGGCGCATATCTGGAAGGAAGCGTGGGCGCTGCTGCTGACGGGTACGCTGTCAGTGGGCGAAATCGCTGAAGCTCTGCACGCGAAAGGTTACTGCGCCCGCAACGGCAAACCATTTGTAATCGTAGGCAAAACAGGCACGCGGCGACCACTCACGGATAAGCTGCTGCGTGCCTTCCATGACTGGACATACGCCGGATGGGTTGTGAGCGAATGCGATAACATCGCACCGAAGACCATTCGCGGGAAGTGGGAACCGCTCGTTTCCACAGAGGACTTTGAAACCGGGCTAGCCATCTTGCAGCGGCTTCTGAATGAGTCGGATGAGCAGGCATCATGAGTGGGTATCGACGTAAGAAGGATGCACCCGCCCCACCCCAACCGGGTTGGGCGGTTTACCTGCGTACCAGCAGCGAGGATCACCAGAAGCCCGAGCTGTCTCGCGCACGGCAGCGCTCTCTCATCGATGGCAACGTGTTGGAGCACTCCGATCTGCCTGTCATTGACGAGTACGTCGATGTTCTGACAGGCAGGACAGCCAACCGTACAGGCTATCAGCGGATGCTGGCAGATGCGCGGGTCGGCAAATTCTCGCATGTGATCGTTGAGCGTGCGGACAGGTTTGGACGCAATGACTCAGAGGCGCTGCGGGCTATCGACGAATTGAACGAGTTCGGAGTATCGGTGCGGTTTGCCAACTCCCCCGATCTTGATCCGATGGACCCGGATGACCGGATACTGGTCGCGCTTTCGTTTACACTTGCACGGCGCGAATCAGCGCTGCTCGGCATCCGCACGCGCGGCGGGCAGCAGGCGAAGCGCAAGAGCGGTGGTTACATCAGCCTTGCGCCTGACGGCTACAGGAACGTGACAGCGCGAACCGACATCAAGAAGAAGACCGATCTGGGGCGATGGGACAAATGGATTGAGATTGACCCGGAACGCGCACCGATTTGGCGTCTAGCATGGGATATGCTGCTGGAAGAGAAATGGACACTCGCCGATATAGCGGAACGACTGCACGAGCTTGGCTTTCGGCATCGCAGCGGTCGCCCTTTTGTTGAAGTCAGTCGGCAAGGTAAGCGTCGTGCCAACATCACTACCTTGTCGCACGCCTTCCATAATTGGGCATACGCCGGCTGGGTGGTTAGCCTCAAAAACGGAGTCTCGCCCAAAACGGTGCGTGGAAACTGGGACCCGATTGTCACGACAGCGGAATTCGAGCGCGGGCTTGCCATTTTAGAAGAACGAAACCGGAGCCGTGCCGCAAAGCGTAAGCGGGAGTATCTGCTCAAGAGCATTATCAGCTATATCGATGCAGACGGGACTGAATGGAAGCTAACGTGTTCAACTCCGAACGCGAGCCGTTCGGGAGGTGGCACGCCGTATTACTGCGTGCCGCGCAGCAATATCAATTTTATGTGCGAGAAAATCGACTCCCAGATACCCGATGAGCTGTGCGCTATCCAGATCGACCCGGCACATTTGCCCATCATTCGAGCTTACTACAAACACGACTTGGCGGAAAAGCTCGGTATTGCACGTCCCGACGAGCGCAAACTGATGACCGATGCTCTCACCGCTATCGACCAGGAAGAAGCGCGTATGGCGCGGTTATTGGTGAGTGGCAAGATCAGCGAAGAGATCTGGAACGGGTTGTGGGCGGAGTGGCAGGAACGGCGCAATCGGCTGCGCTCAAACTTAGATAGCGTCGCCCAGCAGCAGGAATTTCATATCGACAATCTGGAAACAGCACTTGGAATTATCGCGCAAGTAGGATCGCTGTATAATCGTCTTGAAGTCAGCGCTCAACGAGAACTGCTGCTTCACATGGTCAGACAGGTGGTTGTCAACACGGACGGCGAAATCGTCTTGGAATTGAATGCTCCGTTCGCCTATCTGAAGGACTTATCGGATAGAGCGAAACGAGGGCAGCGAGTGAACCCCTCAGAAATGCAAACATCCAGCGCCTTTGAGGGTGCTGGATGTTCGGACTGGCTCCAATCAGTCTCCACAGGTAGGACTCGAACCTACAACCCATCGGTTAACAGCCGATTGCTCTGCCATTGAGCTACTGTGGAATATTGCGTACCACGCTCAGAATAGTAGCAAACTCCACCGGAAAATGTCAAGGTGTTTTTCCGCACGAAACTCGCTACCATTGTGCCCCATTGATTTGATGGAGTTCCGTGCCAAGAGAGCGCCGATCATGCCCCCCGTTACTATTCGCAAAATTGAATCGAAGCAGGATCACAAAGCATTCTTTGAATTCCCATGGGCGCTCTACAAGAACGATCCCAATTGGGTCCCCCCCCTGCTGTCCATGCGGCGCGAAGTCCTTGATCAATCCAAAGGACCCGCGTGGGAGTATTTGGAGGGTGATTACTTTGGCGCATGGCGCGGCGATCAAATGGTGGGCACGATTGCCGCCTACATCAATCACCGTCATAACGAGTTCCATGATGAGCGCGTCGGTTTCTTCGGCGCATTTGAATGCGTTGATGATCCAGAGGCAGCTCAAGCGCTCCTGCGCACCGCCGTTGAATGGGTGCGCGCAAAAGGGTATGCCACCATTCGCGGACCGCAAACCTTCACCACTCACGAGGATGTAGGTCTGCTGATCGAAAACTTCTCACGCCCGATCCTGCTGATGCCGTACAACCCGCCCTACTATCAGGGACTCATCGAAGGTGCTGGGTTTGCAAAAGTGATGGATATGGTCAGTTTCTCACTGGATCGTTCAACCGTTCTTCAGTCGGGACTGCTGGAGCGATTGGGGCGAGTCTCGCAGGGCGTGATGCGGCGTAACAAGATCACGATCCGGCAGTTCGATAACAAAAAGCGCGACTCAGAGTTTGATCTGATCAAGGAACTGTACAATTTCGGATGGGAAAAGAATTGGGGCTTTGTGCCGCTGACCGCGCGCGAATTAAACAGCATGATCGAATCGCTGTCCACCTTCCTTGACCCCCGTTTAGTCTATTTCGCCTATGTTAATGACACTCCTGCCGGGTTTATCCTTGGAGTGCCTGATTTTAATCAGGTGCTGCAAAAAGCGTATGCGCGCCCCGGTACGCCGGAGATCATCTCACTGCTGCGCGCCCTTTATTATTGGAAGATCAACCCGGTCATGACGTGGAGTCGTGTTCCATTGATGGGGGTTCGCGCCGAATACCGCAACAAAGGGGTTGACGCGGCAATGTATTATCATCTGCTGCGCACCATCCTGATGGACACCCCGTACAACCACAGCGACTCCGGGTGGGTGTTGGAAATCAACAAAGATATGGTCGGGATTGTTCTAAGCTTTGGAGGCGAAGTCTATAAGCGCTATCGTATGTTTGAGCGTTCAACAGAGACTACTACGGGCGGATAAACGCGTATGGCAACCATACTGATTATTGATGATGAAGTGATGACGGTGCAGATGCTAACGGCGCTTCTCAAAATCATGGGGCATGAAGCCGTTGGCGCGAATACCGCCATGCAAGCGCTCCAAACCCTTCACAGTGTTCAACCTGATGCGATTCTGCTTGATATCATGCTGCCGGATGTCAACGGACTCCAGTTATGTCGCACCCTTCGCGCTCATGCGCGAACCGAGCGCACGCCGATCTTTATGATCAGCGCAACCGCTCCGCCCTTGATCGCCGAGGCGCATGCAGTCGGCGCTACCGGGTATCTCGTCAAGCCGCTGACGCTGAACGATATTCGCTCGGCGCTGGCGAATGTCGGAGTCGCATCGGTGGGACGTTAGCCGCTTCCCGCTGTGAGCAGCACTTCGCGCGCCGCCGCTTCCGCACTTAAGTCTTGGCTGATCACATTCACCAAGGCAGTCTGGAGCGCGCGACCAGCGGCACTGCTCGAACTCATTGGGATCACGGCGTTCGCCCACAACGACTCGATCAAGGCAGCATAAGCCGCATCCTCGCGCAGTGCCAGCGCGTTTGAGGTGACAGGCAGGTAATACAGCAGTTCGGTGTACCGGTTCTGACGGTTAACTTCCATCATCCATGTGATCAAGCGCACGACAGCGGCTTGTCGTTCAGTGTCGCCTGTGACCATGACCCACACCCACCCATCGATCACGGTGGAAGGCGTACCGTCAAGCGTGGGAAGCTCACCTGCTGACAACCGCGCCCCGCGTGCGATCCATTCCTGATAATCGTGCGCGGTCACGACGCCAACCGCATCCTGTGACAGCAGAAGATCCGCGTAGGCAGACGGATCATCATAGGTCAGCACATTTGAGGTCATCCATCCTGAGCGCACACCTTCTTCGTAGAAGGCAAATATCCGCGTGAGTGCGCTCCGATCCATCGTGATCAGCCCTTCCATGCCGAAAACTCCGCCCGCACCGATCACCTGCGCGATCAAGAGTTCGGTTGTGGGCGTCGGACGATTTGCGGGAAACACGAATGCAATCCCCGCATCTGCAATCAAATCCGTCTGCGCGACGCTTTCAATCAAAGGTTCGGCAAATGCGGTGTGCCACAGATCAAGCGCGTAGGGCACGCCAAACGTCTGATCCCCAATGCGACCAAGCTGCGCCCCCGCCGATGGCATAGCGTCCAACAGCGCAAGAACCGCCGCGTCTTGCATCGGCTCAAGATAACCGCCTTCTGCAGCAGTGATCAGATCAGCGCGGCGGAGGAGCGTCACATCAGGCAGCGCATCCGGCGCGACAGCGCTGGCACTGCGGATCGTTTCCAGCACGCCGCCTTCATCAGAAGGTCGCTTGAGCCGGAGTTCGATTTGCAGACCGGGATTCTGCGCGAGAAATCCGCTGATCATCTCGGATAAGAGTTCTGCTGCATCCTCACGATCCACAGGTGCAAGCGGCTCAGGCAGCCAAACGCGCAGTGTAATCGGTTCGGGGGTGGTGAACTGCGGTTCGCCAGATGGGATCGAAACGTTGAGCGCCGGATCGCCGGTCGCCGCAGAAGCAGGCTCGGCTGTTGTATCGGGGATCGACGTACCACCGTCCGGCACGGCTGACGGGCTGCCGCAATAACTGCTACAACGATCACCAGCGCACCAGACAATCGACGCATGATTACCCCTACTCTTGTCGTGAATTCACCCATTCACCTACGGGCAGTTTTTCTCCGGCGCGGATCGCCACTTTTAGGCGATTCTCAAACGGAGTCAGCGGGCAGCTCCATTGAACCGGTTCGCGCCCCTCGCGTGAAGCCAACACCGAAGGTTCATCATAAGCACAGTATGGGTTATACGCGACATTGAAATCGACCGCGAACGTGTTTTCGCCAATCATTTCGGGATCGAGATAACGTCCCCCGCCGTAGGTTTCTTTGTTGGCGTTTGCGTCGGTGAAGGGCAAGAAATAGCCATGCGGCGTCTCGTAGATCGTAAGCTGTACGGTTTCGCCGTCAACATCGAATGCGAAGCGCCCATAACGGCGGTAGCGGCGAATTTCTCCTGTTGTCGTCTCGATGGTCATCACATCGTCATCCGCGAACCGCTCCACCGTCACGGTGAGATCGAGCGCGGGATTGTGCGGATAGTATTCGAGATGGGTGAAAAGCGCCTGCTGCGGCTCAGAAAGGGGGGATTGGGGATGCGTCTTGAAGAACCGATCTTTTTCCGCACGCATGGCGGTCATTTGCGCGGCACTCATCGGGTCATGCTCCTCTAACTCTGGGAAACAAAAAACAGGTGAGACGGTGTCACCTGTTCAACAGCGGAAAGGGAGGGATTCGAACCCTCGATACCCGCAAGGGTATACTCATTTTCGAGACGAGCCCGTTCAACCGCTCCGGCACCTTTCCATTGGCAACGATTATACCGCATGAACCCGCCGCGTAAATCCCGAAAATCCGCGTCAGTCACGCAAGCCGCGAAAGAAACGCCGAAGCTGTTCACCGGCTTCGTCCGCCATCAAGCCCCCCTGCACATCGATCCGGTGATTCAATTTGTCATGGCGGCAGATATCGACGATGCTGCCCGCCGCCCCCGCTTTGAGATCAATCGCGGCATACACAAGTCGCGGCAGCCGCGCCAGCACCATCGCCCCGGCGCACATCGCGCACGGCTCAAGCGTGCAGTAGAGCGTCACCCCGTCGAGCCGCCAGCGCTGGAGATGTGCCGCCGCCTGACGAATCGCCAGCATTTCGGCGTGGGCGGTCGGATCAAGGTCGGCTTCGCGGCGGTTGTACCCCGTGCCGATCACCTTCCCTTGATAGACCGCCACCGCTCCAATCGGAACATCGCGGCTGTCAAGCGCTTTTTCGGCTTCGGCAATCGCCAACCGCATGTAATCGAGATCGTTCATCACGGCTTAGAAAAGCGATAATTGTGTCGGGGCGTCTGCGTCCGGTTCATCGTCGGCTTCTTCAGCCTCCCTTTCGATGGCTTCGGGGTCGAGCGCATCTTCGTGGCGGTGCGCGGTATGTAAGTCGAGCGCGGCTTCTTCTGGCGGAAGCGGTTCACCATCCGCGCGAACACCCCCGGGGTTGACGGCGGCTTCGTTCGCGGCGGCGATCTTGCCAAGCGCGGCGATCTGCTCCACCATCACCGGATCAGGCGTAAACCCATCCGGCATATCATCCACATGCGCGGTCGCATCGAGCGTCAACTGCGCCAATTCGTCATCGCGAAAGCCAAGCTGTTTCATCACATGACGCAGCGTGCGTTCAGTGCGCTTGTCTCCCTGCCGGATGACGTACTTCCAATGCGCCCGCAAACTGGCGCGATATTCATCTGCAAACGGCGATTTGCCGGGCATTCGTTCTTCCTCAACTTGCGATCACATTCCCATTGTATAAGGAAAAGTGTCAACGTTCCGGTTTTTTGAAGCGCGCCAGCACGCCAAGCAGTTCTTCACCATAAGTCTGCTTGCGCCATTCCCCTAAAATCGGAATCGCACTGAGTTCGTCGAACGTCGTCGGCAGATGTTCAGCCAATGCCCACAAGGTTTCGCGCGCAAGAATCACGTCCGCTTCGACACCGCGCGATTCCGCACGGTGCTTACGCCATTCGCGGAGCGCGGTGTAGACCTCAACCACAAAAGGGTCGGCGGGCGGCTCAATCGGTGGTGGAGTTGGGAGAGCGGCATGGCGTCCGCGCTCAACCATTTTCAGAACCTCTGACCCAAACCGGCGCTGAAGCCCCGGCGTCATCCCATCCACATGACTCAGTTGTTCCATCGTAGTGGGCGCAGTCTGCGCAATCGCAACCAGCACTTTATCCTGCAAGAC
>JAPKMU010000173.1 GCA_026645745.1 Anaerolineae bacterium | reverse complement strand
GCATTCGGTGGTGATCAGCGGCTTGCCCTGCGATCCCGCCCACGCAGCGATTTGGTGAATGCGGTTGGTTAACGCCGCGTTCCAATGCTCCGGGCGCTCGGAATAGAGCATTGCGCCGTTCAGTGCCAGATTATCATAGCTTGTTGGGCTAAATAAGTCGTACTTGTAGCCAACACGCTGGTAGAAATCACTCGCCTGTACCATCCAGATATGAATCTCCAACACATCATGAGCCGCTACATCGAACGCTGAACAGTGATCGAGATCATTGGTCAGCGAAAAACAGAGTGGCAGGGTGGGGTATGCAGCGCGCACCAGTGCCAGCGCTTCGTTCATCCAGCGGCGCGAAATGTCATCGGCAGGGGAGAAATCAGGCGTGTCCGGCAGATCGTACAGACCGGGAATCCAGACACGCAGCGGAAATTCGTTGCACAAATCCACATACAGCAGCGTGTCGAGCAGCCCTGCCGCTTTCACAACGTCGAGCGTGGCTATCCAGATTGCCGCGATGTCCTGCGGTGTACGCACACGCAGTCGAATATTGTCGACATCAGCGCGAAACCACGTTGACAGCCCGACGCGCATGTTCCGTTCCGCGCATTTTTCAAGGAATTGCAGCAGGGCTGGCATCACCTGCACGCGGCACAGCGACGGCGCGCCCCACATTTGCTGAGTCCACAGCGGCGGCAGTTCCCACACGCGGCGCGGGTCATGCGCCAGCAAGTGCGGGTACGCGTCGATGCGCACCGCGTCATAACCACGCAGCTTGAGCGCGTCAAGCGCTTCATCCCAGTTTTCGTAGCCCGCGCCCGCCCAACGGCGTTCTAGCCACGAGAAATCCCACATCGTGATCGCCAGCGGATAATTCAGTTTCAGTAACGTGTTCATTATGCTCCTGTTGATGCTGTAGTATTGGCATGGAGGTCATACTTCCCCGATGCCAATTCAAGATGGATAGGGGTATCACGGTTCCCTAACACACGGACATGCTCCCCCAACGGCAGCCCTCAACCTCGGCGGGGAATGCTTATTCTCCCCGTGCCATGTGCTGCCTGCTAGTTTGCAGGGCTTAGCTTTCATTCAATTCCGCACCATTTCTGAAGGCAATCCGTACATCAAGCCCGCTGGCACGCAGCAGCGCCAGATGCTCATCACGCGCGTGGCTGTCGGTAACGACGGTTACGGGGGTGTCCGCATCGACAAAAGTGGAAAGGGATTTTGTCCCTAGTTTCGATGAATCGAGCAGCATCACCGAGGTTTCAGCCGAGCGCAGCATCGCCCGTTTGACGCTCGTTTCCAGCATGTTTGGGTCAGAAAAACCCGCCCGCGCATCCCATCCCGTCGCCGAAAGGAAGACACGATTGGCATGAAATTGACCAAAAAATGCCTCAGTCGTCGGACCGACCAGTGTGAAAGAGACATCGCGCAGCATCCCCCCCGTCGAAATAACCGTATGTTTGGGGAGTAGGGTTCGCAGTTCGTACAGCGTAAACAACCCATTCGTGACAATGGTCAAGTTGTGATAGGCGCTCAGATAGGCTGCCATCATCGTGACCGTTGTTCCCCCTTCGAGAATAATGACATCGTTATCGGTCACGAAATGTTCAGCCGCATATCGCGCGATTTGCTGTTTGGCTTCCGCCTGCACCGACTGTTTTGCAGAATAGCGGGGTTCAAGTCCATTCGTTGTCACCGCACCGCCAAAAGTGCGACGGATGTACCCCTGATCTTCAAGCTGCTTGAGATCACGGCGGATCGTCATCTCCGACACACCGTATTTCTCGCTAAGTTCAGCAATCGTACCGCTGCCATATTCAGTTAAGTCTTGCAGGATGTATTGGAGTCGTTGTGCTGGGAGCATATCAAGCCTTTGGAGATATGACATTAAGTATACGCGAACCGTGACGAATGCCAAGTAATTCTTTGTGATTTCGCGTTGCTTTATGTTCGACTTTGTGTTAATCTGTTAGAAATGGTGAACTTGTGAGTGCTATTGATGATAAAGTTTGACACAGCCGCATTTTTTCTTGACCAACGCCTCATCCCTGAAGTGCCCACCACTGCGCGCCACTTAAGTGACTTGCGTGGGATATTTGCGGACACCAATGCCTACGAATCTGTGATCATCCACGATAACCCCTTGATTTATCAAGTCGCCAGTGTCGAGCCTGCTGACGGAGATGGACAGCTCCACTATGGCTTAGGAATGCTGCTTCCCGGTCGCATTGGCGACGAGTACTACATGACGAAGGGGCATTTCCATGCTTACCGTCCTGCCGCTGAGATTTACGTCACGCTGCGCGGGGAAGGCGTGATGCTGCTGGAAGATGAGTCAGGTGTCAGCCGACTTTCGCCCATGCACACCAACACCATTGTCTATGTCCCCGGACATACCGCGCACCGCACGATCAACACCGGTGCTGAACCTCTTATGTATCTCGGCATTTACCCCGCCAACGCTGGACATGACTATGCCAGTATTGCTGCAACGAACTTTCGCAGCGTCGTCATTGCTGTGAATGGACAGCCGACGCTCATCCCGCGTGTTGATTACCTGACTCAATTCAATGGAACTGGCTCATGACGAATTATGTGACCAAACCGATCCCGGCAGAAAAACCCCCCGTCGATTTTGTGGAACGCCCGTGGGGATCGTTCAAGCAGTACGCGCATAACCACGAAACAACCGTCAGCCTGATGACGGTAAAACCGGGACAGCGCCTGAGTTTGCAGTCTCATACGGGGCGTGCCGAGTTGTGGATCGTGCTGGATGCGGGTGCGATCGTCGAAGTTGATGATCAGATATTGCACCCGGAGCCGGGCGACGAAATTTGGATTCCCGCAGGAGCAAAGCACCGTTTAAGCAGCGCGGGGGCGCAAGTGCGCGTGTTGGAAGTCGCCTTCGGCAACTGGCAGCAGGCGGACATCACACGCTATGACGATGATTACGCCCGACCGCATCAAGGAGAGACCCCACAATGACGTGGCGCAAAACCTCACAAGCATTGCTTCCCGTCAAGCGGGCAGCAGTCCCGGATCATTATGATATTGCGCCCGCATTCGCGCTTGACGATGGGCTGATCCAGCATGGGTTTGACGCGCTAGCGCGGGCGTTATCCGACGTTGCGTGCGTCATGTTGGACGGCTACGGCGGAGTCATGTGGGATGATTTTCGTCATCAGCTTGACGGCGCGCTCCATGCACTTGGCTGTAATCCGGTATGGATTGACATGCGCAGCTACCTGCGCCCGGAAACCGAAATCGAGGCGTTGATTAAGCCCTTTTTAGGCGGAGACGATCCACTGTTCGGGACGCGCTTCACCGGAACGCTGGCTGACTTCTATGCCAATCTTCCGGCTCGTCCCGCGCTTGGCGCACCTTTGACCGTCCTGTATGGATGCGGGGCAGCCCTAGCAAACTGGAACGCGCCGTTGGTTTATGTAGACGTGCCGAAGAATGAGATTCAATTCCGTTCGCGGGCGGGCAGCGTGACGAATTTAGGCGCAAGCGCCGCCTTTTCGCCGAAAGTGATGTACAAACGCT
Organism: Anaerolineae bacterium; assembly: GCA_026645745.1. Classification (GTDB taxonomy): domain Bacteria; phylum Chloroflexota; class Anaerolineae; order Aggregatilineales; family Phototrophicaceae; genus Flexifilum. Next base: position 7,053 of record JAPKMU010000173.1, on the reverse strand, counting down.
TCTACTTTGTTGATTGGGTTGCGCTCAACGCGCACAAAGCAGAACTGCTGCCCCGGCTGGATTGGATCGTCGATGCGCAGCGTCCAGAAGATCCGCTGCTGCTGTCAGGGGCTGCTTTTCGCACCGGACTACATGACATGACCCGTTCCTACTGCCGCCCTCGCCCTTGGTTTGAACCCGGTCCTTGGGGCGGGCAGTGGATTAAGCAGCATATCCCCGAACTCCCGCAGGATGTACCCAATTACGCATGGTCATTCGAGGCGATTGTTCCCGAAAATGGCGTAATCTTTGAAAGCGACGGCTATCTGCTGGAAGTTTCGTTCGACTGGCTCATGGTTTGTGATGCCCGTGCGATGTTGGGGCGATCCGTCGAACGTTTTGGTGTGGAATTCCCGATCCGCTTTGACTTCCTAGATACCTTCGACGGGGGCAACCTCTCGGTGCAGGTGCATCCACATCCTGACTACATCCGTCAGCACTTCGGTGAGACTTACACACAGGATGAGACCTATTACATTCTCGACTGCGCACCCGACGCGCAGGTTTACCTCGGCTTCCGCGCCGACATCGACCCGGAAGCCTTTCGCGCCGCCTTGGAAACCAGCATCAGCGCCGCTATCCCGATAGCCATTGAACAGTATGTCAACATCGAAGCCGCGCACAAACACGATTTATTCCTCATCCCGGCAGGGACGATCCACTGTTCAGGCGTTAACAATCTGGTGCTGGAAATCAGCGCGACGCCCTACATTTTCACCTTCAAGATGTACGACTGGATGCGCCTTGATCTGGATGGCAAGCCCCGTCCGCTGAACATCGAGCGCGCCTTCGCCAACCTCGATTTCTCGCGGTCGGGCGACCGCATCCGGCGCGAATTTTGCGCACATCCACAGGTGATTGCGTCCGGCGCGGGCTGGCAAGTCGTCCATGTGCCGACCCATGCGGATCACTTCTACGATGTTCACCGCCTCGAATTTGATCACGCTGTTACGGTCACAACCGACGATAGCTGCCATGTTCTCAGCTTGGTGGAGGGGAGCGCCATCACACTCGAAACCGCGAACGGTCGCCGCCAGCGTTTTGCTTATGCGGAAACGTTCATTGTTCCGGCGGCAGCAGGCAGCTACCGCCTGATCAACGAGGGTAGTGCGCCCGTCAAAGTGGTCAAGGCATTCATCAAGCCAGAGGCAGTCTCATGATGCGCTGCGTCCTTGGGATTGATGGCGGCGGCACATCAACCCGCGCGGTCATCCTTGACGAAACCGGTGCGCTTTTGGGGATAGGCATCAGCGCTGGATCGAATTACGACGATGTCGGTATCGAAAAAGCGCTTGCCAGCGTCCAGACGGCAGTCCAACAGGCGCGAGAGCGTGCCGGATTCGCTGTACGACGTTTTGATGCGGTCTTTCTGGGGATGGCGGGAATCGTCTCCGACAAGGATCGCGCGGTCATCCGCGACATCGCGCTCCGCCTCGATCTGGCGGAACCCGGCAGCATCGGCGTCGATCACGATATTCGCATCGCTCTCGCGGGCGCGTTGAGCGGACGACCGGGGATTGTGCTGATCGCAGGGACGGGTTCGTCCTGTTATGCCCGCAGCGCTGCGGGTGTCGATTGGCGCAGCGGCGGATGGGGATCGCTGCTGGCGGATGAAGGCAGCGGCTATTGGTTGGGCGTTGAAGCGATGAAAGCCGCCGTGCGCGCCAGTGATGGTCGTGGTACGCCGACATTGCTCACGCAGTCGGTCATGGATCACCTGCATCTGACGGACATCAACGAGATTATGCACCGCGTCTACTCGATTGGACTATCACGCGCCGAAATCGCAGCAATGTCGCGTTTAGTCATTGATGCCGCGCACGCGCATGATCCGGTCGCTGTGAATTTGATTGTCCGCGCAGGTGATGAGCTTGCCGCCTGTGCCGAAGCAGCAGCGCGGGCAATCGGTTTAGAAGCACCCGAAGTTACGATTGTCGGTGGGATGACTCAGGCAGGGGCGGTATTCCTCGACCCGCTGCGAATGCACTTACGCGCACGTTTACCCGATCACCAGTGGCGTACCCCGGAGCTACCCCCCGTCATCGGCGCGGGTTTGCTCGCGCTTCAGCACTTATCGATCACCGTGAGCGATACGACGTTGCAGCACTTACAGAGCAGTCTTTTGCACGAACGAGGGTAATCATTGTGGAATTTCGCACACTTTCTTTGAATGGCGAATGGCAGTTCACCCCGGAAGCGCATGTCACGCTGACACCTGAGGGCACGCGCGAAACAATCGAGCAGTTGCCCGCCGGAGGCAGCATGGCGATCCCAACCAACTGGCAGCGCGGCGGATTAAATAACTTTCATGGTCGAGTCCGGTTTGAACGCACCTTCGAGTTTGACGGCTTGCAGGGTGACGAGGCGAGCGTTTGGTTAGTTTTTCGCGCTGTCGATTATTACGCGCAGGTCTGGCTGAATGATGTACTGCTCGGTTCCCACGAAGGCTACTTCCAACCGTTTGAATTTGATGTCACCGAAGTGATTCAACAAGGCGTTAATCACCTGCGCGTCGCCGTGACCGATCCGCTGGAAGAACCGGATACGGTCTGGCCCCATCAAAAGGTCATGCTTAAAGGGGTCATCAGCCATTGGGATTGTCGTCCCGGCTCGTGGGATTTAGCGACCGGGCAGGATATGAACAGCGGCGGCATCTGGCATGATGTGCGCTTAGAAGCCCGCCCACAAACCTATGTCGATTACGTCAAAGTGACAACCCAACTGCTGCCCGATAACGTGCCGCCGATTTTCGTTATTGCAATGCCGATTGATGTAACGGAACTGCCCCGGCAGGCGATGGTGACGTTCGACTGCGAACTGGTCGGCGCGCCGGGAACCTACACGCTCACCGCCAGTGTGGGCGGCGCGCAGCAGACCATCACCGTTACCCAGCAGTATCCGCGTCAGCGCCACTCCGTCATTGTACAGGTTGCTAACCCGCAGTTGTGGTGGACGTGGGACACCGGCGAACCGCATCTGGAAACCTGCACAGTTGAGGTCACCCGCGACGGACAGAGTCTCCACCAGAAACAAATCCGCACGGGTCTGCGCGAAATACGCTTCGACAAAGCGCGCGGTGAGTGGTGGTTGAACGGCGTGCGCGTCTTTGTGCGTGGGACAAGCGTCGTGCCAACCCTGTGGTTGAGCGAATATGATGCCGACATGATCGCCGCTGACATCCGCCTGCTCAAAGATGCTCATGTCAATGCCGTGCGCGTTTGCGTTCACATCAACCGGGATGAGTTCTATACAGCATGTGACGAAGCAGGGCTGCTGATCTGGCAGGACTTCGCTTTTCAGTGGGGATACACAGCGTCCCATGTTTTCACTCAGGAATGCGTCCGGCAGGTCAAAGACATGGTGCGCCTGCTCATCAATCATCCGTCGGTGGCTTTATGGTGCTGCCAGAATGAATCCGGTGTGTACAACCATCATGTCCTTGCGCCGATGATGGCAGATGCGGTTTCCCGCGAAGATACATCGCGCTTCATCCATGCGGTGTGCGAATTTGGCGAACACACCTACCCCGGTTGGTATGTGGGGCATTACCGCGATTACAGCGCCTACCCCGCAACCCCCATTTTGAGCGAATTCGGTGCGCAAGCGCTGCCCGATGTCGAGTCGTGTAAACGTATGGCAGGCGAGTCGTTCCCGCCCGATTGGGCGGCGCTGGCATTCCACGATTTCCAGTACCACCAGACCTTCCACATCGCTGGCGTTGAACTGGGGCAAAACTGGGAAGAATTCGTCGAAAGCAGCCAGTCATACCAAGCGAGGCTGCTCAAGTTTTCGCTCGAACTGTACCGGCGAGCGAAATATGAGCGGTTAGGCGGCATGTTCCAATTCATGTTCATGGACTGCTGGGAATCGGTGACGTGGGCGGTCGTGGGTTACAACCGTGTGCCGAAAAAAGGCTATCACGTTCTGAAGCAGTGTTACCAACCGGTGCTGATCGGCATAGAGCAGCAGAGCGACAAGCTGTTGGTCGGCAAGAGCCGAGCATGGCTGTACTTCCCCTACACCGTAGCCCCCTTCGTCGTGAATGATCGCCATGAAACCCTCGACGACTGCACCTATCAAGTTTCGATCAGCGGCGCGAACACCGACCTGCATTTCGAGTCTGAAGAACGGTTTACCTTACCCGCCGACTCGGTTGTGCAGCATGCGCCGCGCCTGACCTGCAACCTTCCGGCTGACCTCACGCCGGGATGGTACGTCCTGCGCCTAACGCTCATGCGGAACGGCGAAACCTTGAGCGAGAACACCTACGATCTTGAAATTGTCACGATGCCGTAGGTGCGGCTCAACGTCGAAGCACAGCGGAAAGGAGAGACGTTCAGGCACAAAAGCATCGCCACTGTTTATGCGGGTTTCTTACATCTTGGGAGTGATTCAAGTGATGAAAAGAACATTGTTGTTTCTGGCTATCCTCATCGTCTTCGCGATGAGCATTGGTGTGATCGTCGCGCAGGATGACATCCCGCGCGGCGGCACAGTGCGCATCAATCAAGCACCGCAGGCATCTTGGGTACGTAACTTCAACCCTTTTGCGCCCGATCCGGCACATCCCACCGTAGCAATGATCTACGAACCCCTCGTGCTGTTTAATCCCGTCGATGGCGGCGCACCGACCTACTGGCTGGCAGAGAACTACGCCTACAGCGAAGATTTGCTCTCACTGACCTACAACATTCGTCAGGGTGTCAAGTGGAGCGATGGCGAAGACTTCGATGCTGACGATGTCGTCTTCACCTTCGAAATGATTCAGGCATTTCCCGCGCTCGACCGCAGTGGTTTGCTGCCGTTCACGGATAGCATCGTAAAAGTCGATGATTTCACGGTGCAATTCAACCTGAAAGAAGTTTATACGCAGGCGGATACGGTGATCGGTGGTCTGAACATCGTCCCTGAACACATCTGGGCAACGATTGAAGACCCGGTGACGTTCACCAATCCCGAGCCTGTGGCGACGGGTCCCTTCACGGAAGTGGTCAACTTCAGCGAACAGGTTTACGATGTCTGCCGCAACCCGTATTACTGGCAGGAAGGCAGACCGTATGTAGACTGCCTGCGTTACCCAGTGTACAGCGGCGCGGAAACGGTGAATCTGGCGCTCATCAATGACGAACTCGATTGGACGGGTAATTTTGTCGCGGACATCGAGCAGACCTATGTCGCGGTTGATCCTGAAGACCACGCCTATTATTTCTGGCCCGGTGGTGCCGCTGTTCAACTGTACTTCAACACGACCGTCTCGCCTTTCAGCGATGTGAACTTCCGCCGCGCCATGAGCCAAGCAATTGACTACGACTCGGTCGTCAATATTGGGATGTACGGGTATACCATCCAAGCCAACCCAACCGGGATTGGTCCCAGCCATGAATCATGGGTCAGCCAAGCTGCCCTTGACCGTGCGGCTGAACTTGGACTCGGTACGTATAACCCCGATGCCGCGCGTGCGACGCTCGATGCGGCGGGCTATGTGGACACCAACGGCGACGGCTTCCGCGAAGCGCCCGATGGTTCCGAGATTGTCTTCCCCATTCAGGTGGTCACGGGCTGGAATGACTGGGTGACCAGCGTCCAAATCATGGCGCAGAACCTGCAAGACATTGGCATCAACGCCTCCATGTCTTCGCTCGACTTTGGTGAATGGTTCAGCAATCTGCAAAACGGCAGCTACAGCGCCAGCATCGGTTGGAGTACTGTCGGACGTACCCCGTGGGACTTCTATCGCAATGTGTTGGACAGCACCTTAATCGGCGCAGATGGTGTAGCCAATGGACAGACGTGGGGACGCTGGACCAACGAAGAGGCAACAGCACTGCTCAACGCCTTCACCTCGACAGCGGATGAAGCCGAGCAGCGCGACATCATCAACCAGCTTCAGATGTTTTACGTCGAAAACAGCCCGGCGATCCCGCTGTTCCCCGGACCGACGTGGTACGAATACAACACCACCCGTTTCACAGGCTTCCCAACGCCTGAAAATTACTACGCACAGGGCAGTCCTTGGGCGCTGACTTCACGGTTGATCGTCGCAATCAATATTCATTGCGAGGACGCAGCCGCCTGCGAATAGACGCAGCCGTATAAACGGAGTCGGGGTGCTGGTCACGCCGACTCTGCTTCCTTGAATGCAAAAATCAGTCAGAAAGAAAACGCCATGCGGTTTTTAGCGCGAAGAACAGTCTTCTACCTGCTCGCTTTCATGATCGCTACCACCATCAACTTTTTTATTCCGCGCATGATGTCGGGCGACCCAGTGCAGCTCATGTTTGCCCGCTTTCAGGGACGGCTCGATCCGCGCTCAATTGACGCACTCAAAGAGACGTTCGGCTTTGTCGATGGCCCCTTGCTTGAGCAGTACGTCACGTATTTGGGCAATGTTGCGCAAGGGAATCTGGGTCTGTCGATCTCACAGTTTCCCGTTCCGGTGGGCGAAGTGATCATCTCGTCTTTAGGCTGGACAGTGCGCTTGATCGGCTTAGCCACGCTGCTCTCGTACACAATCGGGGTGAGCTTGGGGATCATAGCGGCATGGCGGCGGGGCAAGTTCGTCGATTCGATCCTCCTCCCAACCGCCATGATTGTGAACGCTTTCCCGTATTTTTGGGTCGCGCTCCTCGTACTTTACACGCTTGGCTTTAACCTCCGCTTATTCCCGATCAGCCATGCCTACAATACGAATATCCCGGTGGATTGGTCATCAGTTGACTTCAATATCAATGTAATTCATCATGCCCTGCTGCCAACTGCCACCATCTTCTTCACCTCAGTGGGTAGTTGGATGATGGGGATGCGTAACAACATGATCGGCGTACTGTCTCAGGATTATGTCACGATGGCACAGGCGAAAGGCTTAAGTGATCGGCGTGTCATGTTCACGTATGCCGCGCGCAACGCCATTCTACCCAGCTTGACCGGTTTTGCGATGTCGCTCGGATTTGTCTTAGGCGGCGCGATTCTGACCGAAGTCGTCTTCTCTTATCCGGGGATGGGCTTCACGCTGCT
>JAPKMU010000172.1 GCA_026645745.1 Anaerolineae bacterium | reverse complement strand
GACTCGCATCCTCAAAGGTCAAATCAGCGGCGGCGGGCATTTCGTCGCTGTCGAATAGATCAAACACGACAGGCGGCGCTTCAAAATCGCTGTCAAGCGATGTCGGCTTGCGCTGTGGTGGGGCAGGCGGCGCTTCTGGTTCAGGCGCTTCGTCTGGTTCGGCAAAGCGGGTGAGCATCCCGGTCAAGCCGGGGGATGGCGGCACGACGTCGTTGAGGCGCGGAATCAGCGGTTCTTCCGGCTCGTCGCGTCTTTCGGCGTCGGCTTTATTCGCCGCTTCAACAGTTTCGGTATCGAAGGCGTTCAGCCAAGGCTGTGCCGCGTCGATTCCTTCCGGTTCATCCGGGACGGGCGCTGCCATCTCCCAATCGAATTCGCTGCTCGGTTTCGCGGGCGGCGGCGGTGCGGACGCCTCCATCTGGGCAATATCTTCGCTCGTGATGCCGAAATCGAATTCTTCTAAACCAATATCCGCTGCGGTGCGCTGGTTGATTTCATCAAAACTGGGCGCGGGCGGCAGTGGGTCGATCACAGGCGCAAACAAGTCTTCGGTCGAATCGAAAGCGGTAACTTCTTGATCCCCACGTTGTACCGATTGAACGATGGTGTTGAGTTCGCTCAACCATGTCAGCGTTTCGGCGGTATCTTGTGCAGGCGGTTCAGCCACCGCGTCCGCTTCGGCTTCGGCATCTTCAGGATGCGGCGGAAGTGCTCCGGTCGCGGGGATTTCCTGCTGATTCAAGAACCATTCAAGATCGGGTTCGTCGATACCGTCGGCTTCTTGGGGCGCGGATTGGCGCTGCGCGGCGACATCGCCAAAGAACTCATCAAGGCGCAGCAGCGTCCCTGTGCCTAACCCGGATGGACGGTCGCCGCTCTCCGGTTCATCGTCACCCGAATACTGCGCTGGCTCATCGTCGGATTCCGTGAACCAACTTTCATCCGGTCCGGCGGCGATCAGCGAGTCCACATCCTCATCGAGCGGAATATTCAGCGTTCCTTGGTCTTGGCTGGTGGGGCGATCCGGCAGGGTGTCATAACCTGCTGCTGCCGCTGCCGCCGCGATTTCGTCGGTGACGCTGCTCCAATCATCATCAATCACGTTTTGATCAGGCAGTACCCAATCCACAGACGCGGCGGGCGGCGGTTCGTCTTCGCCCAGTATGCCCGTCACTCCGTCATTGGAGTCGGCGGCGCGCGGCGCGATGGGCTGATCCCCAAACATAAACTCCGGCGGGAGTTCGTCCTCTGGGAGGTCTTCGACAGGCGCATCTCCCGCGCTGAGTGAATCGAAGAACGATGTGATCTCGTCGTGCGGCTCGTCATCGTCCGCTTGTGGTGTAAATCCGCTGAATTCCGGGATTGGCGAGGCGTCAAAAGTACCTGTGCTGCGCATCCACACCGGAACATCTTCTTGAGGGACAGTCGGCACAGGCGGATCGGTCGTAAACTTGTCCCCTGTGCGCATCCATTCCGGTTCTTCTTCCGGCTTGAGCGACTCCATGCCCAAGAACCAGTCCGGCAGCGTTCCTGTTCCGGCGGGTGGTTGGGGGGGCGCATCAAGATCGGGGAGTTCGCCAGTATCGTGAAATTCCGGCACTTCTTCTTCGATGCTTTTTTCGCGCCGCTGTTCGTTTTGGCGGGCGACCCATTCATCGTAGGTGAGTTCGGTATCGACTTTTTCGACGAGAAACGCACCCGAAGCAAGCCAGTCTTCGCTCAGACCGCCCTTCTCAAGCATCTCATCGTCGTTCCCCTCTTCCATCGCCAGCCAAGGCGCGGGTCCTTTGGGACGGGGTGCGCTTTGGGTTGGTTTGGCGGGCGGTGGGGTGCTTGGTTGCTCGTTCCCATCGTCGTCATCGTCATCCAACAGCCAAGGCGGGATTTCGTTTGGATTTTTCGCCATGATCCGCTACTCCCGGTAGTTACGGTCTTGCCCGATTAGGACGCGCACGCCGGTGACCACCGTCGCCAGCGCGATCCCAAGCAGGATACCCCGCTCTCCGGCGCTCACCGGAACGGCGAGCAGCCAAGCGCGGATTTGCCCAATCGTGCCGCTTCCGGGCAGCACGCCGATCAACATAATCAGCAGGACGACGGTAAACAGCAGACCGCCCCACGTCACCCCGCGCCGCATATAACGGTATGCGCCGTAAACGAGCGCGAACAGCACCAAGCCCGCCAGCGCTGACTCTAAGGCAACCTGCACGGTTTCGAGCAGGGTCATATTCGCGTCGTCTTGATCGCTCAACCACAAAAAGATCACCAAACCAGCGGCGATCAACATCACCAAGCTGTAACCTGATCCGCGCCCGCGTGAGATCAAGCGGCGCAAATGCACGCTGTACAGGTTCAAGATACCGATCAAGACGGATAAGGCGATCGTGATCGCCGCAATTTGAAGTAGGGCGTTGGTGACGGGATTCGGGGTGACCAGCAGCCCAAATAGGGCGACTAAGCCGACGCCAACCGCGACCAGCGCCGCGAGGATGCTCCACAAACGTGTCATGGTTTACCCCCCACCGAACAGACGCACGGCGATCACGTAACCGATGGCAGCCGTCATGCCGCCGACGATGAGCCAGCGCAGCACATCAATGGTGATGGCGCTTGCCAGCGTTCCGGCGTCGTCGCCCAGATACGCCCCGGAGACGAACATTTCTTCCCCGATGATCGGGGTAGTCGCCATGCCGAACGCGACCGCCTGCCCGACTAAGTGATCACTGCCCGCGACGGAGCGGCGCAAACCGCGCGATCCAGCGTCGAGCAGCAGCGCGATCTCAGCGCCGTAAGTGCCAAATAAGATACTGCCGCTGACGCGCTCCGCGCCAATCGTTCCGGTGAGCGCCGCCGCGAACGCTAACCCGCCCGTCCGCTGAAGCGATGGATACCAACGGACAGCCGTCGCGGGGACGCGATCCACACGCTGGCGGGATTGATACGCCCGGTAAAGCGTGCCGTATGCAAGCGGAAGAAATGTCGGGTCGCTGCCGCTGACAATCGGCGTTTCTGTGCCGATAGCCGTCCGGCGGGCGACCTGCAAGACCATTTCGGCGCATGCCATCGCCAGCGCAGTCGATTCCGCGCCGATGCCGACGCCGCCAAACGAAACATGAAGCGGGCGTGCCGCTTCGATTGATTCACCGATCAACTGTGGAATCGCGCTGTAACCAGCCAGCGGGCGCAGCGGAAATGCCGAGCGCTTGCGGCGGGCGAATTGTGTGAGAATCGCCAACGCTGCCAGCGTCATGGTCAGGAAGATCAGCGTGATTACCCGCGTCGAGTTATCCAATGCAAATGCTCCGCTTACTGCTCATCCTGCTCAGACGGGGGATGATTATCTGGCGATTCTTCTAAGGCGGCGCGCAGTTCTGCGATGCCTTGAGGAGTCTCCAGCGCCGATGCAAGACCGCGTATCGTTTCCCCCAAACCGAATACGCTCATGGCGGGCTGCGCGACGTACAGAGCTTGCGCTCCTAGTGCGCCGAGCGGCTCAATTGCATCGAGCATGAGCGAGATCGCCCGCGCCCACCCGCGCGCTTTGATGTCAGCTACCCAGTTATCCATACGAGCGAGTATAGCACACGGGGATTATCCGCACATCAAAAACGTGTAGAGGACTTTCCGACCATGCAGGGTTAGGAGACGATTTGAAGGCGGTGGGGTGTTACTCCTCACCCCTCGCAGGCTTGTCCGATACCCAAAACCGACCTCTCCCCCACTCGCTTCGCTCGTCTCCCCTCCCCGAATTCAGGGAGGGGCGCAAGCAAAAACATCGAGTCACTTCGAGGTTGGGGAGGGGACGGGGGAGGGGTAAAAAAGCACTATGCCAATATTGAACAATCTTCTCCATCGCACGCGATAGAGAGGGGGAGCAGATCGCTTGTTTTCTCCCCTCTCTAACCGAAGGTTGGGGGCGCGGCGCTTTTAATCCCGCAGATCAAACGGCATGAGCGTCAGCGCACGCCCGTTGAGCGTCAGCCGCGCCGTTTTGAGCGTCCGCGCCAGATGCGCCGCAGGGTCGAGCTTGGCAGCCGATGGTGGAATCGGCTGACGATGCGTTGACTCATAGACGAATGCGGGCACACTGTCGGGCAGATTAGCGAGTTCGCGCGCTTTGGCGACGGCGGCGCGCAGATCGCCCAATTGATCGACTAAGCCGTGTTCGAGCGCTTGCGCACCTGTCCATACGCGCCCGCCGCCCACCGCATCGATCTTATCCGGGGAGGTTTTGCGCGCTTTCGCCACGCGCTCGATAAATTGGCGGTAGGTGTGCTGAACGCTGGCGGTGATCACGGCGCGTCCGCTTTCGCTGAACGGCGCGGAGGTATCGAACAGATCAGAATTCGCGCCGCGCTTGAACATCACCGAGCGCGCCCCGATCATCGTTTCGAGATCGCCCGTCACAGGTTTTGCCGCGACGACGCCGATTGATCCGGTGATCGTTCCCGGCTGCGCGACGATCCACTGGGCAGGACAGGCGACCATATAGCCGCCGCTCGCCGCGACTCCGTTCATGTAGGCGATCACCGGGCGGGTTTTGGCGAGTTCGTCCAGTGCACTTGCCATCGCTTCGGCTGCGACCGCTGATCCGCCCCCGCTGTCGATGAAGATGATCACGGCAGCAGCGTCCTTGTCCTCAAGGAGCGCGCGTGCCTGCTGCACAATCGTGAGATCGCCCGCTGTTTCTTCACCGACAAACGGAAGTGGAATCGGGAGTGGAATCGGGCTGCCGCCGCTTTCGCCAGAAAGCATCATCCCGGTGATCGGCATGATGGCGATATACGGGCTGCGGCGCGGCGGTTCAGGGATCAACAAGCGCCGCTCCGCCTGTTCCCAGTCGATCAAATGCTTGGACTTGAGGCATTCGGGAAGTTCTTCTTCATATGCCAGCGCATCGACGTAACCGAGCGCGAGCGCGTCGGTATCGAGGTGCGGCGATGTATCGATCATCGTGCGCACTTGTTCGGCGGTTTTCCCGCGTGAAGCGGCGATTGCGTCGATGATCATCGCATAGCGTGAATCGAGCAGCCATTCGATCTGGTCACGGGCTTCGGGAGAAACATCACTGCGCGATAATTGATCAAATGCGCCTTTGTACGGCGTGATCGCCACGACATCAAGCGCGATCCCAACCTGTGCCAGCGCATCTTTCAGGAAGGTTGCACGCTGGAACAACCCGACCCCCCGGCTGCATGAGAATGCGGCTGCACGCGCTGGCGATCAGGTATGCGCCGAGATCGTAGCTCTGCGCGTAGGCGATCACGTCTTTGCCTGCACCGCGCAGTCGTTCGATCAGGGCGCGCAAGGTTTGGGTATCCGCCAGCGAAAGTGCCGGATCACGCAGAAAGAGGATGACCGTTTTAGGGCGTGGATCGGCGGCAATCTGTTGAAAGGCTTTCTCAAGCTCCCATAAGCTGAGTGCTGGTTCACCCAAGAAGCGGCGTTCCAGCCATGATCGCGGCTCAGGCAGCGCGGGGATCGCGCCGCCGAGCGAGAATAAAATCGTGTCGAGATCATGCCGCCGTTTGAGCGCATTGCGCGCACTACGGATGATCCGGCGAATCGCACGCAGCAGATTGAGCCGCTGCCAAAATTTACGTTTCATTACGTTACCCGCTGTGTCTGGACGGTACAATACGTCTAAAGATGCGCGTGCTTTGCGCGATTTAGAACTTGGATTAGTATAGGCGTTAGACCTCGCACATTACAGGAGTACACTATTGCCTCCTGAGGTACAGCGGAAACCATTGATAACTCGGCTGATCGCGCCGAGGGCTTCCATTAGCGGTGCTGCATCCCGCAAACGTGCAGCCGAAGTCGCGGCATGCCTGCTCACCACCGTGATCGCCGTGTTCCTAATCATCGTTTTGATGTGGATCGCGGGCTACCCTGACCTATTTTCGCTCATCGGTCTCGGTGTGCTCGTCGTATGCTACGGGATCAGCCGTACCGAAAATTATACCACCGGCGGCATTCTCGCTCTCATCACCGCATGGGTCACGCCGCTGATCTCGTCGATGATCGATCTTCCACAATTTCGCAGTTCACTCCTGATGACCCTCACATGGGTGATCGTCGGGATGTGCCTCGGTATTTTGCTTTGGAACGACCGCCGCGATGTTGAATCAGCCCTGCGCGAACGCGAAGAACGCTACCGTGTGCTGACCCAATACATGAGCGATTATGCCTACTCACTTCAGATCACCGAGGATGGGCGTTGGGTGATCGAATGGGTGGATGGTGCGTGGACATCGATCACCGGGCAGTCGATTGAGTCCATTGCTACCGTGCGGTGGCGCGAGGTTGTCCACCCGGATGATTTATCGATCTTACTTGACCGCGATACACGGCTGCTGCGCGGCGAACGCGGGATTCACGAATACCGCATTCGTACACCGGATGGCGGGCTGCGCTGGATACGTGATTACGGCTATCCGATCTGGAATAAAGCGCATACCCGAGTCGAACGTATATACGGCGGCGTACAAGAGATCACCAAACGGCGCGAAGCCGAAGCCGCGGCGGAAGAACAGCGCCGCCTAGCGGACGCGCTCCGCGAGACAGCCAGCATTATTTCAAACACGCTGGAGCAGGACGAAGTCCTTGACCGGATTCTTGAGCAGGTTTTCCGTGTGATTCCCTCCGATTCAGCGGATATTATGCTGATCGAAGCGGGAAAAGCGCGCATCGTGCGCGCACGCGGGTATGCGGGGCGGGTTGGCGGCGAAGGACTGCTCAAGCTGGAAATCAACATCAACGAAGTGCCGAATTTCCGCCGGATGTTCATGACGGGCGAAAGTATCGTTGTTACCGATGTAGACAACAGCCCCGAATGGCGTATGCGCGAGATCAGCGCGTGGATTCGCTCCTACGTCGGTACGCCGATCATCCTTGACGGCATCACGATGGGATTCATCAACGTCACCAGCGACCTGCCGAATACGTTTACACAAACACACGCCGCGCATCTGCGTGCGTTCGCCAGCCAAGCCGCGATTGCTATCCGCAACGCGCTTCTGTTCGATGAAGTGCGACGTTATGCCGATGCGCTCAGTATGATGGTTGTCGAGCGCACGAATGAACTGAGTTTGGAGCGGGAACGGCTGCGCGCCATCTTAGAAGCCTCCGGCGAAGGCATTGTGTATTGGGAGCAAGGCGTCATCAAGTACGTGAATCCGGCTTTTGCTGGCATGATGGGCTACAAGCAGCAAGAATTGATCGGTCAACCGCTGATCATGCTGCGCGACCCCCACTTGAGCGAAAAACGTGCCGCGCGTTTGCTGATGCGGGTTGATCGATTGGTCAAGCGGCGCATCTGGCGCGGGGAAATTCCCATGCGGCGAAAAGACGGATCGATCCTAATGGCAGGAATCACGCTGTCACGGGTTGCCGGAACAGATGGTGCGGATCCGCTCGTGCGCGTGGTAACCATCGTGCGCGATATCACGCGCGAAAAAGCGCTCCAGCAGCAGCAGTCGCAGTTTGTGGCGCACGCTTCCCATGAACTGCGCACGCCGATTACGAACTTCAAGACGCGGCTGCATCTGCTCCGCCGCGACCCGGCGAACATGGAAAAACACATCAGCATCATGGAAGAAGTCAGCGAACGGATGCGGCGGCTGGTGAACGATCTCCTTGATCTCAGCCGTTTTGAACGCGGCTTGATCCCTCTGTACTTAAATGAGGTTGACCTCACGCACTTGGTCACACGGGTATTCAACGCTCAACAAGAAGAAGCGAATCGCAAACAAATCATCCTCACCCTCAGTCCGGCGGATATGCCGCTGACCGCGCGCGTGGACGAAGAACGCATGATTCAGGTGGTGACGAATCTGGTCACGAATGCGATCCACTACACGCCATCCGGCGGGGTGATCGTCGTCTCGGTCAAGCCGCTGCCTGACGGGCGACATGCCGAAATTGTGGTGCGTGATACCGGAATCGGCATCGCGCCGGAACATCTGCCGTTGATTTTTCAGCCGTTCTTTCGCGTCTCAAACGAAGTGGAAGGGAGCGGCTTAGGGTTAAGCATCGCCAAGCAGTTGGTCGAACAGCACGGCGGTGCGATCACGGTTGAAAGTAAAGCGGGCGAGGGCAGCATATTCACGATTACACTGCGGTTAGCGCGTGCGATTGGTGAACGCCCACAGCTCAACTCCTCATGACGGACAGACCAGCCCTGTCCGTCTAAGTCCCTAAGCGGCTATAATGCCCGCCAGAAACCGAATCGCCAGCGCGAGCGTATAGATACGTATACTGCCCGCTCGCCGTCTCCGCCCTACAGCCACAAGTGTCATATGCGGGATTCCATGTATACCCTTTTGGTCATACGCACAGCCAGCAAACAGGGTTAACTTGGAGGAATGCGCGCGAATCGATTACTGCGGAGAACGTAGCTTGAAAACGATTCAAAATTTGCTGGTGCGCATAGTCTGGGAGATCAAGTGGTGATCCTCACCCTGTTAACGGTAGTCTACCTCGTGTGCGTGGTCACGCTGAGTCTGTACGCCATTGCCACACTTGTCTTGATCGTGTTGTATCTTTTGCGCCGCCGCCGCATCACGCCGACTGCGCCGCTGACTGAATTTCCCAAAGTCGTCGTCCAGCTTCCGATCTACAACGAACGGATGGTCGTCGCACGCTTGATCGACGCGGCGGCGGCGCTCGATTACCCGGCGGATCGACTGACGATTCAGGTATTGGATGATTCGACCGACGACACAACATGGATTGCTGCTGCCAAAGCCGCCGAATGGTCAGCGCGCGGCGTGAATATCCAGCACATCCGGCGCGGATCGCGCGACGGCTTCAAAGCTGGGGCGCTGGCGCACGGGCTGTCGATCACGGATGCGGAATATGCCGCCGTATTTGATGCCGATTTTGTCATGCCGCCAGATTTTTTAAGGCAAATGCTGGCGGTGCTGGTCGATCAGCCCACTATTGCATGTGTTCAAGCGCGGTGGGGGCACTTGAACCCGTTTGATAACCCGCTGACCCAGATGCAAACGCTGGCACTTGATGGGCATTTCGTTGTTGAGCAGATTGCCCGCGCCGAAAGCGGTTTGATGATGAACTTCAACGGATCGGGTGGGTTGTGGCGCATATCCGCAATCGCGGACGCGGGCGGCTGGCGCGATACGACGCTCACGGAAGACCTCGATTTAAGCTACCGGGCGCAGCTTCGCGGCTGGCGTTTCGCGTATCGTCCCGATGTCGTCGTTCCGGCGGAACTGCCTGCCACTTTAACCGCATACCGTCATCAACAGGCACGCTGGGCACGCGGCGGAACTCAAGTGCTGCGCTATTTGCTCGTGCCGGTGTGGAGGTCGCAGCGGTCGCTCGGCATTAAGCTCATGGCAACGGCGCACTTGTGCCAGTATATCGTTCACCCGATGATGATCGCGTTGGTGATCCTGACGCCGATCTTGACGCTCACCCATGTTTTGCAGGATGTTTCGGTTGGGGCACTTGGTTTACTTTCGCTTGTGCCGCCGCTGCTGTTCGTACTCAGTCAAGCGGCGCTTTATCCCGATTGGAAACGGCGCATCTTGGCGCTGCCCGTTTTGCTGGTGATGGGTATGGGGTTATCACGCGGGAATACGCGGGCGGTGCTCAACGGCTTGTTTGGCGGGCGCGGCACATTTAACCGGACACCCAAAACTGCCGGATCACGCGCGCAGATCGATGCGCCCCACTTCAGTCTTGATTGGCTGTGGGAGACGGCATTTGCGGCGTACAGCATCGGTGCGATGGGAGTAGCGATTTTCCTGCTGCCATCGCTTGCGCCTTACATGGCATTGTATGGGATCGCCTTCAGTGTGTTTGCGCTCGTCAGCGTGCGTGAGTCATGGCTTGCGTATCGCGCCAGTTCGCGCGATTATGGAATGATCGGCAGTCTCAAACGTCTGCTCAAGTGATGAGGACACGACACATCATGCGCCGTCTGCTCTTGATCCTGATTGTGATCATCGCCCTTCTGCTTGTTCAACAGATCACACCGCCGAACGCTCAAGGGGTACGGACGGGATGCAGCGGGACACTCCCCACGCGTTTGATCGTCCGGGAGCGGGCGCGCGTATCGCCCATCGGTGATGACTCGCCGCTGAATGTGCGCGCCGCGCCGGGGACGGATAACGAAGTGCTCGGTAGAATCCCGATTGGGGGCGTGTTCTTCGTGCTGGATGGTTTTGAATGCACGCAGCGCTACACATGGTATCAAGTTGAATACGAAGGAATCACCGGTTGGGCGGCGGAAGGTGACGCGGAAGTGTACTTCACCGAGGTGTATCCACCGCTGCCGTAAAGACGGCGTTTGCATAAACAATCGCTGAGTAAATCCCCAAAATGCGCCGCAGATGGCGTCTAATCCATAGAGCAAACATTCAAGGAGTCCGATGATGCTTGAGACAGCCACGCTCGCCGGAGGGTGCTTCTGGTGCCTTGAGGCAGTCTATGATCAGTTAAAGGGTGTTCGTGATGTTGTGAGTGGGTACAGCGGCGGTCATGTCGAAAATCCGACCTACCGCGCTGTCTGCGACGAAACCACCGGACACGCTGAAGCGATCCAGATTCAGTATGATCCGGCGGAGGTCAGCTACAGTGACCTGCTCGACGTATTCTTCA
>JAPKMU010000171.1 GCA_026645745.1 Anaerolineae bacterium | reverse complement strand
TTGCGGCGTATGTTCGGCGGCAGGACGAATGCCGATCAAGCGTGCGTAGCGTTCCAAACGGGCATAAGCGCGCACGATTGGATTCATCCCGCGCATCCCACGCCACTCCCACCACCAAAACGTGAAAAACGCCACGACGATCAGCAGTGCGACGATCAGCAGCAGCACGAGCACAATCCCCAATGCGGGAAGAATAAACTGAAGCGCGCTTCGCTGCTGTGGTCGCTCAGGCGGAGGCTGAGTCGGAATGATAATCGGCGTAGCAGTGGGAGTCGGTGACGGCGTAGGCGTTTCCGTTGGCAGTACCGGAGGAGGAATTGCCGCACTGTCCTCCGGCGCTCCATTCGGTGTAGGTGTTTGCGAAGGCTGCGGTGTATTCGTGGGGATTGGTGTTGCGGTCGGCGGGAGTGCGGTATTCGTCGGCGCTGCGCCGTCTTCCCCACCGGTTGGATCGTTCGGATCATCGCCCCGATTGATCGGAAACTGCGCGGCAGTTGGCTCAAACTCGATCCAACCGTAACCGGGGAAATACACTTCAACCCATGTATGCGCATCCCGTTCGCGCACCACATATGCCCCTAAGTTCTGATCCCAATCTCCCTGCGAGAACCCTGCCGCCAGCCGCGCGGGAATCCCCATCGTGCGCAGCATCACCACCATCGCTGAAGCATAGTAGTTGCAGTAGCCCTGCCGCGACTCAAACAGCACCCAGTCAACCGGGTCAGTTCCCGGCGGCGGCGCGGGAATCAATTCGTTGTACACGATGTTCGACCGCAGCCAACCTTCGATTGCTCGCGCGCGGTCATACGGCGTAACCGCTCCGGCATCGCTCACAATGCGCTGCGCAAGTTGAACGGTGCGATCCGTGACCGATGGGATATACCCATGATAGGTGTTGCGCACCCATTCTGGGTAATCTGTTCCGGCGGCGCGAAGCTGGTCAGGGGTGGCGGCGCTCAATAGGCTGGTTACAGTATAGGTGTCCCCTTCGTACAACACACGGATCGGGCGGACGGCGTTGACACTGATGCTGTTCGCGGAATCACCCACGTAGTTGATATACGCAATCGCGGGAAGGTCAAGTTGAAGTGGCTGCGGCGCTGCATAAACCAAACGCGAGGCATTCATGCCGATCACAAATTCCTGTTCGACTGCAACCCGCGAACCCGCAACATAGCTCTCCTGCGCGAAGTCATACGGCGCAACACGATCTGTCACTTGGTGGCTTGCATTCGACGCCCAGCGACCGCTGTCATATTGATCGAAAATGCGCGACCGCCAATAGTAACGGCGCGTCGGCGGCGCAGTCACAAGGAATACGATCTCATCCCCAAGCCGAATTGCACCGCCAAGCTGAAGGGTATCGCCGCCATAATAATCGGCGGTCGTTGGACCTTGAATGTCCGCAGATGAAAATAGGCGATTCCAAATCTCGCTGAGTTCGTTGAGCGGCTCACTGGCGAGAAATTCTTGGAAGCGCTGCAAGCGATCCTGTAGGTCTTGCTGTGGGATCAGCCATGCTACCGCAAGGATAACGACCGCGACCAACATTCCCGCCCGAAAAATCTGATTGCGGAGCGAACGCGGCACACGGATTCCGCTGAGATACCAATCCCACTCGCGCGCCTCCGCATTCGAGCGAACGAGCAGCAGCAGCGTAAAGAAGGTGAACAGAATCAGATACCAATCGAGGCTTGCCGTCCCCGAATAGTAGACGTTGTTCGTGATCAGAATCAGGGCGGGAGGAAACACCGCACGCCAGACGCGATCAATGCGGAAGATATGCCATGAGAGGTTGTAACCTAAAAACCAGAAGAGCGTGCTGACGATCAGCGTGAACACCAATTCGTCTTGGTTGATCCCGCCCGTGACGGCATCGCTGATCCACTGCATCGTGCGCGTGAAAACGTTGAAAATACCCGTGCCAAGATCGCCGGGGTCATTGACTGCCGCCACAACCAAGATGATGCAGCCGCCGTAAATCGTGCCGATGATCAAGCCAACCAGTTCATTGTATTGGCTGCGCGACAGCAGAAAACCGAAGATCACGCCGAAGATCATCACAGGGATCAACGTGTTCATGTCGATCACCCACCCCGCCGATGTCAGCGAGAGCGCAGGCATGAGCAGCAGCAGCACACCGATCATCAACGCCGGAAGATCGCCGGGAGCAAACAGGGAATTCCACGCATTCGACAGCCGCCGTCCCCACTTTTCGAACTGTGGGAAACGGTCGCGCCGTGTAAGAGTCGTCATAAGGGGAAAACATCAGGAACTCAGCGTCCAATATGCGCTATTGTAAAGGCTATCGGTCAACGCTCGTCGTAAAACCCCGTAATCTGCGGCGTTACGAAATGGGTCAGGTGTGCTATCATGAGCGATGCGCTCAAGTACGCTAGGTGATCGCGGACGGTTCGCCGTTCGAGGAAAGTCCGCCCTCCGTAGGAGACGGCGCTGGCTAACAGCCAGATCGGGGTGACCTGATGGTATAGGGCAACAGAGAAGGATATTGCCGTGCAGGTTCGCCTGTGCGGTGAGGGTGAAACGGTGGTGTAAGAGACTACCAGCGCGGCAGGTGACTGTCGCGGCTAGGCAACCCCCGCTGGGAGCAAGGCAAAGCAGGCGCATTGGGGCGCTCCGTCCCGCAAAAAGCGCCGGGTATGCTGCATGACGGTGTGCGTAAGCGCAGCGCTAGAGAGATGATCACCCACGACAGAAGGCGGCTTACAGGCGAACTTGAGCGCTTTTTTTGTCGAAATTGAGGGCGGATAAGCCGCAGCCCACCCACCCTCATAACAGCCCTACCCTTGCGGACGAGCCGCCATCGCGTCATCCGCGACAACAAACTCCATTGGACGGGGCACCTCACGGAACACGCCGCGCACATAGCGATTCCATGCAGACGAAATAAAAAGGAAACTGATGGATTCGGTGGGGATCGGGTCGCCAGACCCTTGTGTTTGGACGTCGTCCACCGAGTAGACCACCGTGCCATCGTCGCGCACCAATCCGATCAAAATGGCGATGATGCCGTTGACAGTCGTGCTTTCTCCATTGCGGCGCGATAGGGTCAAGTCGAACATGACCTGTACACTTCCGTCTGGCAGCAAATCAACCGACAAATTCGAGACTTGGCGTAGGGTGGTGTTGGGTATGCTGAACTGATCGTTGATCTGCACTTCGGTACGCCATTCCGTATAGCCGGTGTACCATATGCTTTCCTGTGCGTTCACAGCGAATACAGGTGCGACAACAAGCAGGACGAAAGCGATGACGGCAGCGGCGGTTTGCTTCATGAAGAATTGGTGCTTGAACATGATCTTTCTCCCTCAACTGAACAGAACATCCTTCGTCGTCCGTTACAGACACACAGCAGACGAAGAACGTAAATAATCTGTTCCGCGAATAAGAAAGGTTCCGTAATTAAACTGCAAAAACTTGAAAAAGTGGGGTTGGGGATAGAAATTCAAACGGGGACGATTGGCGTCCCCGTTGTGGAGATTTCATATGGGGGGTGTTTCGTTTAGTCGCGTGACCACCGCGCATTATCAACTGCGCCATAGTCATACAGAAATACATCGACTGCCCGCCGTGCATCATGAGTGGCTTGTGGAACCTCGCGGAGTTCCGCTTGCCAATTGCTCGCGGCGACGCCTGCCATGCTGTCAACACTCGCCATGATCTTCTTGATAGCGTTCGCGGCACAATACCCCGCGTGCGCCCCGTATTGGTGGTAAATTTGCTCAAGGATATCGGCGGCGTCGTTGCTATAGCGGCGAATCGTCTGCACGTCTTTCTTGAACACGAACGAATGGAACCCGGAAGCCATGTTATTCAGTCCTCGCTGACTCGTCAAACGTATGAAAACGGCGAGGATAATCGGTCGATCTCAGCATCACATGTGCAGTCGATCATAAATGATGTAACCAGTCTAGCCACTTTACCATTTTCACACAGTAGGTCATTCGGGCTATCTTTGTGATAGTGACGAAATTAAACACTCCTTAGTGGTACTGTATAACCCCATCGATCTCAAACGCGTTATAACTAATGTGGAACTCCGTCCCGTGCCGCTGTGTCTCATCCGGTAGTACGTGCGGAGGTAAGATGGTTCCAGCGAAAGCACAGGCACGGATCATGCCTTTTCCAACGATCACACCCCCACCTGACCCCGATCTCCCTCTGATTCAGGCGATCGCGCGGGGGGATGGGCGGGCGCTTCATGAGCTGTACACAAGGCACGGGGCGAACGTCCTCAACTACTTGCGGTCATACTTGGACGACCATCAACTTGCCGAAGAAGTCCTGCAAGACGTGATGATGGCAGTCTGGAATCATGCTGCGACGTTTCGCGGTGAAAGCAAAGTTCGCACATGGATGCTAACCATCGCGCGCAACCGCGCGATCAACGCAGGGCGGCGCTATACCCCGCGCATGGTCGAACTCGATGAAAACCTACACACAGGTGATAACTCACCGCTGGAGCACGCCGAAGCGCGGAATCAAGCACAAACGCTGCGGCAGGCAATTCATGAACTCCCCAAGTTTCATCAAGAAATCCTGATTCTGGTCTTTTATCAAGGCTTAAGCGGGCAAGAAGTCGCAGAGGTCTTAGGCGTTTCGGTCGGAACGGTTAAGAGCCGTTTGCACCGCGCCAAAGAAATGCTTCGGAAGGTCTTGCAGGCGTCCGGGGAGACATTCCATGCACAGTAAATATTGGGAAGATCTCATCCCCTTCTACGTCGCCGGAACACTGAACTGGCAAGAATCCCAGCAAGTCGAACAGCATATCCGCACATGCGCCGAGTGCCGCCAAGCGGTCAGCGAGTGGCAAGCGATCGCTGGAGCGGTACGTGCCGAAGCAGTCGCTAATCTCACGGATCTGCCGCCGCTTGCTCCGATGCTGCGCAATCTCCAAACCCCACAGCCTATCGTACCGAAGCGTCGAAGCACGGTTCGGCGTATGGTGATGCCGCTCACGTCGGCTGCCGCCGCGCTCATGGTGATCGCCTTCGCGGTGCTTTTGGCGGCAAATGTGCTCCGTCCTAACATCGAAAGCACCGATATTGGTGCGGGACTGGAGGGCAGCACTGAAGAACCGACCAGTGCTCATACCGCCACGCCGACTGCCGATTTGATGGCGACCATCGAAGCGCTGACAACACAGCACGCCAATGGGACAGCCATCCCCCAAATTGTGGATCCGCTTGACTTTGCGACCAATACGCCAAGCCGTGAGCCGGTTCTGCCAGATATCACACCGACACCAACACAAACCACCGAAATCGTGCAGCCGCCTGACACCCCAGCGCCCAGCGTGCCAATTGCAGTTGTGATGGGCGACTCGATCAACTTACGTGAAGGTCCCGGCACAAATTACCCCGTCGTCGGTTCGGCGCAAAACGGCGAACGCTTTGAAATTATCGCGCGTTCGGGCAGTGGTTCGAATGTTTGGTACGTGATTCGGCGGGGGCAAAACAGAACTGCTTGGGTATACGGTGCAATCGTCCAGATCGAACCGGAGAATGCCGTGATCTCGGCAGCAGCAACTATTCCAGCGCCGCCGCCAACTGAAACACCTGCGCCACCCACGCCGACTCTCACGCCGAGCGCTGAACCAACGGGCAGTTTCTTCATCCGTTCAGGGAATTGGACATTGGTCGCTACAGTGATTGAGGATACCTGCACCAGTACCCCTCCAAAGTCGACTGATGCGCCGCATATCCTGATCCCGTCGGCGGATGGACTATCGCTGGTATTCACCTACACCGATACGGGAACGAGTTATGTCCTGTACCGTGCGGGAGGGGTGAATGTCTACAATGCGGGATTTAATACCCCAACGGTGGATGGCAATGCGAACGTCACCATCGAGATCGCCTTTGACGCAAATGGAACGAGCTATACCGGATACGAGTTCATCGGCTATCCGAATGGCTGTTATACCCGATCGCTATGGGCGGGACGCGTCGGCTAGTACAAATTTGCAGAGCCGCAAAGAAGTTTTACGATCTTTGCGGCTCTGTATTGATCCCATCCCTTCACCACCCCGAACCTTTGCGCTAGAGTCTAGGAATTGATTCGCTAACCTTGATCTATTCCTGCAAAGGTCAGTATGCTCCCGCATGATATTCGCCACACACAGCTCAAGATCGAACGGCGGCTTCAGCTTATCAAGCCGCTGATCTACCGCAAATCAGTTCCACTTGCACCATTTCGTTTCACTTCCCTTGCCGGCGCGCTCACCCCGCCGCCGCTTGACGCTGATACCGCTGCGTGGGAAATACTCCCACCCAATTCGTATTGGGGCGCAAAAGGGATGCACTTTGCGCTTGCAACCACTTTCATCATTCCAGACACGTTTGATTCCGCCGCGCTTTTGTTCAACCTCGGTGAAAGCGGGGACTTTGATCATCCAGAAGCGCTGCTTTACATCGACGGTGAAGCCTTCTGCGGTGTTGATCGCAGACATCAAGAAATTCGCCTACCAAATCGGTGGCGTGACGGGCGCGAACACCACCTTTTGCTGCATGGATGGTGCGGCTTGATGGGCGGCACGCATGTCACCGATGCACGCAAACTCTATATGGGAACTTCCGCGCTCGTTCAAACGGATGTCGCCGCACGCGAGTTTTATACACGTGCGCAAATGGCGTGGGTTGCCGCAAAAAATCTACCTGAAAATGACCCCGCAAAAAGCCGTCTATACAATGCGCTTGATGATGCTTTTAAAGTCTTGGATACCCGCGATCCATTAGAAGATCACTTTTACACGAGCCTTCCCGCAGCGGATCGCGTACTGCGTGAGGGAATCAAGGCGGCAGGAATGCCGCTCGATGTGACCATCGCCGCGACCGGACACGCCCATATCGACGTTGCGTGGCTGTGGACGGTAGACGAGACACGCCACAAAGCCGCGCGCACGTTCAGTACGGTACTACGCCTGATGGAGCAGTACCCTGAATTTCAGTTTGTGCAGAGTACTCCCCAGCTTTACAAGTGGATGATGCAAGACCAGCCCGCCCTGTTTGAGCAGATCAAAGTGCGTGTGCAAGAAGGACGATGGGAAACCATCGGTGGGATGTGGCTCGAAGCCGACTGCAATCTCACCGGCGCGGAGTCGCTCGTGCGGCAGTTCTTGTATGGGCGCGCGTTCTTTCGTGAACACTTCGGAGCAGATTCCGAATCGCCCATACTCTGGCTGCCAGATGTGTTCGGCTATGCGTGGAATCTCCCCCAGTTGATCAAAGGCGCGGGACTCGAATACTTCTTCACGATCAAGATCGGATGGAATCAATACAACCGCCTGCCCTATGACTCATTCTGGTGGCAGGGACTCGATGGCACAAAGGTCTTGACGCACTTCAGCACCGCGCCGGAAGCATCGAACATCAACAGCCGCGCCACCTATAACGCTGAAGTCGATTCGATGGTCGCGCTCGGCACATGGATCAACTACCAGCAGAAGCACCTGCACAGCGATATTCTGATGAGCTATGGTTGGGGTGACGGCGGCGGCGGACCGACCCGCGAGATGATCGAAAATGTGCGCACGCTCGACGCGATGCCGGGGATTCCACAGGTGCGCCAAGCCCGTGTAGTCGATTTTTTCCGCGATCTGGAAGCGAAATCAGGCGCGAAACTGCCGACATGGAATGGTGAGCTTTATTTAGAAGCGCATCGCGGCACGTACACGACACAGGCGCGCAACAAGCGTTGGAATCGCAAAAGCGAATTTCTGCTGCATGACGCTGAATTTTTGGCGACGGTTGCCAGCTTGCTCGACAAAACGTACCAATATCCGCATGAAGCGATCCATCAGGCTTGGGAGATTCTGCTTTTACACCAGTTCCACGACATTATTCCCGGCAGCAGTGTTCAC
This sequence comes from Anaerolineae bacterium, assembly GCA_026645745.1. Lineage (GTDB taxonomy): Bacteria > Chloroflexota > Anaerolineae > Aggregatilineales > Phototrophicaceae > Flexifilum. Next base: position 2,751 of record JAPKMU010000171.1, on the reverse strand, counting down.
GAAGTGTACGAGCAGAGCGAAAGTTATTACGCCGAGATCACCCGCCTAGGCGAAGTAATCAAGCAAAACGCGCTTGAGGTGATTCAGCGGCATTACGGCGGCGAACAGCTCATGGTCAATCCGTCCGGCTCACAAACCTATGTCGAACAACCGGATCGGATTTGCCCGCCGTATACAGTATGGGTCAACCCGGAATCGCTGCCATCGTCAGGTGACTCGTGGGTTGAAGCGTCGCCGCGTTGTCTTGATAACGGCACGCTTCGCGTGGAACTGGACGAGGACGGCGACATCACCCGGGTTTACCTCCACAAAGGCGGACGACTCGATTTGATGGAACAAGGACGCGAAATCCTGCCATCGGGTGCGCTTGCGAACCAGTTTCAATTGTTTGAAGACCGCCCGAACAACTGGGATGCATGGGACATCGACATTTTCTTTGATGATCGCGTGACCTACGCCGAACCCGCCCACCGCATCGAACTTGTAGAAAACACGGCATACCGCAAGACGATCAAAATCGAGCGCCGCATTGGCAGCAGTGACTACGTTCAGCGTATCTCGATGACCCGCGATGCGCGTCACTTCGACGTGAGGACGCAGATCGATTGGCGCGAACGTCACAGCCTGCTCAAAGTCGCATTTCCGGTCGATATGCTCGCCACCAAAGCGATCCACGAGGTGCAGTGGGGCAATGTCGAACGCCCGACCACGCGCAACACTTCATGGGATTGGGCACGCTTTGAAACCTGCGCACATAAATGGGTGATGCTGCAAGAGGGAGAGTTTGGCGTCAGCTTGATCAACGACTGCAAGTATGGGCATGATGTCCGTGATAACGTGATCCGGTTAAGCCTGCTCCGTTCACCGACCAACCCTGATCCCGACGCTGATCAAGGTGTGCACGAATTCGCGTATCGTTTTACGGCGGATACGACCCTTCAAAACACAGTGCGCAGCGCGTATACCTTCAACGATCCGGGTTTCACGGTTGAGGGAACATCTACGCAGAGTAAAGCAGCATCATTCCACTTGATTGATTTGGTTGAGCCTGAAATCGTACAGATCGAAACGGTCAAGCGTGCCGAAGACGATAACGGTGTCATCGTCCGCCTGTACGAGTACACGCACAGCCGCAGCGCGATCAAACTACGGCTCGGATTCCCTGTGCGCGAGGCGTACATCACCAACTTGCTTGAGGAAAATCAAACGCAGCTTGAAGTAATCGACGGGGACACGATCACATTTCCGGTGACGCCGTTCCAGATCGTGACTCTGCGCGTGATCCCCGAATAACGGAAACAAAAAAGGGCGCGATCAAACGATCACGCCCTTCTCTCTGGTTAGTTCTGATCCGCGCGCCGGATGTGAATTTCTTTGCCGCGCATCGTCACGCCCTGCTGCATTTGACGCAGCACGCGATCAACATGCGTTTCCATCACATCGACATAGGTTTCGTTGCGGTGAATATCAATCGCGCCGATTGCCTTACCGGGAATGCCCGCGCGTCCGGCAATCGCGCCGACCACGTCACCCGGCTGCACGCCTTGTTCGCGCCCAACATCGACGAGCAGACGCACCATTCCGGCTTCGCGTCCGGTCTTATCAGCGCGTGAGCGGCGCGGCGGACGATCCTCTGGGCTTGTCGGGCGGTCGCCGCCGAAACGGCGTTCCCGGTCTCCATAGCGGCGCTCTCCACCCCGGTTGAAGCCTTCACGACCGCCGCTCATACGCTCGCCTTCGCGGCGTTCGCGCAAATGCGGTTCGCGGATTTCTTCCAATGGACGACGCAGATCATCGGCACGCGCTAAGCGGATCGCCGCCGCCGCGATCTCGGTCGGCTCATAGCCAGCTTCGATCATCTGCGCGACGAGCGCGACTTCACGCCCCAAATCCGGCTCGACCATCGTTTCGGAGAGCTTCGTCGTAAACGCTTGATCGCGCTTCGCCAGCACTTCGTCGGCGGTTGGCAGGTTTTCGCGGTTGATCGTGCTCTTGGTGTAATGCTCGATCACGCGCAGCAAACGACGTTCACGCGGCGTCACCAGCGTGATCGCCATGCCTTCGCGTCCGGCGCGTCCGGTGCGACCGATGCGGTGGACATAATCCTCTGCATCGTAAGGAATATCAAAGTTGATCACATGCGAAACATGATCGATGTCCAGCCCGCGCGCGGCAACATCGGTTGCCACCAGAATATGCACTAACCCGCTGCGGAAGCGGCGCATCACGGTTTCCCGCACATCTTGGCTCAAGTCACCGTGAATCGCTTCGACGGCGAAACCGCGCGCCAAGAGCGAATCCGCCAATCCTGCCGCGCCTAGCTTGGTACGCGTAAAGATCAGCGCGCTCTTGATCTGTTCCGTCTCTAAAAGCCGCGCCGTGAGCGCCAACTTATATGGCTCATCGATCAGGAAATATTTCTGCTCGATTTGCGGGACGGTCATCGTCTTGTGCGCAACGGTCACACTGACCGGATCGTGCATGTAATTGGTCGCCAACTGCCGGATTTCGTTCGGCATCGTGGCGCTAAACAACGCGGTCTGGCGCTCACTCGGCGTTTCGCGCAGGATGCGCTCGACATCATCAATGAACCCCATCTTGAGCATCTCGTCGGCTTCGTCCAGCACGAGATACCCGACGCCGCCAAGCACTAGCGCGCCGCGTTCGATCAAGTCGATCACGCGACCCGGTGTGCCAACAACAACGTGAACGCCTTCTTCCAGACGTCTCAACTGCTTGGTATAGGAAGAC
>JAPKMU010000170.1 GCA_026645745.1 Anaerolineae bacterium | reverse complement strand
CGTACAGTACCGCGTCATGGGTGACGTGAGCGCGTACCCGAACGCTCAGCCCGCCGAGCCAACGCTTGAGGACGGCTATCTGTTTTTGATGCGCGGCGAAGCGCAAACGCTCACGCCGCAGACGGCGTAAACAACGCGAGATCGAACCGCAGAGAGAAGGACTGCTCCTCTGCGCCCTTTGCGCTGATTTTTGTCTGTCCAAGTCCAATTCATACATCCAATGCTGTGCTGTAATGCACAAGCCGAGTCACAATGAAAGCTAGGGCAAACGCATCAAAACCTATTCTCAAGCAAGAGATGTCGTAAATGATGCTTGCTCCTCAGCCAGAGCGGGGCAGGGTGTGAGGCGTTTGCCCTACACAGAAAATCGCAGAGCAAAGAGGATGTTGTTAGATGGATTACACACAACTAGGTCGCACCGGATTAAAAGTCAGTCGTTTGTGTCTCGGCACGATGAATTTTGGTCCGCACACCACCGAACCGGACAGCTACGCGATCATGGATCACGCGCTTGAGGTCGGCATCAACTTCTTCGACACCGCGAACGTGTACGGCTGGAAGAAGGGCGAAGGCGTCACCGAAAAGATTGTCGGGCGCTGGTGGGCACAGGGCGGCGGACGGCGTGAAAAAGTCGTGATCGCCACCAAAGTCTACGGCAGCATGGGCGATTGGCCCAACGAAAGCCGCCTCTCCGCGCTGCATATTCGCCGCGCATGCGAGGACAGCCTCAAGCGCTTGCAAACCGACTACATCGACCTGTACCAGATGCACCACGTTGACCGCCTGACCCCTTGGGAAGAAATCTGGCAGGCGATGGAAACGCTCGTGCAGCAGGGCAAAGTCTTGTATGTGGGCAGCAGCAACTTCGCCGGGTGGCACATCGCACAAGCGAACGAAGCCGCGAAAGCGCGTCATTTTGTCGGCTTGGTCAGCGAACAAAGCCTGTATAACTTGAATGCGCGCATGATCGAACTCGAAGTGATTCCGGCGTGCCAGCATTACGGACTCGGCTTGATCCCTTGGAGTCCGCTGGCGGGTGGTCTGCTCGGCGGCGTGCTGGAGAAACAAGCACAGGGTCGCCGCGCCAGTGACGGCGTTCAAAAAGCGCTTGAAAAGGCTCGTCCGCAGATCGAACGCTACGAGAATTTCTGCCGCGAGATGGGCGAAAAGCCCGCTGATGTGGCAATTGCGTGGTTGTTGGCGCAGCCCGCCGTAACCGCGCCAATCGTCGGACCGCGCACCGCCGAACAGCTTGACGATAATTTGCACGCGATGACGATCAAATTCACGGACGAGCAGCTTAAAACGCTCGACGAAATCTTTCCCGGACCCGGCGGCGCTGCGCCAGAAGCGTATGCGTGGTAGCAAATCTCCTTTGCGTTGATGTTTACCGGATTGGGTGGTTTTTCACCTCCCCCTGCCCCCTCCACTTCGTAGAGGGGGAATTCACGCGTGCGCAAAGTCCCTCCCTGCGACAGCGGGGAGGGATTTAGGGAGGGGTTGATTGAGACCACCAAATCCGGTAGTACCCGTGTTCCCTACCGCGTCAGCGACCCGATCAACAGCGGCAGCGCCAACTCCGGCGTGATCGCCCCTGTTTTCATCTGCCGGTCGTAATCCTGCAAAATGCGGTAAATACGCTCAAGCTGATCCAGTTCAAAAGCGCGGGATTGGCGCGCGATTTTGTCCAGTCCGTAGCCGGAGCGTGTGTTAAGCGCTTCGGCAAGCGTGCTGGTATAGCCGCCCGCCGCGAGATGCTCTTTTGCCAGCAGCAGCAGGCGGAATTGGCGCACGATCATCCCGTAGATCATCAGCGGTTCTTCGCCTTGATCGATCAGCTTGCCGTATGCCTCTAATGCCGCGCCCCCGCGCCCTTCCGCGATTGCGTCCGCCATCTGAAACACATTTGCCTCAGACACATACGGCGTGAGCAGCGCGACATCGCTCTCGCGGATCGGGCGTGCGCCGCCGACATACGACGCCAATTTGAGGAGTTCATTATCGGCGCGGCGCAAATCTCCGGCGATTACGCTGGCAAGCGCGGCGGCGGCGGGCATTTCGATCTCCGCGCCGTACTGATCAGCCGCGCGTTTGATGATCCACGCCGTCGCATCGCGCGGGACTTCAAACAGTTTTTCGTAGCCGCTTTCGCTCTCACGCGCCGCCTTGATCACTTTATGCGTATCCGGCACTTTGGCGCGTTCGCAGAAGACCACACGCGCCCATTCGGGGAGTTTGGGCAGGTCAGCGGCAAGCCGTTCGACATTGCGTTTGCCCGTTTCGCCCGCGCCTTTGCGTGTGATCCACGCCAGCATCCCTTTGACGATGATCAAGCGTTTATCAAATAGAAACGGATACGCCGACGCTGCGCCGATGATCTCGGCAGCATCCACCGTTTGACCGTCATATTCGGCGGTGTTGAGGTCTGCCTCCGCGCCGCTGCCCATGCGGGCGCGCATCTTTTCGACTTCTTCATCAATACGGAGATCGTCATCTCCGTGAAAGATATAGAAGGTTGGAGCGGGTTTGCTCATGTGCGTGACCTACGGAATCTGTATCTTCGGGACGGACTGACCGCGCCGTTCTGCCTCGCGGCGCAAACGGGAAGTCAAGCGGAATCCAGCATTCAAAAACGAAAGCGTGCCGAACACCTTCGCAAAGCGCCCCGCGCCGCCTCCGCTCCAATCGACTGCGCGCCGTTCAACCTGAAATTGAACGTGAGTCCCATCCGTGCGCGTGATCCTGCCGATAAACAGCATATTCTCCTGCCCGGTGAAGCGATCCGGGTGCTGATGAAAGGTCAAACAGGCGGGCGTTTCGCGCAGCATATCCGGCGGCGTTCCGGCGGGCATATCAAGCGCGAAACCTTCCGGCGTTAGCCCAACCTGAGTTGCCCGCAGCAGCAGCGGATACCCGTCCGCGCCGATCACCGTCAGTACGGGCTTGCCCATCGTCCGAACGGCGCGGCTTGCCCCCGTGCGCCATTCTTGCGGCGATTCTTTCCAAGGTTTGGGCGGCATTCCTGCCGGAGACGGGTCAGACGCGGGCGCACCCGCGTTCGGGTTGATCCACACTTCCGGCGCGGAGTCGAGGTTGCCATCGCGCCACCACATGATTTTTCTCGGCGTGACTTCGATCCAGATGCGCACCCAATACCATGCTTGCATTTTGACCAAGAAGTGCGGGAAACCGTGCATCATATCGGGGATTTTTCGCATCGATTCCCGAATATAGCGGTCGGTGTTCGCTTGCAGGTCACGGTCGCGCACGCACGCATCACCCATGACGAGGACGGTATGCGCCGCCTTCACCCCTGATCCGCGCGGATCGCTGAACAACTGCGCGACCTTCGGGTTGCGGCGGGCGCGTTCAGCTTTTGCCGGATACACCAGCCCGGTGGACACATCAAGCGTGCCGTTCGCGCCCACATACGGCGTGACAGGCATCGTGATCGGCGTCTCCATCTTGGTGATCGACGCATACTCACAGGTGATGTACTGCTGAAAGATCGGTGTCAGTTCGGTGGGATATGCGCTCACGATTCACCTATTTAGCCCATTGCAGAGATGGATGTGCAGCTGCTCCTCACCCCCTGCCCCCTCTCCCACACTCACCACAAAGCGCGCTTTTGCTTGCGCCCCTCCCTGAATTCGGGGAGGGGAGACGAGCGAAGCGAGTGGGGGAGGGGTTGCCGTTCAATATCGGACAAGCCCGCATGGGGTGAGGGGCTTTTTGTTTGGGTTAATCCTACGGCAGTTTCACCACGGGCACGGGCTGACCGCGCCGCGCCGCCTCCGTTTTCAAACGTGGGCGCAGTTGAAGCGATGCCCGCAAGAACGACAGCGCTCCGGCGATCCGGTTGTCGCCGCCCGCGCTCCAATCCCCTAATTGACGTTCAACCACGAAATGAATCTTTCCGCTCAAGTCACCGATGCGCCCCCGGAACAGCTTATTCTTCTGTCCGGTGAATGTTTCCGGGTGATAGCTGAAGCTCAAGCTGCCTTCGCCCGCAAAGCGAAACGGAAAGCCAATCGGCATTTCGAGTAAGAAGCCTGTCTCCGTAAGTTCAACCGAGCGTGCCTGCATCGCAATCGGGAAACCGTCCATCCCTTTCGCCGCGAGCACGGGCATCCCCAAGTTGAGCGCGCGTGCCGCGTCCGCTTTCCAATTGAGCGGTGCGGCTTTCCATGCGCCGGGCGCTTTGCCCTGCGGCGCGGGATCGCTCGGCGGATAAATCAGGTCTTCCGGCGCGTGCCATTCTTCCGGCGGGTCATCTTCGCGCCCATGTATCCACCAATACAGATGTGCCGGAGTCATTTCGATATAGATGCGTGTGAAATACCAGCCCATCTGACGCAGCAGAGACTTCGGCATTCCCGCCATTGCCGCCGGAATTTTCTGCATCGACTCGCGGAGATACCGATCCGTATTCGCTTGCAAATCAGCATCGCGCACCGCCGCATACCCTTGAGCGAGAATCGTCAGCGGCTGCAATACGCCTGATCCTTTCGGATCGGAATACAGCAGCGCGATCTGCGGGTTTCGGCGGGCGCGTTCAGCTTTGGTGGGGTATGTAATTCCGGTGGATACATCGAGCGTGCCGCCGCTCCCAAAATACGGAGTCAGCGGCATGCTGATCGCTGCATCATCTTCGGTTAGGGACGTGTAGGCAGCCGTGATATACCGCTCAAAAACGGGGCGGAGGTAATCAGGGTAGGGCGTCATGGTGGAGCAGCCTCATCGAACTACGTAGAGCGGGTTTTCACACGATGATAAGCGATTTCGCCTCCAAACGGGGATCGCATTGTACCGCTTGTAATCTGGACGATTTCCAAGTCACCGGGGTCGCCTTCGGTGGTGATGTACTTTTGCAGCGATCCGCCGAGCGGCTGCGCCACAATGATCGCCAAGATCACCGCGAACAGCACCAGCGGGGTACGCTCCCACGCATCGCGGCGGCTTTTGCCCGCAAAGCCGATCAAGGCGGTTGTCGTCGTCAAGAATCCGGTCGTGAGCAGGTTTGTTCCGCAGTTGGGATGCACGGCTAACCCATGCTCGCCGTTTTTCATCCGGCGCAGCGCATCCCGCGCTGCCGCTTCGATTGCCTCCGTGCGCGCTTCGCCCAACAGCACAAACCCGCCCGCGTCGCTCCGCCCAGCCATACGCAGCCCCTTCACCCGGCTGCTCAAAACGTGGATCGTCGCGTGTTCCAGCCCGTGATTGCGGCGGGTTTTGCGGACGACGGGCACTTCAAGCAGGGGGCGAATCCACCCTGCAAATCGTTCAATCATTGACATGCGTTTTTAAATCCTCAGCTTATGCGCGGGAACTTATCACGCGCACCCGGCGTCTAGCACACTATATCACTGTTTCGTGCTGTTTGCCCGATGTTTGCCCCACGTGGGCGGCACATTTGGAAGAACTGGCATACAATGATCATGTAAGGCGCATTTCTTCATTCACGTAACCATACCTACACAAGGAGAACGTTATGCGTTTCCTGCTCCATCGCTTCGGGCTGATTCTCGTGATCGCCCTGCTCGTTGTGCCGGTGACGGCGTTCGCTCAGAATCAAGTCCAAGCAGAACCCGCAGACGGCGGTGAGATCGCGCTCGGTGAGCCAGTTGACGGCGAACTGACTGGTGATGAACTTGCGATCGCCTATACGCTGACTGTGGAAGAGGATACGGACATCGTTGCCACTCTGGTGTCGGACGATTTCGACTGCTATCTTACGCTGCTGGACGAAGAAGGTAATGAAATTGCCTTTGATGATGACGGCGCAGGCAGCCTTGACTCGCGTATTTCGTATTCGCTGAGTGCTGGCACATATACACTCGTGGCACAAAGCTATTCGTACCGCAACGGCAACAGCGGCACGACGGGTGATTTTATCCTCTCGGTCAACCAAGTCACAGTGAACCGCGTTGAATACGGCGAGCGTGTGACGGGTTCGCTGACCTCAAATGAACTTGAAGTTCGTTTCACCTTCCGCGGTTCGGCGGGAGATGTCATCATCGCCGAGCACTATTCGGACGATTACGACAGCTACCTGATTCTCGAACAGAACGGCAGCCAGCTTGCCTATAATGATGACGGCGCGGGCAACCTCGACTCGCGCATTGGACCGTTCACGCTGCCGACGACGGGCGATTACACGCTGATCGTCACCAGCCTGAGCCGCTCCAGCGTTGGTAACTATGAAGTCGTGCTGGATCGCGTTGAAGTCGCGGACGTGGTATTCAACGAACCCGTAACCGTCGAATTGTCGGACAATAATCAGGCGATTTTCCTTCAGTTTGAAGGCGAACTCGGTGATGTGATCGATGTCGTCGTCGAAGGCGATATTGATACCAATCTAACGATCACCGATCCGAGCAACTACACCGTCGCCAGTGACGAAGACAGCGGCTCTGGCTCTAATCCTGAACTGATCGGCGTGGCGCTCAACTCCGAAGGGACGTACACGGTGATCGTGCGCTCGACCTCCGGTGAAGTCGGTGAAGTTGATGTGACGATTTCGCGCACCGAACTCCCCAGCTTGAATGACGGACCGCAGCGGATTACGTTCAACAGCAACACGTTTACCCGTACCCTCGCCTTTGATGCAAGCGCGAACACCACCTATCGTTTGACGCTTGAAGTTGCCTCCGGTTCGACAGGCGCTCCGAGCATCGACATTACGCAGCAGGGAAGCTCGCTCGGCTACACCAGCACGGGTCAGGTTAGCCGCATCAGCATCGACATCACACCGTTTGCGGCGGGCGAAGTGATCATTCGCATCAGCGATTACAGCTATTCGAATATCGCCTACGAAGTTTCGATTGAAGAAGTCGAATAACCCCTCAGTTCAAAAGCTCCCCTTCTCTATCACTTGCGATGGAGAAGGGATCGGGGGATGAGGATAGAAATGCGAAGGGACAGGTCACGCGACCTGTCCCTTCTTGTTTGTTTAGTGAACCGCTTCGGGTGTTTCGGCGGTTTCCGCGTCGTAGAAGCCTTCTTCCACGATTTCCGCTTCTTCTGGCAGATCAAGACGGAGATAATCTCCGCGCCGCGCTTTGGCAAAACGGCGGCGGCGTTCGATCAGTTCGATTTCTTCCTGCATCGACGTTTCTAAGCCGAGCAGCATATTCCCGCGTATGGGATCATTCGGGTGAAACATTGGCACAACCTCCCAGTCCGTTGACGATCACGCAAATAAGCCGCTAAACCGGAGGGAGACACTTTCTTAATCGAATCTGCGTTTAATTCCTTGTGCATTCTAGCACAGGCGGTGAGTCCAATGTGATCCAATGGGTTAAGGATTGGAGGTGAGACGGTCAAGACCGAATGCATGTCTCTACTCTCGGCGCTCAAGTTCGTCGGGCGTTGGGCGTTGGAAGAACGCGATCCAAGGCTTCATCATCGCTTCGGGGATATAAAAATCGGTGTGCGAAGGTTGCGCATTACGTACCGCCAACCGGCGCATCAACTCATCTGCCGGTATATCGAGAAAGTGGATTTCGCTGCTGGCTCCAAGCTGCTTTGCTCGTGCCCGATAGTCTTCGCGTTCTTCTCGTGCCCAAAACCCGAAATCAAGGATGACGTTTGTTCCCAGTTCAAGCGCTCGACTTGCGATGTTCCAAAGCATCGCTTCGATGAGCGTATGACGCGCATCATGTTCTGGTTCCTCAGCATCTTGACCGAACAGGCGTATGTGCCATTCATCGGTGGTCAATCGTAGCGCTGATTGTTCGCGCTCAAGTTTCTGTGCAAGCGTGGTTTTTCCTGAACACGGAAGCCCAACCATCAAATGGAGAGTTGTCACACGTAGTCCTCCTAGCGTTGGTGGTGCTGCAAAGGTTGCGGCGGATCGGATCGATCTTCAGTTTATGGCTGCTCCTGCATGTTGATCAAGAAAAAACGCTGAGACCTCTGCGATCTCTGTGTCCTTGCGTTTCAAGCATTACGCTTTTAGTATTCCGGCATCGGCGGAGCGGCGGCGAGCCATTCAAAACATGCTTTGTCGCCTAACTGACGCCCTCATGTCGTAGACATGGCTTTATATTCTCGCCTATAGTGAGAGGTGTAAACCCAAACCATAGATACGAGCGAGCGAGGAAAACACGCATGAAAATCAATTCAAACTTGGTGAAGAAGTTACGCATCGCGAGGAATTGGTCGCAAGAGCAGTTGAGCGAAGCCTGTGGGCTTAGCTTGCGCACCATCCAGCGGCTAGAAAATGGCGGCAGCGCGTCGCTCGAATCCATCCGTGTCTTGGCTGCCGTCTTCGAGATCGACTCCAATGAGTTGATCCTCAATGAAAAAGAGGAGCCTGTAACCCCGCGTGACGCGGTCGAAAGCGGTCTGCGCCAGTTTGCTAACTTTTCGGGTACGGCGACGCGCTTTGAGTACGGGTGGTTTTTGCTTTTTGTGGTGCTGGTACTGGCAGTTTGCACCATTATCGATGAAAGGCTGGGACAGATCGCATCCTTAATCCTCTTGGTACCGTTCCTCGCCGCTGGCGCGAGACGACTGAATGCGGTAGGGCACAGCGGATGGTGGCAGTTGTTTTGGTTCGTACCGTTTGGGCAGATCGTGATCTTGATCATGATGTTTTACGACGAAAACCGCCGCGCCAATCAGCCGCTGAACACCAAATTAGACTCCGCCTGATCCCACCCACCCAATTTGAATTGATCGGCATACATCAAAACAGAAGAATCCACGCTGATGACGTGGATTCTTCTGTATATTTTGTGAAGACGCACGAGAGCCTGTCTTTCTAAGCAAAAAGGACGCAGAGACCTCTGCGATCTCTGCGTCCTTTGCGTTTCAAACATTACGCGTTTGCGCGGTTTAGTATTCCGGCATCGGCGGAGCGGCGGCGGGCTTATCTTTTTCCGGCGCATCCGTGATCAAGACTTCGGTCGTCAGGATCATCGACGCAATCGAGGCGGCATTTTCCACCGCGCCGCGAGTCACCTTCGCCGGGTCGGGGATGCCTGCTGCGACCATGTCGCCGTATTCGTTCGTCAGCACGTTGTAGCCGATCTTGTGGTTATTTTCGGCTGCCTGACGGCGGCGGACTTCCTGAATGACGACGCCGCCATCCACGCCCGCGTTCGCTGCGATCTTCTTCATCGGCACTTCGAGCGCACGGCGGACGATGACCACGCCCGTCTGCTCGTCTTCGTTGCTCATCTTCACGTCATCGAGCGCGGCGACGGCGTTGATCAGCGCGACACCACCACCGGGGACGATGCCTTCTTCAACAGCGGCGCGGGTGGCGCTCAGTGCGTCTTCCACGCGGTGCTTCTTTTCCTTGAGTTCGGTTTCGGTCGCCGCGCCGACGCGGATCACTGCCACGCCGCCGCTCAACTTCGCCAAACGTTCCTGAAGTTTTTCGCGGTCATAATCGCTGGTGCTCAGGTCGATTTCCTTGCGGATTTCGTCGATACGACCCTTGATCGCGCTTTCTTCGCCCGCACCATCAACCACAACAGTGTCGTCCTTGGTCGAGCTGACCTTGCCCGCGCGACCGAGGTCTTGCAGGGTGACGGTTTCGAGCTTGCGACCGGTTTCTTCGCTGATGACCGTGCCGCCCGTCAGGATGGCGATGTCACGCAGCATCGCCTTACGGCGATCACCGAAGCCCGGCGCTTTGACTGCCAGCACGTTGAGCATGCCGCGCAGACGATTCAGCACGAGCGTCGCCAGTGCTTCGCCATCAACATCTTCAGCGATGATGACGACATCACGCTTGCCGATCTGCACCAATTTTTCGAGCAGAGGAACGATATCCTGAGCCGCGCTGATCTTCTTTTCGTAAATCAGGATGTACGGTTCTTCAATCGTCGCTTCCATGCTGTCCGGGGAAGTGATGAAGTACGGGCTGATGTAGCCGCGATCGAACTGCATCCCTTCGACATATTCGGTTTCAAATTCCAGACCGCGCGATTCTTCGACGGTGACGACGCCATCTTTACCGACTTTGTCCATCACTTCGGCGATCAAATTACCAATTTCGGTGTCCTGAGCGCTCACGCTCGCCACCTGAGCGATTTCTTCCTTGCTGTCAATCGGCATCGCCTGATCGCGGATGCTGCGCGCGACGACTTCCGCCGCCGCCATGATGCCGCGCTTGAGCAGCATCGGGTTCGCGCCCGCTGCCACGTTCTTCAGACCTTCGTTGACAATCGCCTGAGCCAGAACGGTCGCGGTCGTCGTGCCGTCGCCAGCGATGTCGTTCGTCTTGGTCGCGGCTTCCTTGAGGAGCTGCGCGCCCATGTTTTCATACGGGTCTTCGAGTTCGATTTCCTTCGCAACGGTCACGCCGTCATGGGTGACGGTCGGTGCGCCGAACTTCTTGTCGAGCGCAACGTTGCGCCCTTTGGGACCCAGCGTGGTGGAAACCGCTTCCGCCACTTTATCGACACCGCGCTGCAAGGCGCGGCGCGCTTCTTCACGGAACACCAGCATTTTCGCTGCCATATTGATTGTTCTCCCTTAGTCGTTGTCTCTCGTCGCGCAAAAAAAAAGGGGATGTGCTGCACGCCGTATAATTAGGCTTGCAGAATCCCCAGAATGTCGGATTCCTTCATGATCAGGAGCTTCTTGCCGTCCAGCTTGATCTCCATGCCAGCGCATTT
>JAPKMU010000016.1 GCA_026645745.1 Anaerolineae bacterium | reverse complement strand
GGCACAGCAGCCACCGCTCCGCCAGCAGCCGCAGTATCAACAGCCGCCGCCCGCCGAGCAGCCGCCTGCCGCTCCACCCACTCCGGCGCAGCCGACCAATCAAACACCTGCGCAGCCGCCCGCACCGCGTCCCGCTGCGCCGACTCCGCAGCAGCCGCCCACATCCGGCGATAATTTCAGCGCGCGTGTTTACGAAGAAGATAACATCGAAATTCCAACATTCCTGCGGCGCAGGAACGGCAAACAGTAACTCAGTTCACCTTTTCGTAGGATCAAAAGGGGCGCATCGCGTCCCTTTTTTCGCCTAAAGAACCGGCAAGTCCTGAATATTAGGGGATTTCCGACACAGGTTCGAGCGGACAATGGGAACACTGATCGCTCATGTGGGTTGATGTGGAATATGTGGGAAAAATGTTACACAACTCTACCCGATTCTAACCTTATTGAACCTGTGTTCTAGTGGACAAAAAGCGCCGGATGGTGTTAAATTCAGATTATTGAGTGAGTTACACCTCCTCCGCCCAATCAGCGTCATCACCAAATAGGATCACTTCTGCGCTTGGCTTGCGTTTCGACATTCAGCGCAAGTTGGGCTTTTTATTTCTCTTTTTCCGTTGATGCGAGTCTCGTTCGGATATAGGAGTTTGGATTCTATGCCCCTTAAACCCAGCGCCCAGAACGCACTGCACGAGTTGGGCTACAAGATTTTTCTTGACCGCTACGCACAGAAAGATATGACGCGCTCGACGCTGGCGGTTGGTGACACAGTGATCGTAGTGGTGAACAGCGCGACCGGGCAGCGTGAAATTGGCACGATCACGGCGATGACTTTGCCGGAAGTGACGATTGAACTGCTGGATGGCGAAATCGTCACGCGGGATGTCGAACATGTCGATAAACCGCTGGAGACTGATCCCGCGCAGATGATGGATCGTGTGGCGGCGGGGATCGCTCAGGTGGAGGCGGACGAAACAAAACGCGCCGAATGGACGGAGAAATTCCGCTGGCTGTTGGATGATTTCAAGTTTGTTCCGGCAGGGCGTATTCTCGCGGCGGCGGGTACGGATCAATTACTTACGTATTACAATTGCTATGTCATCCCCTCTCCCCGTGACTCGCGCGGCGGAATCATCGAAACACTGCGGCAGATGACCGAGATCATGTCACGCGGCGGCGGCGTGGGGATTAATATCTCCAGTTTGCGCCCGCGTCATGCGTATGTGCAGGGCGTCAACGGGCGTTCGAGTGGATCAGTCTCGTGGGGCGCGCTGTACAGCTTCGTCACCGGACTGATCGAGCAGGGTGGCTGTTTCGGTCCTGAAGAACGCATCGGTACGGATAAAGGCTTAATCCCCGCCAAAGAACTCGCGGATCGAATCGACGCGGGTGAAGTCTTCCACGCCCACACGCACAAGGGTTTGCGCAAAGTGACGGCGCGCTTCCGCAACGGGATCAAGCCGCTTTACGAGGTGACAACCGAGCGCGGCTATCGCGTGCGCATCACTGAAGATCACAAGGTCGCCGTGCTGATGGACGGCAAGATCACCACGATGCCGCTGAAGTATCTTCAGGCAGGCGATGAAATTCTGCTCCTAATGGGATCGGGCATGCAGACGAGCTATGCACCGATGCAGGCGCTCGACTATCAACGCTCGGTGATGAGTACAACACTCAACGAGAAGGTGCGGCTTCCTGAAATTCTCGACGAAGACCTTGCTTATCTCGTTGGCTATATGCACGGCGATGGCTACGTTCACATCGGTAAAAAGGTCACTTGGCAGGCGGCGAAGGCTGTCAAGATGGCGACCGCCGATGATTATCCCGAAATTCGCACGCGCTTAATTGAGTCCTCGCGCCGTGTATTCAACCTCGAACCCACGCTAGAGCAGGGTGACGGCGCGTGCATGAATGTCGCGCTGCACTCGCGATTGATGGTTGAATGGCTGGCAGCGAACGGGCTTCTCAAAGCGAAGGCGGATCGTATTCGCGTACCGGAGGCGATCTTCCGCTCCCCGTCGTCGGTTCAGGCGGCATTCATCGCGGGATACTTCGATGCGGACGGATGCTTTAGGGGCAAAAAAGGCGGCTATGGCATCGACAGCATCAGCCGCCCGATGCTCGAAGATGTGCAGCAGATTCTCGCTGCCAACGGGATTGTGTCGCGGATCAGCGCGACGGATCGCAGCGAACAGGGCTGGCAGACGATCTATCGCCTTACGGTGACGGGCGGCACGTTTAAGAAGCGCTTCGCGGCATTCGTGCCGACGGCGAAAGTCTCGGACGCGAACGGCACGCGCGATATGTACATCACCTATCCTTATACCGTGTGGACGAGCATGGGAGCGCGTGCGAAATATCGCCAGCGTATTCACGACGGCGTGAGCGAACGGATTTCATTCGGGCAGTTGGAGAAAATCAACACGCGCCTGATCGCAGATGGGCAGACAGCCACCGCCGAGCAGGTCTCGCAGCTTCTGAATACGGTCACGGATCGGATCGCTTCCGTTCAGCCGCTCGGTGACAGCGACGTGTACGATTTTGAAGTCGATGATGTGCACCTACTTTCATCGAATGGAATATATTCGTCAAATAGTCGTCGTGGCGCTTTGATGCTGATCCTCAATGATTGGCATCCAGATATCTACGATTTTATCAACAGCAAGCGAACCGCCGGGCGGATCACGAACGCGAATATCAGCGTCGGCATATCGGATCGCTTCATGGAAGCGGTCAAGAATGACGGCGATTGGGAACTCGTCTTCCCGGATACGCATCACGCGGGGTATGACGATGAATGGGACGGCGACCTTGAAGCGTGGATGAGCAAGGGCTATCCCGTGCTGCATTACAAGACGGTCAAAGCGCGTGAAGTGTGGGATGCGCTGATCGAAAGTGCGTGGGCAAGCGCTGAACCGGGCATCTTCTTCCGCGAACGCTACAACCGGATGTCGAACAGTCATTATTTCTCGCCCATCATTGCCACGAATCCATGCGTGACCGGGGATACCCGCATCTACACAGACAAGGGCTTGATCCCTGCGCGTGAGCTGTTCGAAGATGAGACGGAAATAGAAGCGACAATTGATGGTCGTTTCGGTTTGGAAGGAACGACAACACCGTCAACCCGCGTCTTCATGACGGGTGTCAAGCCCGTTTATCGTTTGCAGACGCGCGAAGGATATTATGTTCGCGCAACGGCTGACCATCGATTTATGACTCCTGCCGGATGGGTCGAACTCAAAGACTTGCAACCGGGAATGAAGGTTCACATCCTGAATCGGATGGGCGGCTTCGGACAAGAAGGAAACCTTGAGCTTGGGCGCGTGCTTGGGTGGATCATCGGGGATGGGACGGTCAAGTCCGATTCGGTCGTTTTGTCTTTCTTTGGCGACGAAAAGCAGGAACTCGCGCCCGTTTTCGCGGATTATGTGAATGCGCTTGTTGAGCCGCTAACGGCAAACGCGCGTACTTACACAATTCGTCCGGCTGTCATCGCCGAACGAGACGAAGCACGGGTTTCATCGACCCGGTTGTATGCGATTGCTCAAGAGCATGGGCTGACGGAGATCAAGCACCGCGTTCCCGAAAACGTCTTCCGGGGCAGTGAAGACATGCAGCGCGGTTTCCTTCAGGCGTTGTTCACAGCGGACGGTAGTTTCCAAGATGGCGGCGAAAAGGGCGGCAGTGTCCGTCTCGCTGCAAATGCGCTCTCCCTGCTTGAGGGCGTGCAGCAGATTCTTGCTAACTTTGGCATCTCCTCGCGCATTTATCGCAACCGCCGAACAGCAGGTTATCGCATGATGCCGGATGCGAACCGCGAACTCAAGTCGTATTGGTGCGAGGCGCAGCATGAACTGGTGATCAGCAAGCGCAATATGGTTGTGTTTGCTGAAGAAATCGGTTTCTTGATGGAATACAAGCAGCGCGCATTGAAGGCGTATCTTGGGCGCGGCGCACGCGGAACTTACAGCGAATCCTTCACCGCGCACGTCGAATCAGTCACAGAAGATGGCATGGAAGAAGTCTTCGATTTGACCGAACCGCTGACGCATTCGTTTGTTGGCAACGGTATTGTTGTCCATAACTGTGGCGAGCAGGGACTTCCGGCGTTCGGCGTTTGCAACCTCGGCGCGATCAATTTGGCGCGCTTCTATGACGAAGAACACCATGATGTGTTGTGGGATGACCTCGATCGTGCGGTGCGCTACGCAACCCGCTTCCTCGATAACGTGATCGACTCGACGCCGTACTTTTTCGAGCAGAACGAAAAGCAGCAGTTGGGCGAACGCCGCGTCGGGCTGAACAACATGGGCTTGGCGGAGTTGATGATCCGCTTGCGCATCCGCTACGGGAGCGATGAATCGGTCGCATTTATCGACCGCCTCTACAGCTTTATCGCCCGTGCCGCCTACGAAACATCGGCGGAGCTGGCACGCGAAAAAGGCGTGTTCCCGATGTTTGACGCCGATCAATTCTTGCAGAGCGGCTTCATGCTCAGCATGCCGGATGACGTGCGCGAACGGATTCGTCAGAACGGCATGCGCAATGTAACGCTGCTCACGCAGGCGCCGACCGGATGTGTTGCGCCGGACACGTTGATCAGCACATCTACAGGCATGCACCCAATCAGCGAAATGGGCGATCCTAACGGCGAAACATGGCAGATTATGACGCGCGCGGTGCACACCGACGTAGGACTGCGCCAGACTTCGCATTTTTATGTGAACGGGTATCAACCTGTTAAGCAGGTGACGACGCGGCGCGGATTCAGCATCACCGCCACGCCCAACCATCAAATCCGCGTGATCGACGCTGACGGAAATTACGTCTGGCGGCGGATGGATCAACTTCAGGTTGGCGATCGCGTGGTGCTGAAGAAAAACACGCTCGGCGATGGTCAAACGATTGACCTGACCTCGGTAAAACAGGCATCTCACGCACGCAGCGCGCTGCCCACGACGTTAACGCCGGAATTCGCGGAAATGCTCGGCTTGTACATGGGCGATGGCTACACCAAAGAACGCGGCGGTATTCATATCGTCGTTGCGCAGCGTGATCCCGATCTGCTGGAGCACGTCCAAGCACTGCTCAAACAAATTTGGGGCGAACACCGCGAGACTTCGATTGAAACGCGCGTCGGCTGCGCAGTCGTCAACTTGACGGGTTATTACATTCGCCCGTTCTTTGAAGCGAACGGCTTTGCAAAGCCGCTCGGTAATCACGGCGAAGGCGCGGCGGGTGCGTTCATCCCGTCGAAGGTGCTGGCGGCGGGACGTGCCGTAGTCGCGGCATTCTTGCGCGGGCTGTTCGAGTCCGATGGCAGTATTTCACGCGGAACAGTGACGCTGGTCAGCACATCGAAGATGTTGATCGCGCAGACGCAGACGGCATTGTTAGGTCTGGGCATTGTGGCGACGGTTCGCACGATGCCGGAGCAGGAAGGGCGTTATGGCAATCGCCCTGTGTACGAACTGCGGATGCTCAACCGCCGCGAGACGGCGAAGTTTGTGCGCGAGATCGGTTTCATCAGCGCACGGAAGCAGCAAAAAGCCGCTAACCTCGGCGCAATGTCAGATCGCGGTGACAGCATTGCCGTTGACACGCTTTGCACCGAGTTTTACCAGCAGTCGAGCGGGCTGCGGAATCCGGTACGCCAGCGGATTATCGGTTTGGTGGGCAACGGCGCACTGACTCAGCAGGTGGTCAAGGAACTCACGGCGGCGCATCCGGTTTTGTTGGGCAGCCGCTTGGCGCAGTTGGTGGCGATGGATGTGTATCTCGACGAAATCGCTGAGATCGCCGACGGACAGTGCCATACCTATGATTTGTCCGTGCCGGATAATCACACGTATATCGCCAACGGCTTTGTTTCGCACAACACCACCGGAACGATGGTGAACACTTCGACCGGAATCGAGCCGTTCTTCTCGTGGGTATATTACCGTAAGAGCCGCCTTGGTTTACACGAAGAACAGGTTGAGATCGTCAAGGAATGGCGCGACTCGAACCCGGATGAAGAACAACTGCCCGATTACTTCGTCACAGCGATGGACTTGACGCCGGAAGAACATGTCCGCGTGCAGGGCGCGATTCAGCGTTGGGTTGACAGTTCAATCTCGAAAACTGCGAATCTGCCGAACAGCTACACCGTTGAGCAGACGCGCCGACTCTATGAATACATGTATGAACTCGGCTGTAAAGGAGGCACTGTGTACCGCGATGGCAGCCGCGATGAGCAGGTGTTGATCCTCAAGAATGAGGATGACGCAAAGAAACCGGAAGCACCAGCAGAAGAAGTTAAAGTCGCTGTTACTCAGGTGGCGACCCCGCATTATGTCTACCCGCGTCCTGCCAAGCTGCAAGGCGTGACGGTAAGCATGAGAACGCCTTATGGTACGGCGTACATCACGATGAACAGCGATGAACACGGCTACCCGTTTGAAGTGTTCATCACCGCGCCGGGCAAAGCGGGCAGCGATCTTCAAGCGGACGCGGAAGGCTTGGGGCGTATGATTTCGCTCCAGTTACGCACGACCGCGCCGCAAAACCGGATGCAGATGCTCAAGTTGGTGATCGATCAGCTTTCGGGGATCGGCGGGTCGCGCTCGATTGGCATGGGACCGAATCGCGTGCTTTCGCTGCCGGATGCGGTGGCGGGGGCGCTGCTCGACCAGTATTTCCCGCAGGATCGCGTGGAGCAGATGAGCTTGTTCGCACAGCAGTTTGATGTGCCTGTCGAATCGCTGACGAGCGGGCACATGGACGGCAACGGCAACGGTCACACGCACGCGCCGAGCGAACCGAGTACGCCCGTGCGCGGATACTCACGCGGGGCGGAGATTTGCCCGTCGTGCGGTACGGTATCGTTTATTCGCATCGAGGGCTGCCGGAAGTGTACATCGTGCGGCTACAGCGAGTGCTAACGCGCGCTTGAGCAGAAAACACAGGGGCAGTCGAACAGACTGCCTCTTTTTTTGCCTCATGGCAGTTCCGGCGGCGGTATAGGAGGGATCGCGGCACGTTCGCACACACTGACGTCTCCCCCACTCGCTGCGCGCGTCTCCCCTCCCCGAATTCGGGGAGGGGAGCAAACAACCGCGCGGTTTTCCCCTCTACCCGCTTGCGTGGGAGAGGGGACAGGGGGAGAGGGGAAGTCTTAGGGCTTATCTTGATGCCTATGGGGCTGACTCTTTTTTTGCCTCATGGCAGTTCCGGCGGCGGTATAGGAGGGATCGCGGCGTTCTCGCATAACTGCGTGACTTCACTCAAGAGCGCGTGAAAATCCGCGAGTACGGTTTGCATCTGTTCCGGTGACTCACCAATCGTTCCAAGCAGGGCATACACCCGATGCGCATAATCACGCGGTACAAGCGGAAAATCCGCCGTCATCGCTACAGCGCCTTTTTCGTTGATCCAGTAGCGCTCGTTGAGCGCGAACAAGGCTTGAGTCATCACCGAAGCGGCGCGAAATACGCCCCCGCTGACATGAAACACATCGCCGCGCTGCGCGGACTTTGCCGATGTATCGAGCGAGAATCCCGCTTCCCACAGATTGCGGATCAAGGCTTGTTTGAGCGGCAGCGGGTAGGGCGCGGTTATTGTTTTGAGCGTTGCCAGCGCTCCAGTTGGGTCTGTCAGCGGAATCGTGAGCGCCACCTCACCGAAATAGATCGCCGTCGTGAAGCCAAATGGATGCCCCGCTTGATAATGAATCGTGGGTCGTCCTTCGGCGCATTCGCGGACGAAATGCGCAACGCGCGCGTAATCCCGGTAGAGCCAATCAACGCGCCGCCCTTGAATCGTCAGCCAGCCGCCGCCGTTGATCCACTGTCCCCACTCGCCGTATGGTGTCACCACATCACCGCTGTGACGGTCGTCGATTTCGGCGGCGAGTGCGCGCAGTGAATCCAGCGCAGGCGGGCGATCCGCATCGTAATAGATGCCGATATCGTGATCAGAACCTGCGTCGGCGGTGCCGCGCGCCCATGAGCCGCCCAAAGAAACGGCGATCACGCCATCCACTTCTATAAGCCGATCCGCGATGGTTTGCGCGAATGCGACAGCGCGCGCTTTCAGTGCTTGATCCATACGATGTGTTCCTTTCTTGACAGCCTCACCTATAATAGCGCGCGGTATCGTAAAGCAGATGAGGCTAGCCTGTTTGAAACTAAGACGACTGCTCAAGACCATTCTGCGCTTCTTTTTGATCGTTGTAGGCGTTGAATTGGTCGTCGTGATCCTGCTCATTCTCGCGGTGCATTTCTACGGACAAGCGGATCACGCAGAAAACGCGGATGTCATCATCGTATTGGGGGCAGGGCTTCGCTACGACGGCGAAGCGGGCGCGGCACTGACGCGGCGCACACGCTACGCAGCAGATTTATGGCGGCAGGGCTACGCACCCAATTTGATCTGCACAGGTGGGGTAGCGATTGGGCGTGTTCGCAGTGAGGCGGACGCATGCCGAGAAGTGCTGCTCGAAGAAGGCGTTCCCGATGAGGTGATTATTCTCGAAGAACGCAGCCGCAGCACCGAAGAAAACGCGATTTTCACCCACCCGATCATGACGGAACGCGGCTGGACGAGCGCGGTGCTCGTCACCGATGGTTTTCATCTGCTGCGGGCGCAGTGGATCTTCAGCCTTGAAGGCATTACGGTGTATCCCAGCCCGACCGTGAATCCGGCGATCCCAACGTATGTGTTTGCAGTGCTGCGCGAAGTCGCGGCGCTCCACTGGCAGTTAGTTCAAGAGGTGCTCAACCTTCCCTATACATACGTCCCTGCGATTTGACCACGTTCCGCCTACGATGCGGCAATCGCGGCTATAATCCTCGGTGATTTAGATACACTCAAAAAAGGATGGCTGGCGATGTCTAAGCTGCTCATGCCATTGTTGGCGCTGCTCCTGCTCCTCGGAGGAGGGCTGCAAGCGCAAGAAGTACCGCCGACGGTTGGCGTGCTTCAGGTCGCGGATGTGCTGCCCGCTGCCGACAGCGCGGGAGTTTCGCCCGATGCGTTGATCGTCGTGATTTTTAACCGCCCGGTTGTGGCGCTGGTCACGGCGGAAGAAGCCGGTGATCTACCGAGTCCCGTTACGATTGATCCCCCGGTACAAGGCGAGGGGGAGTGGATCAATACTTCGATCTATACGTTCCGCGCACAGCCGGGATTAGCGGCGGGGCAAACGTATACAGTTACCGTCGAGTCGGGCTTAACGGCTGCTGATGGTGCTGTACTGGCAGAGCCGTTTACGTGGTCATTCACGACGGCTGCACCCGCGATTATCGAAACCTTCCCGGAAAATAACGCGAGCGGTGTTTCGCTCACAACGACGATCGGATTTACGTTCAGCGTGCCGGTGGATCGCGCCCGTGCTGAGGCAGCGTTCTATCTGCACCCCGAAAACGCCCAAGCGCAGACGCTCGGCGGCATATTTGAATGGAACGACGATTCAACCGGATTTAGTTTCATTCCGAATGAGCCGCTGACGATCAATACGCTGTATGCGGCGGGCTTCGCGCCTGATGCGTCATTGGCGGCGGGCGGTGGGGCAGGCTTGGGTGGCACAAACGAAATCCGCTTCACGACGGTGCCGCCGCCGGGTGTTCTCAACACCTCGCCGTTTGATGGGCAGATGGACGCACCGCCTTACAGCGGGTTCACGATCTTCTTTCAATCACCGATGAACCCGGAAACGCTCCGAGATCGCATCGTGATTGAACCGGAGCCAACTGCCGAATACGACACCTATTTCAGCGAATGGAATAACAGCTACACGCTGGCATTCTCCGCCGAGCCGAGCACAGATTACACGGTGACGATTCTGCCGGGGATGGAAGATGTCTACGGCAATCAGACGGGATTTGAACTCGTCATCAATTTCCGCACGCTGCCGTATACGCCGGATGTTTCGCTGCAAGCGCCGTCCGGGATCGGCTTTTACAACGCCTACAGCGCGCAGACTCAGCTTTTCCTGACTCATCGCAACGTCAGCCAAGTTGATCTGGAACTGTACCGCGTGCCGCTCGATCAATTTATGCGGGCGGTGACCGGAGATAGTTACTATGATCCGGTCGGTACGTTTACGCCTGATCCGTCTCAGCTTTTGCGCTCATGGTCGATTGAATCGGATACACCGGAAAATCAGCGGCGCTACGAACTGCTTGATCTCGGTTTGGCGATTAGCGCCTCGACCACATGCGAAGGTGCGCCGGAAAGCCGCGTTCGCGTCGGAGATTCGATCCGCGTGATCGCGGATGCGGTGCGCGTGCGTCAAACCCCGGTCGATGGCGAGATTTTGACCGTGTTGTACACGAATGCGATTCTGCCGATTACGGGCGGATCAACATGCGCGAACGGCTTCGTTTGGTGGGAAGTCGAACTCAGCGACGGACGGCGGGGTTGGATCGCGGAAGGTGATTTGACCGAATATTACATCGCCGTTGAAACAGCGGGCGCGGCGACACAGGTCACAGTGAGCGAAGGCGAAACCGGACTGCCGCCGGGGGTGTATTTCCTCCGCTTCTCGTCGCCGGAAACGCTGGCACAGGGCTACATGGTCAGCGGGCATTTCTTGATCGTCAGCGATACGGTGATCACCACCAAAATCGCGGCGGACGAGGTGTTCGCATGGGTGACAGATGCCGAAAGCGCCGCTCCGGTGCAGTCAACCAATGCCGCGTTGTACATTGACGGAAATACGCCAACCGTCGTAGGGACGACGGACGCCGACGGAATCATGCGTGTGGGTACGCCGCGTAACAGCGATCTGAATCTGCCGCGCGTGGTGGTGATTGATGATGGACAGCGCTTCGGGATCGGGCTGTCGATATGGTCGGATTCGATTGATGCGTACAACTTTGGCTTACCCGCCGACTACTACCCTGAACCGTACCGTACCTATCTCTACACCGACCGCCCGATTTATCGCCCGGATCAACCTGTGTATTTCCGGGGGATCGTGCGTGAACGGTCGGATGTCGAATACCGTCCGCTGCAAGGGCAGACGGTGTATGTCCAGATCACGGACGAGATGGGCAGCGTGGTGTATGAGCGCGATCTCCCGCTGACGCCGTTCGGCACATTCAGCGATACGTTCCCGCTTGCGGCAGATGCGGGACTCGGCTATTACCGGATCGGCGCGCGGCTGCCCGGTGAAAGCGAGGATAGCTGGATCGGGCGGAGTGGTTCGGTCACCTTTAACGTGGCGGAATACCGCGCGCCGGAGTTTCAGGTGACAGTCACGCCGCAAGAAGCCGAAATCGCGGCGGGCGATACGATCCGCGTGGCGGTGGATGCGCGCTACTTCTTCGGTGGGGCGGTGCAGAACGGCACGGTCGAATATACGGTCGTCGCAGAGCCTTACGGCTTCTATCTGCCAGATCAAAGCGGCTACCAGTTCATTGATTACGATGCTGACGCGGGCGCAAGCGAATTCTTCTCGTTCAACGGCGGGGTGATCGCGGAGGGAACAGGCGTACTCGACGAACGCGGTCAGCTTGTGATCGCGATTCCTGCCGAATTGGAGGACGCGACGCAGAGCCAGAATTGGCGCGTGGAAGTCGTCGTGACGGACGAAAGCGATCAAGTTGTCGCGGGACGCACAAGCGTGATCGTCCACAAGGGCTTGACGTATATTGGCGTGCAGCCCACTGAATACGTAGCGACAACAGGCGAACCCACCAGCGTGAACGTGATCACGGTCGATTGGACGGGCGAACCCGTCCCAAATCAGACCGTCATGATCGAAGTGGTGGAGCGGCGCTGGTCGAGCGTGCAGGAACTTGACGATTACGGGCGCTCGGTGTGGTCAAGCGAGGTTGAAGAAATTCCGGTCGCATCGGGTGATGTGGTGACGGATGCGAACGGCGAAGCGTTGTACAGTTTCACGCCCCCCGGCGGCGGTGTCTACAAAGTGCGCGCCCGTTTGATCGACAGCGCCGGAAACACGGTGATCAGCGCGGCAACCTTGTGGGTGAGCAGTGATGACGCCTATGTGACATGGCGGCAGCAGAACAGTGCGCGCATCGACTTGATCGCGGACGCAACCGATTATCAAGTCGGGGATACCGCCGAAGTGCTGATCACGTCACCGTTTGAAGGCAGCGTCGAAGCGCTGATCACGGTCGAGCGCGGGAGCGTCCTCAGCGCGCAGCGGGTGACGCTGACGAGCAATTCGCATGTGGTCGAAGTGCCGATCACGGCGGATTATGCGCCGAACGTGTTCGTCACGGTGATGTTGATCAAGGGTATCGACGAAACCAACCCGATTCTCGATTATCGCTACGGGATGATCCAGCTTGCCGTTGATCCCGAACAGAAGGTGATCACGCTAGACGTTGAACCGAACGTTGACTCAGCGGGACCGGGTGATACGGTCACGTTTACCGTGACAGCGGCGGATTACGCCGGAAATCCGGTCACGGCGGAGATCGGCGCAGGCTTGACCGATCTCGCGGTGCTCACGCTGGCGGATCGCAACGCGCCGCCGCTCTTGAATTACTTCTACGGCGAACAAGGCTTGAGCGTGCGCACGGCGACTCCGCTCACGGTCAACGTGGATCAAATCACGCAGACGGTGTTTGAGACGGTCAAAGGCGGCGGCGGCGGCTTCGGTGAAGGCGGCATTTTCGACATTCGTGAGGAGTTCATCGATACCGCGTACTGGAACGCGATGCTCACGACAGGCGCGGACGGGACAGCCACATTTGACGTAACGCTGCCGGATAACCTAACCACATGGCGGCTTGATCTGCGCGCCGTCACCAGCGGCGAAGACGGCGTGATGCTCGTGGGTGAAACCACGTTCGATCTGCTTTCGACCAAGCCGCTGTTGATCCGCCCGATCACGCCGCGCTTCTTCGTCGTTGGCGATCAATTGGCGCTGGCGGCAATCGTGAACAACAACACCGACGCGGATCAAGCGGTGACGGTGAATTTGAGCGGCACAGGGCTGACGCTCCCCGATGAGACGGAGCAGACGATCACGATTCCGGCGGGTGGCAGTCAGCGAGTCGAATGGCAGGTGACGGTCGAAAATGTCGAAGATGTCGATCTGCTGTTCACGGTGCAGTCGGAAGACGGCACGCTGACCGATGCGACGAAACCGCCGCTCGGTTTGGGTGATGAACACTTGCTTCCGGTGTACCGCTACGATGTACCGGAAACCGTCGGAACGGGCGGGGCACTGCTCGAAGCCGGGACGATCACGGAGACAATCGCACTGCCGACGAGCTTACCCGTCGTTGAAGGCGAATTGACGCTGCGTGTTGATCCGTCGCTGATCGCAGCGGCGCTGGAAAGCGTGCGCGCGTTGGAAAATACGCGCCATGAAAGCATCGAAGCGACGGTGACGCGCTTGTTCGCCAACGCACAGGCGTACCGCTTGCTCAACGGGCTGATGACCGACGAACTGCGCCAGCAGATCAGCCAACAGGTAGGTATGGGCGTGCAGCGCTTGTACGCATGGCAGAAAGTCGATGGCGGTTGGGGATGGTTTGCGCGCGACGAGAGCGAAGCGCTGATGACCGCTTACGCGCTGCTGGGCTTGATCGAACTGCGCGATCTCGGCTTCACGGTCGAAACTTCGGTAATCGAGAACGCGATGAATTACCTGAAGGGGCATTTCATCGTGCCAACTCAAGAGACGGCGCAGTGGCAGTTGAATCGTCAAGCGTTTGTGTTGTATGTGCTGGCGCGTGGCGGATCGGCTGAACCCGCGCGCACCGCGAACTTGTACGAACTGCGGGCGCAGCTTTCGCTGTGGGCGCGGGCACTGCTGGCGGTCACATTGGCACAAGTGGATGGGAATACCAGCCGCGCTGACGTGTTGATCAGCGATCTTGTCAGCGCCGCGTCGATCAGTGCGACAGGGGTTTCGTGGCAAGAGCCGGATCAGGATGTGTTCAACTGGAACACGAACACGCGCACGACGGCGATGATCGCCCACGCGCTGATTCAGCTTGACCCGACCAACGCGCTGATCCCGAATGTGATCCGCTGGCTGATGATGGCACGGACGACCGATATTTGGGAGACAACTCAAGAGACGGGGTGGGCACTGGTGGCGCTCGCTGACTGGAGTCTCGCCAGCGGTGACGCGCAACCGGAATACACCTACACGGTTGCGCTGAACGCGGACGAACTCGCGGCGGGCGCACCCCCGATTGACCCGACGACGCCGTTGGTATCCGCCGAGATTCCGTTTGATCAGCTTGCGGCGGAAAACACGCTCACTTTTGAGCGTGGGGTGGGGAACGGCGCGCTTTACTACACAGCGTTCATGCGCGCATTCCTGCCTGTGAGCGAAGTCGAGCCGCTTGCAAACGGCATCGTGATCGAGCGGCAGTACAGCTTACTCGATGACCCGGATCATGCACCGATCACCGAGGCGCGCGTGGGCGATGAAATTCAGGTGCGCTTGACGATCATCGCGCCGACCGACTTGTTGTACGTCGTGATTGATGACCCGATCCCGGCAGGTACGGATGCGGTCAACCCGAATTTGGCAACGTCGCCGCAAGTGGGAACGCAGCCCGATTTCAGCCTTGACGCTGATGATCCGTTCAGTCAAGGGTGGGGCTGGTGGTGGTTCAGCGATATTGATTTCCAAGACGAGCGGGTGACACTTTCGAGCCGGTTCTTGCCAGCGGGAACGTATCAATTCGTGTATACGCTGCGGGCAGGGCTGCCGGGAGTGTACAGTGTGATCCCGGCGACGGCGGAACAAGCCTATATGCCGGATGTGTATGCACGCACGAAGGGCATGGTGTTCACGGTGCTGCCAGCGGAGTAGAACGAAAGGCATTAACGCAAAGGCGCAAAGACGCGAAGGCGCAAAGAAAACCTTCGCGTCTTTGCGTTGATGCGCTTATTCTTTTGTCTCTTTGAAGAATTCGATCAAGTGCGCGTTGACGACTTCAG
Source organism: Anaerolineae bacterium (assembly GCA_026645745.1). Lineage (GTDB taxonomy): Bacteria > Chloroflexota > Anaerolineae > Aggregatilineales > Phototrophicaceae > Flexifilum. The sequence continues at coordinate 14,016 of JAPKMU010000016.1, read as the reverse complement.
GCTTTTCGTGCGCGATCCAATGACCCGCGTCTTCGAATAAATGCAGTTCTCCGTCGTCGCACATGTCGATACTCGGCTGTGCGTTGCTTACGTCAAGCGCAATATCTTTTGTTCCCCACAGCATGAGCGTTGGCACATGCACGCGGTTATCTTGTTCGCCGCTTGGCATCACAGACGAAGGCGAACGCCCAAGCGCGCGATACCAACCGAGCATCCCCGTGATCGCGCCGGGGCGTTTCCATGCTTTCGTATACTGGGCGATGTCCGCATCTCGAAACGTGCCGGGGTTGGAACTGGTGAACAGCGTCATCGCCAAGCCGTTCGCATCACCAGCGCCGAGCAGAAGTTCAGGCAGCATGGGGATTTGAAACAAGCCGACATACCAACTTTTGAGCTGCTGCTGACGATTTTGGCGGAGGTTGCGCGCGAATACAGACGGGTGCGGGATGTTCAGGATCGCCAGCTTCTTCAGGCGCTCCGGGGCGCGCATGGCAAGCGTCCACGCGACGACGCCGCCCCAATCATGCCCGACGAGATTGACTTTTTCGTGCCCGCTCTGGTCAATCAAGCCGAGGATGTCGCGCACAAGTTCACCGACGCGGTAGGCTTCGACGGCGTGCGGCTTGCTGCTCAGGTTATAGCCGCGTTGATCCGGTGCCCATACGCGGAATCCTGCCGCCGCCAGCGCGTCGATCTGCCGATGCCATCCGTACCAAAATTCAGGAAAGCCGTGCAGCAAAAAGACGGGTTCGCCGTCTTTTGGTCCCGCCTGTACCACATGCAGCGTGACCCCGTTCGTTTGAAGATACGTGAATTCGCGTTCGACTGTCATCTGCACTCCTGACCAGAACAAAAGGACATCAACGCAAAGGCGCGAAGTCGCAAAGAGGTTTCGGCGGTTTCTTCGCGTCATCGCGTCCTTGCGTCTTTGCGTTAAAGCACTTTATTACCTATTCCGCTGTGGTGCGCTTTCGGCGCATCCGGGCGATCACGCGCGGCATGATTTCGGTATACGCCCAATACAGCGGCGGATAAGGCGCGTAATCCCATGCGCCGATATGACGCGTGATGATGCCGCGAAAGCCGCGCTTGAATGCGAACACGCCCCACATCGAATCGGTTTCGACAAAATCATTGGGCGCGCCCCACATGTCATAGTCGGTGTACCCGTTCGCCTTCGCCCACTTGATCGCGTGCCATTGGAGCAGGTAATTCGGCATTGAGTCGCGGTTTTCGCTGCTCGATGCACCGTAAAAATACCAGCATTTGTGCGCGAAGTGAAACAGGATCACCATCGCAATCGGCTTGCCGTCCAGTTCCGCGATCAGCGGGTGCGCTAAACCCGCTTCGATGAAGGTTTTCCATGCTTTTTCGTAGTATTCCGGTGGGCGGATCAAGAAGTTGTCGCGTTCACCCGTCACGCGATAGAGTTCGTAGAGGGTGGGGAGATCGCTCACCGTACCGACGCGAATCTGCACACCGTCTCGCTCCGCGACGCGGACTTTTCGGCGCGTGTTCTGACTCATCGATGCGAGCAAATCATCTTCGCTGCGCGTTACGTCGATGATGACCGTATTGCGAAACTGGACTTGATCCGCCGAAAAACGCCAACCGTGCGCCGTGAGCATTGCCTTGATCGCCGCGCCTGTCTCATCCGAGCGCTCGTCATCTTCGCCGGGGATGCCCGTACCCTCGATCACATCGGGATCGATTTTGAGCCAGACTGCCCCCTGCTTGCGGGCGAAACGCTCCAGATGCGTGAGGATTTCGGCGGTGAGCGCTTGATCCTCATACGGGAGCGCCGCACCTTTCGAGATGTAGATCACTTTGAGCAGCTTAACGACGCTGCGCACGCCGACGCTTGCCATGCCGACGATCACGCCGTTTTGCTTGAAGGCGAGTCGGATCGGCTGCCATCCGGTGGTGATGCGTTTGAATTCACCCCATTCCCATGTTTGGAGAATGTGCGCATACGGGAGCTTTGCTAAGGCTTGATTCCATGTATCGCGGTCGGCAATCCGCTCAATCGTTACCATGTGACCGCCTTTTTAATGCCCACTGATAGGCTTGATAGATTACAGGATTGTAGACGCGATCCCACGTGCCTGCTGACCGCGTGACCATGCCGCCCCATCCCCGTTTGAAGCCGTACACACCCCATAAGCCGTCGCTGCGCGTTTCGAATTCGGCTTCGAGCTTGGCTTCCGGCTCATCGGGGATGCCCCACATATCGTAATAGACAGCCCCACGCGCCCGCGCCCACTCGATTGCTTTCCACTGCACCCCGTAGCTCGCCATCAGATTGCGCTTTTCGCTCGATGACGCGCCGTACAGATACCATGCCCATTTGCCGACGGCGCACACGAACACCCCCGCCAGTGGATCGCCCTCATGCTCCGCGAGGATCAACGCGCCGTGTTGGGGGATGAGCAGGGAATACGCCAGATCGTAATAAGCTGGCTCATGCACGCCGAATTCGTTGCGCGATCCGGTCACTTGCATAATTTGGGTGAACTTCCGCACGTCGTCGCGGGAGGCTTCGGTGTAAAGGATGTCGTTTTTCAAGCTCTGGCGAATTTTGCGGCGTGTACCTTGATTCATACGCGCCATGATCGCGTCTTCCGTGCCGCTGATATCGATCACGACGGTGTTGGGCGGTTGAACCGTTTGCGGCGATAGTCGGTAAGCGCTGCCAAACGAGGGCATTGGTTGATCGATAAAGTACCCCGGTTCGGCTTTCAAGAATGCAGCGTGATGACGCTTGCACATCTGATCGACGGCTTTTTCCAGCGCAGAACCGGGAGCGGGGAGATCGCTCATCGGCAGATATGCCATTGTGCCGAGTCGAAACGGAAGGCGCTTAAACAATATCTGCGCACCGCCGACAATGCGATTCCCGTCAGTGACGGCGACGCGGTCGGCTGTCCATCCATACGCGCTCTTGAGGTCTGCCCATGCGGATAGTTGAAGGACATGCCCGCGAGGCTGACTCAGCACAAATGAATCCCATTCGGCAGGGGAGGGGGTGATCACATTCAAGCAGATTCTCTTTCAAGGTTCATCGCACGAAACACGGTTTCCCGTCGTCTGCGCGGGCATTATAGCAGCGTTTTTGTTGGTAAGCGCGCGAACGGGTGTTACAATCCGCCGTCATACACGGTCTAAACCTGCCGCCGATCACCAGTCTGGTAAGAGCCTTTGCATGAGCCGGACGGGATGTTATACTTCTGCGGGTTTGTACCAAATGGCGCAATCGCATCTCATGTTCGCGGGAGTACACCTCCGATGACTGTTGTCAACGAATGGGCGTTTATTGGTGTTTTTATGGCGGTCGCTTGGCTGTTACCGGCGGCTCCGCTCGTGATTTCGTGGATTTTCCGTCCCCGACGCCCGAATGCAATTAAAATGGCGACCTACGAGTGCGGGGTGGAGACAGTCGGCGATACGTGGGTGCAGTTCAAAGTCCAGTATTACCTCAACGGGCTGGTCTTCCTTGTATTCGACGTGGAACTCGTGTTTTTGTTCCCTTGGGCGATCGCTTACAGCCAGCTTGATTTCTTCGCGTTTGGCGCAGGACTGCTGTTTATTTTCTTGCTCACCGACGCGCTGATTTACGCATGGAAGAAAAATGCTTTGGAATGGCAGTAGGCGACTGGACGAGGATTAAAAGGAAACAGCCTCAATGGAAGCGCAGTGCATCAATATTCTTGAAACGTTAGCGCCGTGCCTTGTGCGCGGTGGTATGGACCCCGGCTTGGCGCAGTTCTTGTCGATTGCTGCCGGAGTTTTGATCGTAAGCGCGATCCCGCTCGTTTCGGTGATTATCTTCATTTGGATTGAGCGCAAGATCGCTGCCCGCGTGCAGGATCGCCTTGGTCCCAACCGCGTTGGTCCGTTTGGAATCCTCCAAAACCTTGCCGACGCTGTGAAGTTGATCATCAAGGAAGACATCACCCCGGCGGGCGCTGACCGTTTGATCTACAATGCCGCGCCGATTATCGCCATGCTCTCCGTGATCTTGATCTGGGGCGTTGTGCCGTTCACCCCGGTTCATATCGGTGCTGACCTCGATATCGGCGTCGTCTATGTCGTCGCGATTGGGTCGGTCGGTACGTTGGCGATTATGATGGCGGGTTGGAGCAGCAACAACAAATATGCGCTGCTCGGTGCGTTCCGCGTGGTTGCGGCGCTCGTGAGCTACGAAGTGCCGATGATCGTTGCGCTGCTTGTGCCGCTGATGCTGGCTGGAACGATGAGTATGCAAGGCATCGTCGAAGCGCAGCAGGGCATGTGGTTCGTCGTTGCCGCGCCGATTGCGGCGGTGATCTTTTACATCAGCAATCTGGCGGAAACAGGACGCGCGCCGTTCGACTTGATCGAAGCGGAAAGCGAACTCGTCGCGGGTTACAACATTGAATACAGCGGGATGAAGTTCGGCTTGTTTATGGCGAGCGAATTCTTGCACTCGTTCACGGTGAATCTGCTGTTTGCGATCATTTTCCTCGGTGGTTGGTCAGGTCCATTCGTGCATCAACTTCCGATTTTGGGCGTGGTGTACTTGGCGATCAAATCGCTGATCCCATACCTGTTCACGATTGTGCTGCGTTCGACAGTTCCGCGCGTACGCATTGACCAGATGATGGCATTTAACTGGAAGTTCCTTGTTCCGGTATCCATCATCAATGTGCTGCTGGTCGCGTTCGTGCTGAAGATTATTCAAGAACTCGGCTTGTCACCATCGCCGGAGAATGTCCACGACTTCGCCGCGAATGTGCCTCAGGCAGTGATCTTGCTGGCGACGAACCTGCTCATGGGGCTGGTCACCTTGAATGTTTTGCGCAACGCGGGACGGCGTGAACGCATCGCAGACCAAGCGCGTGCCTTGCGCACCGCAGAACAACGGGACAGTGCAATCGTCCCGTCTGCGAGCTAGTCAATTGAGGCGCTGAGTCATGACAGGGGCGGAAGGTTTGCCCTTGTCGTGATCATGGTAGTACACCAGAGGCGATCCGCCGGATCGCCTCTGGTATCGAAAACGGCAGTGACGCGACACACCAAAGGTACGGCGTATGCTTGAATTCAACCCGCAGCTCATCGTCTTTTTTCTGTTCGCCATCCTGACGCTTGGCGGGGCGCTCGGCGTGGTGACGAACCGCAATCTGATTCATGGCGCAATTTACCTGATCATCAGTCTGTTTGGTGGTGCGGGGTTGTTCGTCTTGCTCAGTGCGCCGTTTTTGGCGGCGGTTCAAGTGCTGGTGTACATCGGCGCAATCGCCATCTTGATCATCTTCGCGGTGATGCTCACCCGGTCGATGACATCCATGCGCGAGTTGTATAACCGCCAGTGGTGGATCAGCGCGGTCGTCGCCGTCCTGCTGTTCGGCTTGCTCGTCCTCGGCGTGATCGGTCCGGTGTGGGTCGCAGACGAGGAAGCGTCACAACCTGTTAGTGACCTCGTAGCGACAACTCAGGACTTGGGCGTGGCGCTGGTCGATGGCAATCAATATGTGCTCCCGTTTGAGATCGCCTCGTTGTTACTGACGGCGGCAATGATCGGCGCGATCGTGATCGCCCGTGAGGACGATTAGGAGAATATTGCAGCATGATTCCATTGTGGATGTATCTGATTGTTGCCGCCGCCGTGTTTGCAATCGGCGTATACGGCGTTTTGGCGCGGCGGAACGCAGTTGCGATTCTGATGAGCGTCGAACTGATGTTGAGCGCCGTCAATATCAACTTGGTCGCATTCTGGCGCTACTTGACCCCACAAAATATGTCGGGGCAGGTGTTCGCCGCGTTCGTGTTTGTCGTCGCGGCGGCGGAAGCAGCGGTTGGTCTAGCGATCGTGATCTCGATTTACCGCAGCAGACGTTCGGTCGTGGTTGAAGACGTGAACCTGCTGAAGGGGTAGAGGTAGAACGATGGATTTGAACCAATTTATCAATGACCCGAATTTGTTGCCTTGGCTGATCCCGGTCGGACCTCTGCTGGCATTTTTCATCATTACGCTGGTGACGAATAAATCGAAGCTCGTCCCGGCGACCAGTGACGAATACGGCGGTCATCATCCTGATTATGATGGGATGAACGTGCCGGTTGTTGGAGATGTCAGCCGTGTGATCAGCATCATCGTCGGTATGAGCGGTGCGATTGCCGCATGGCTGATCAGCTTGCGCGTTGTGATGGACGCGACCGCCCTGCATGATTTCGGTCATGAGGTGCTGACGAGCAGCGTGCAGTGGTTATCGCTCGGCACGAGCAGTTTCAACATGGGTGTGCTGGTTGACCCGCTCACCGTGATCATGTTGATCATGGTGCCGATTGCGGTGCTGATGATCTTCATTTATTCGATTGGTTATATGGCACATGATCCCCGTCAGGCGCGCTTTTTCAGCCTGATTTCGTTGTTTGCCGGGGCGATGCTGATCTTGGTGGTGGCGGATAACCTGCTGCTGCTGTTCGTCGGCTGGGAAATCATGGGCTTATGCTCGTACATGTTGATCGGCTTCTGGTACGAGAAGAAAAGCGCTTATAACGCCGCGATCAAAGCGTTCACGACGACGCGCGTTGCCGACGTGATTATGCTGCTCGGTATCGCTTACCTGTTCATGAGCACCGGCACGCTCAACTTCCGCGACCTGATGTACAACGCCGCTCCGCCGCTCGAAGGCGAAACGGTGGCAGTCGTTGAAGGCGAAGTCGCAGTTGAAGGCGAAGCAGTAGTCGAAGGCGAAGCATCCGCAGCCGAAGGTGAAGCAGTGGTTGAAGGCGAAGCCGCCGCAGCCGAAGGCGAACATGCTGCCGAAGGCGAAGAAGCGCACGCCGATACATGGGCGATCCGGCTGGCAGAAACACCCGCGATTATATTCGGCGGAATCAGTGCCGCCGGGTTAATTGGCATCTTCTTGATCATCGGTACGGTGGGTAAGTCGGCGCAGTTCCCGCTCCATGTTTGGCTGCCGGACGCGATGGAAGGTCCGACACCCGTCAGCGCGATGATCCATGCCGCCGCGATGGTTTCGGCAGGTATTTACGCGATTATCCGCATGTACCCGTTGTTTGAAGCGGGTGGGCATCCTCATCACGGCGAATTTACCGCGCCGCTCCTGTTTATGGCGGTGGTCGGCGCGTTTACCGCGTTGTTCGCGGCGACAATCGCTGTTGCGCAGAACGACGTGAAAAAAGTCCTCGCGTACTCGACGATTTCGCAGCTCGGTTTCATGATGGCGGCGCTTGGTATCGGCGGTTTCATTCCGGCGGCGTTCCACCTGATCACGCATGCGTTCTTCAAGGCGCTGCTGTTCATGGCGTCGGGCGCGGTTATTCACGGCATGGAACACGGCGAACATCACGTTCATGCGCATGCGCATGGTCACGGCGGCGGCGGCGCGGATGCCGCATTTGCCGCGCATGACGAAGGCGGACACGCGCACGGGCATGATACACACCACGCGCACGCCGAAGAACACGCGCATGCTGACGAACACGCGCACGCGTTTGATCCGCAAGACATGATGAACATGGGCGGTCTGCGCAAGACGATGCCTGTCACCTTCATCACCTTCTTGATCGGCGGGCTGTCGCTGGCAGGTCTGCCGCTGATCACAGCGGGTTTCTGGTCGAAAGACGAAATTCTTGCCGAAGCATGGCTCGGCTTGACGGAAGGTTTTGGACCGCACGCGCTGGTGTTCGTAATGCTGGCGCTCGCAGCCTTCTTGACGGCGTTCTACACGGCGCGTCAGCTTTCACTGACATTCCTCGGTGAAGCGCGCACGGAAGAAGCGAAACACGCCAATCTTGGGCGCGGCGTGGTCAGCTTTACGATGACACTGCCGCTCGTCATTCTGGCGTTCTTCGCGGTGACTGCCGGGTTCGTCGGCGTTCACCCGGATTTCCCGATTTTGGGCAGCATTTTCTCTGGCAGCGGCAATCCCTTCTTTAATCTGGTCAGCAAGACACTGGTTGAAGCGCCGCCAAAGATCGATTTCAACATTATTCCGGTGCTGTTCTCGTTCGCTATCGCGCTCGGCGGACTGTGGCTCGGCTTTAGGGTGTATGCGCGCAAGCCGCTCACGGCTGGTCAGCCTGACCCGCTCATCGGCGTGTTGGGGACGTACCATAACACACTCAAGAACAAATACTTCTTTGATGAACTGTACCAGACGATCTTCGTGCGTCCGTCCCAATGGGTCAGCCGCAGCGTCTCGTATCTGTTCATCGACAAGGGCTTGATCGACGGTTTCCTGCATACCTTGACCCGCGTCGGTATCTGGACGGGCGATCTCATCAAGGTGCTCAATAGTTGGCTGATTGACGGCGTGGGCGACGGCGTACCGGAATTGGTCGCGCGCTTCGGCAATTGGATTAGGTCGGTGCAAACAGGGCGTGTCCAGCAGTATATGCTGCTGATCGTGGTGGTCGCGTTGGTGATCGGGATTGCGTTTGCCCTGTCAACCGGCGTGTTGCAGGCTTCACCGTAGAGGCTGAATGATGACGATTATCGGCATTGATGTTCTAACGTTCTTGATCGTCGCTTCCGCCCTCGGCGGGGTGGCGCTGCTTGTCCTCCCCAGTGCACCAGCATATCGTACGCTGGTGCGCTTCACCGCAGTCGGCATCGCCGCTGTGCTGGCGGGGATCAGCATTGCAGTATTCTTCTCATACACAGGCAGTCAGGCGGCGACCGGCGTTTTTGGGCTTGAGGTCAATGTACCTTGGTTCCCAGTTCTCGGCGTCGATTGGCACTTGGGAATCGACGGTATCAGCGCGGCGATGATCCTGCTTACAGGCATCCTTACCCCGCTGGCGATCTTGATCAGCTTTGAAATTGAAGAGCGCGTCAATATGCACATGGCGCTGATCCTGCTGTTCGCGGCGGGATCGTACGGCGTGTTCAGTGCGATGGACTTGATGATTTTCTTCTTGTTCTACGAATTGACGCTCGTCCCAATGTATTTCTTGATCAACCAGTGGGGCAGCCCGTCCGGGCGCGAGTACGCATCGAAGAAATTCTTCATCTACTCGCTCGGCGGTTCGTTAGGGATGCTCCTCGCTATTCAGTTGATCGGTTGGTCGGTGTCGCAAGTTCCGGCGGAAATCGTCGAAAGTTTGCGCGCGACGACTCCCGCGCTTGCCAACTACGTCGCGGGAAGCCCATCATTTAATATCAGCGTGATCAGCGCGCTGTGGCCCGCGCTTAACGAAGCGGGCGGCGTGTTCCTCGGTATCAACGTCGAGACGGTGAAAGGTCTGGCGTTCCTCGGCTTCTTCGTCGCGTTTGCGATTAAAGTGCCGGTGTGGCCCTTCCATACATGGCTGCCTGACGCGCACGGCGAAGCCCCGACCGCTGGTTCAATGCTGTTGGCGGGCGTGATGCTCAAGCTCGGCGCATACGGTTTCCTTCGCTTGGTGATCCCGTTCTTCCCGGATGTGTGGGTGAACGATTTCAGCGTGTTGGGTGTGTTCACAACCAATTGGGCGACCGTCCTCGCGTTCTTGGCGATGCTCGGCGTGGTCTTGGGGGCGTTCAGCGCCTTCGGTCAAACCGACATCAAGCGCTTGGTCGCGTACAGTTCCGTTAACCATATGGGCTTCGTAGCAATGGGTATCGCGGTTGCGGCGCTCGCCTACGGTCAAATGGTGGTGAACGGCGGGACGGAATACACGCAAGATGCGATCATTGCGATGAACGGCGCGGTCTTGCAAATGTTCAATCACGGCTTAAGCTCGGCGGGCATGTTCTTGCTGGCGGGCGGCATATATCACAAGACGCATACGCGCGATATGACGCAGTACGGCGGTTTCTGGGTGAAAGCGCCGATCTACGGCGGCATTTTCATCTTCACCAGCATGGCGAGTCTCGGTCTGCCCGGTTTGAACGGCTTCGTCAGCGAGTTCTTGGTTGTGCGCGGTTCGTGGGCGGTGTTTACCACGCTCACGTTGATCAGCATGATCGGCTTGCTGTTCACGGGCGGTTACATCCTGAAGGGCATTCGCGCTGTCCTGCATGGTCCTTTCAATATGCATTGGAAGGATTACAAGCTGGAAATTGAGCCGCGCGAAGTGATCGCCATCGCGCCGCTAATGGCGCTGATGCTGATCACGGGGGTCGCGCCAAACTGGATTTTGAGCGTGATCAATGCGTCCGTGTCGCTGATGCTGGGCGTCCCGGTGCAGGTCTAACCCAAAGGATGCAGGCGAACCATGGTTGAAGCTCTCAGTTTTCCAGTTCTCAGCCTGTTGATCTTTGTCCCGATCATCGCGGCGGTGATCATTCTCTTTCTCCCCCGCGATAATAAGGACTTGATCAGAGGCATTGCGATTACAGCCGCGTTCATCACCTTCGGCTTAGGCTTGTTCACGTTCATCAGCTACAACAATGCTGTGGCTGAACTGCGCGCCGAACAGGACGCGATCATCGCGGATGGCGGCGATATTGTCGCCACCGAGCTTTATAACAGCACGCTCGTGTTTGAAGAACGGGTCGTGTGGGTGAAGGAACTCGGCATTACGTATCATCTCGGCATTGACGGTTTATCCGCGCCGATGGTGCTGCTCACGAGCATGGTTACGATCACCGGCGTGTTGATTAGCTGGCGCATCGAAGACCGCACGCGCGAATTCATGGCGTTCTTCCTCCTGCTGGTTGCGGGGGTGTTCGGCGTGTTCGTGGCGAACGATATGTTCGTGCTGTTCTTCTTCTACGAACTTGCGATCTTCCCGATGTACCTGTTGATCGCAACATGGGGATGGGTCAAGCTGCGAGAATACGCGGCGATGAAACTCACCCTGTACATCTTGATCGGCTCGGTGGTGGCGCTGGTCGGTGCGATTGCGATGGTGCTGCAAGCGAACCATTTCTTCATGAACGAAGGCGCGGCAGTTTTCGCACAAGCGGTTGAAAGCGGCGTGCTTCCGGCAGATTCGACGACGATGAGCTTCGGCATCACCCAGCTTACGCTGGCGGCGGAAGCGGGCGCGTTCAGCGTCCCGATTTTGGGCAATATCTCGTTTGCGAATTTGTGGTTCCCGTTCGTGTTCATCGGTTTCGGCGTGCTGGCGGGCGTGTTCCCCTTCCATAACTGGTCGCCGGATGGTCACGTTGCCGCGCCGACCGCTGTTTCGATGATCCACGCGGGCGTGTTGATGAAAGTCGGCGCGTATGCCGCGCTGCGCATCGGCGTTCAGCTTTTGCCGGAAGGCGCGCAAACGCACCTGCCTTGGATTGTGTTCCTAACGCTGGTCAATGTCGTGTACGGCGCGTTTATCGCGTTCCGTCAGCGCGACTTCAAGTACGTGATCGGCTTCTCATCGGTCAGCCATATGGGACTTGTCTCGATGGGTTGGGCGACGATGAACGCCATCGGTATGACCGGCGCGGGCTTGCAGATGTTCAGTCACGGCGCGATGACGGCGCTGTTCTTCGGTGTCGTCGGTATGGTGTACGACCGTGCGCACACGCGCGATATTCCGAGCCTCGGCGGGTTTGTCCGCGTGATGCCTTGGGTTGCTGTCGCGTTCGTCGTCGGCGGTTTGACGAGTATGGGCATGCCCGGTTTCAGTGGGTTCGTCGCGGAATTCCCGATCTTCGTCGGGATGTGGAACGCTTCACCGAATGTCAGTCTTCAGATCGGTGACTTTGCGCTCACCAACTACTACTCGATCTTGGTGATCATCGCCGCGCTCGGTATCGTGATCACGGCGGCGTATGTGCTGCGCGTGACGGGGCAGGTGTTCTTCGGCGCGTTCAACCGCGAGAAATACCCGGATGTGGATGATATTACGATCCGCGAACGGTTTATCTTGGTCTTCCTCGGCGCGCCCCTGCTAATTTTGGGGTTGTATCCGCAGTTGATGGAACCGATGCTGGTGACAGGGCTGCGCCCGGTGCTGGCGCTGCTGGGCGTTTCGACGTAGGGTGGAGCAGCCGCGATGAATGAATTCAACTTTTTGCAAAGCCTCCCGGCGATCGCTCCCGAAATCGGGCTGGTGATCACCGCCATTGTGCTGTTGGCGCTGGACTCCGGCGTTCCGTTTGTGTATGCCGGACTGCCGGAAAGCCGTCGTAAGGGTCTGGCGCTGGTCACTGCCGCGTCGTTGATCATGACGGCGCTGGTGTCGGTTGCGGTCTGGTCGCCAACGCCGGAGACGACAGGCTTATACTGGGGCGGCATGATCCGCTACGATGTGCTGGCGCTCGTCTTCAAAGTCATGATCCTGTTCGCCGGAGGGATCACCGCGCTGATTGCGGTCGATTCAGAAGGCGTGGGGAACAAAGGCGAGTTCTATCTGATCATGGTCGTTTCGACGCTCGGCGCGTGCTTGATCAGCGGCGCAGCGGACTTGATTATGCTGTTCGTCGCCCTCGAAACCACGACGATCCCGCTGTATGTGCTGGCGGGCTTCAAGCGCAATGATAACCGCTCGTCCGAAAGCGGGATGAAATACTTCCTGTTCGGCTCGTTCGCCTCCGCGATCCTGCTGTACGGCTTGAGCTTGCTCTACGGTTTCAGCGGTCAAACCAACCTGTACGCGATTGCCGAATACCTGAGCAGCGGCGCATTCAGCGCGAACGCCTTCCCGGTTTTGGCGGCACTCGTGTTGATCCTCGTTGGCTTCGGCTTCAAGATCAGCGCCGTACCGTTCCATTTCTGGACGCCGGACGTTTACGAAGGCGCTCCGACTCCCGTCACCGCATTCTTGAGCGTTGCCAGCAAAGCGGGCAGTTTCGCCTTGTTGATGCGCTTCTTGCTGGCGGTATTCCCGGCGTCGGTCGTGATCAACGGGCAGGAAATCCAGAATTTCTGGGCGACGCTCGTCGCGGCGCTCGCGGTCGTGTCGATGACCTTCGGCAACGTGGTCGCGCTCGCGCAGCGCAACGTGAAACGCCTGCTGGCGTATTCGTCCATCGCACAAGCAGGTTATACGCTGATCGGTTTGGCGGCGGTTCAGGCGACGGCGACATCGACCGGGGCGGAAGCGGTTGCGGCGATCACGTATTACATGTTCATGTACACCTTCACCAACCTGCTCGCGTTTGCGGTGATTATCGTGTTCAGTGAAGCGACCGGGACAGAGCAGATCAGCGATCTTGCTGGGTTGAGCCGCCGCAGTCCTTGGATGGCGCTCGTCCTGACGATTGCGCTGCTTTCGCTGGCGGGCGTGCCTCCTGCTGCGGGTTTCTTCGGCAAGTTCTTCCTGTTCAACGCGGCGGTTCAGGCGAACCTCGTGTGGTTGGCAATCGTCGGCGTGTTGAACAGCATCGTCGCCTTGTTCTACTATCTCGTGATCATCAAGGTCATGTATGTGGATAAGGGGAAAGACGAGGACAAGCCGATCCCGATCAGCCGCGCTTACCTGTATGTGATGGGTGTGGTCAGCGTGATCGTGGTGCTGCTCGGCACGATTGGCGTACAACCGATCTTCGATTGGGCGCTGCAAGGTGCGCGTGCGCTGTTGAATGTGTAGGATATAAACGGGCGGGGGCAACCTCGCCCGTTTTTGGCACATAAATGCTTTTTTAAGATGCGCATCTTTGTTTGGATTTCGCAAACGCTTGTGATAGAATGCACAGAAACAGCATGCCTGAAGTCGAGAATGAACCTACACGTCCAAATGATGCGTCTGCGCGCATCAAGAATTTCACCTATGCTGCACTAGCCGCTCAAGGTGGGTGCTTCACACTGGTGATTATCTTTGCTGCGCTCCTGCTGGGGTTGTGGCTGGATGCACAGTTTGGGCAGCGGGGTCCGTTCACCATCGGGCTGTTGTTGATGAGCGTTCCACTGAGTTTATTCGTGATGGTGCGCCTTGCGCTGCGGTCAATCGCTCAGATCCAGCCGCCGGCTGCCCCTAAAAGCACTACGAACACACAGGAGGTTGATCGTTGATAGAGAATTGGAATAAACCTCTCAGTAGAGGAGCGCCCCTATGAACAATCAAAGCCCCATCGCACGCGGCGCGATTATTTTCGCGGGCTTGATCGTGTTTTTGGTCGTCTGCGCGCTGCTGACG
>JAPKMU010000169.1 GCA_026645745.1 Anaerolineae bacterium | reverse complement strand
TAAGCGCGGCGCACTCTCCGCTTCGTCTGCGGGGCAGGTGGAGGCGTAACCTGATGATGCAGTTACTCACACGCTGGACATGGCTTCGCCGTTGGGAAACCCTGCTCTTTATCGTGCTGATCATCGTGTTGGTGATCAATACGCAGCTTTCGCCGTTCTTCTTCGACGAAAACAACATTTCGAATATCTTCCGCCTCAGCATCGAAAAAGCGATGGTCGTACTGCTGATGACCTTCGTCATCATCAATGGCGAAATCGATCTTTCGGTCGCATCGGTGATGGGCTTATCCGCGACGGTACTCGCGGTCACGTTTGAAGCGGGCTGGTCGATCCCTGCTGGTTTTGCGCTGGCGCTTGTCGTCGGTGCGGTGTGCGGTGCGCTGAACGGCTTTTTTATCACGTATCTGAACATGCCTTCGATTGTCGTCACCCTTGCCGGGTTGATCACGTATCGCGGCGTGGCGCGCATCCTGCTCGAAGACCGTTCGGTTGGCGGCTATCCCGAATGGTTCACCGGATTGGCGCAAAACGAATGGATTAGCACATTCCCGTTCACCGTGATTTTGTTCGCCATCCTGTTCGTGATCTGCTACGTCATTTTGAGTCGCACCGCGTTCGGGCGTTACGTGTACGTGATCGGCAACAACCGACCGGGTGCGGAGTATGCCGGAATCAACGTGAAGCGCGTGAAGATGCTGATCTTCGTGTTCACGGGCATTATGGCGGCGTTCGCCGGGTTATGGTACGCGGCTCGGCTCGGCAATATTCGTGCGAATGCGGCAGAAGGTTTTGAACTCGACATCATCACGATTGTTTTGCTCGGCGGTGTGAGCATTTTTGGCGGCAAGGGGACGATGCTCGGCGTCGGTCTTTCGCTGCTCGTCGTGCTCAATATCCGCAACGGCATGTCACTCGCAAATGTGAGCAGCAACGTGCAAACGAGCATCGTCGGCGCGCTGCTGATTCTTTCCGTACTCATTCCCAATTGGGCGCAGAGCCTTCAGGGGTCGAAATTCTGGCGCTCGTTTGTTGATCGTGGTCATGTACCGAAAGGAGACAGCGCATAGAACAGATGACATAAGCCGGAAAATATCGTGTTCGTGCAGGTCTGAAACGTCTGAAACTAATGAGAGGAATACACCTGATGAAACACCTTCGTTTTGTCTTTTTGATGGTTGTCGTCCTTGTGATCGCGGTACAGCCCGCGCTCATGCAGGAAGTTATCACCGCTACCCCCGGTCAGGAAGTTGATATGCTGCTGCTGCCGAAAGCGCTCGGCAATGCGGTGTTCGATCAGGCGCACGAAGGCGCGATGGAAGCGCACGCCGAACTTGAAAACCCCGGCGAATTGATTTTCAACGGACCCAGCGAAGCGAGCGCCCCCGGTCAGATCGACATCATCGAATCCGCGATCACGCAGGGTGTCGGCGGCATCATGATTTCCGCCAATGACTACGAACAGCTTCTGCCTTCGACCACGCGCGCGATGGAAGAAGGAATCACCGTTGTGACGTGGGACTCCCCAGTGGATCCGTCGGGCGAAGCACTGTTTATCGCTCAGGTCGATTTCAGCGAAACCGGTACGGTGATGGCTGATATGGCGCTCCGTATTCTCGGTGAAGAAGGCGGGCAGTTTGCGATTCTTTCCGCGACGCCCGATGCCTCGAACCAGAACGCATGGATCGCTTCGATGCAGGAAGTCCTTGAGTCGGATGCGGCATACGCGAATCTCGAACTGGTCACGATTGTTTACGGCAACGATGACCCGGATGACAGCTACAATGAAGCGCTCGGCTTGATCGACAGCTTCCCTGAACTTGAACTGATCATGGCACCGACGACGGTGGGTATCGCCGCCGCTGCGAAGGCGATGCAGGACGAAGGTCTGTGCGGTCAGGTCGCGGTGAGCGGTCTTGGTCTGCCGATGGAAATGCAGGAATTTGTCGAAAACGGCTGTTCGCAGGAATTCGCTCTGTGGAGCTTCAGCGATCTCGGCTATTTGACTTACTACGTGACGTACATGCTCCAGACGGGCGCGATCACGGCAGAACTCGGCGTGACGTTTGAAGCCGGTCGTATGGGCACCTACACGATTGAAGAAGACCCGACCCGTGAAGGCGGTCTGCGCGTCCTGATGGGACCGTTCAGCGTGTATTCGGCGGAAAATCTCGAAGAGTGGGCGATCCCCGCTGAAGGCAGCTAAATCTTTGGTAGTCCTTGTCCGCGCTACCGATTCGGCGCGGGCAAGTTTTCTGAAGTATCTCCTGATAGTCGGTAGGGGTGCCAAACCCCTACCTGAATCCCTCAATTGCGGCATGTGAGGGAACAATGCAGGATGAAAACATACGGGTAGGACATCATGAAACGTGTTGGATTCATGCTTAAAGTTAAAGCGGCGCTGGTCGAAGAATATAAAGTGCATCATCGGAACGTCTGGCAGGAAATGCTTGACGCGCTGACCGCCGCCGGATGGCACAACTACACTTTATTTATGCGTGATGACGGGATGTTATTCGGTTATTTTGAAACACCGGAGTCGCTGGCGGCGGCGCAAGCTGCCATGAGCACAACCGAGGTCAACCAGCGCTGGCAGGACATGATGAGTCCGTATTTTGAAATAGCCGAGGGGGCGCACCCTGATCAGATGTTTATTGAACTAGAAGAGGTGTTCCACCTAGATTGAGGCTTCAATGAGTAAATCCCTACGCGATCAGCAGGTGACAGCCGCCTACCAGATCGCCAAAGAGCGGTACGCGGCGCTTGGCGTTGATACTGATGCGGCGCTCCGCACGCTGCAAACCCTTGCTATCAGCTTGCACTGCTGGCAGGGTGATGATGTCGGTGGTTTTGAAGACCCCGGTCGCGGCTTGAGCGGCGGGATCATGGCGACCGGGAATTACCCCGGCAAGGCGCGCACCGTTGCGGAACTGCGCCAAGACCTCGACAAAGCCTACAGTGTGATCCCCGGCACACATCCCCTGAACCTGCACGCGATCTATCTGGAAAGTAATACGAAGGTCGAACGCAACGCCATTCTACCGGAGCACTTCGCGGGATGGGTGGATTGGGCAAAAACGAATCATCACGGGTTGGACTTCAACCCGACGTGCTTCTCTCATCCATTATCGGATGACGGCTTTACGCTGGCGCATCAAGATGCGGGCGTGCGCCGGTTCTGGATCGAACACTGCATCGCCAGCCGCCAGATTGGCGCATATTTCGGGCGTGAACTCGGTACACCGTGCGTCACCAACATCTGGATTCCCGACGGCTACAAAGACACACCCTTTGATCGAAAATCCCCGCGCGAGCGCCTCAAGGCTTCACTCGACGCGATACTTGCCGACCCGATTAGCCCGCAGTTTCACCGGGATGCAGTCGAAAGTAAGCTGTTCGGCATCGGTTCTGAAAGCTACGTTGTCGGTTCGCACGAGTTTTATCTTGGCTACACAGCGAGCCGGAACGATGTGCTGTTGTGCCTTGACGCGGGTCATTTTCATCCGACAGAAGGCATCGCGGACAAAATCTCGTCGGTGCTGATGGTTGTGCCGGAACTTCTGCTGCATGTCAGCCGGGGAGTGCGTTGGGACAGCGATCATGTGGTCACGCTGACGGATGAATTGCAGGCGATCATGCAGGAAGTTGTGCGCGGCGGATTTATCAACCGCGTGCATATCGGGCTTGATTATTTTGACGCCAGCATCAACCGCGTGGCAGCGTGGGCAATTGGTACGCGCAACGCGCTGCGCGCCTTACTCATGGCGCTCGTCGAACCGCGCGATTTGTTGTGCCAGTTTGAGCAGGATGGCAATCACACCGCGCGTCTGGCGATGCTTGAGGAACTCAAGGGAATGCCGTTCGGGGCAGTGTGGGATTATCACTGTCAGGAGCAGGGTGTCCCGGTCGGGTTCGCGTTCATGGACGAGATCAGCGCCTACGAAAAAGCAGTGCTCTCGCGGCGGGGGTGAGCATGGTGCGTAAGACAGTTCTCGCGGTTGACCTCGGCGCGGAAAGTGGGCGCGTGATCGCCGTACATTTTGACGGCGCGCACTTTGAATTGGAAGAACTCCACCGCTTTGCCAACCCGGTTACGAACGTGCGCGGCACGCTCTACTGGGATATTTTGCACCTGTGGCGGAATATTCAGCAGGGGATCGAAAAAGGGAAGGCGCATCACCCGATCAGCATCGGCGTGGATACATGGGCGATTGATTTTGGACTGCTCGACGCGCAAGGCACGTTGATCGCTAACCCGGTCATGTACCGCGACCGCCGCACCGATGGCATGATGGATGTGGTGTATGCTCGCGTGCCGCGCCGTGAAGTATTTGAGCAAACCGGCATCCAGATGATGCCGATCAACACGCTGTATCAGATGATGAGCCTCGCGGAGTCGCATTCGCCGCTGTTGGAAGCGGCGCGCACATTCCTGACCATCCCTGATCTCATCAACTACTGGATGACGGGTGCGAAAGTCTGCGAGTTCACCAACGCGACCACCACGCAGATGTTTAATCCGCGCACAAACTCATGGGCGGCGGATATGCTTGATAAACTCGGCATTCCGTCGCGGATACTGCCGGAAATCGTGCCGCCGGGGACGAAGATCGGCGCATATGACGGGATTCCTGTGATCGCCCCCGCCACGCATGATACAGGCAGCGCGGTCGCCGCCGTGCCGACGATCAACCCGAATTACGCCTACATCAGCAGCGGAACATGGAGTTTGGTTGGGCTGGAAGTGCCGCACGCGATCCTCAACGACGCGGCATATGAAGCGAACGTCACCAACGAAGGTGGAATCGAAAACACCTACCGCCTGCTCAAAAATGTTGCGGGCTTATGGGTGCTTCAGCAGTGCCGCGCGCAGTGGGAACGAGAAGGCAAGCCTTACACCTATGCTGAACTGGTCGATTTAGCGCGAGCGGCGGGCGATCAGCACACGATCATTGACGTGGACGATCCGCGTTTTCTGCCGCCGGGGAATCATGCGGCGCATGTTCAAGACTGGTGCCGTAAGCATGGATTTAATCCGCCGATAACACACGGGGAAATCGTGCGCGCCGTTTTGGAAAGCCTCGCGTTAAAATATCGCCTCACGCTCGATCATCTGCGGCAAATTTCCGCCCAACCGGTCGAGATCGTGCATATTGTCGGCGGCGGCACGCAAAACGAACTGCTTAACCAGCTCACGGCTGACGCTGCTGGAATTCCGGTCGCAGCGGGTCCTATCGAGGCGACTGTTTTCGGAAATGCCGCCGTGCAGTTGATCGCGTGCGGTGAACTCGGCAGCATTGCAGAAGCGCGGCAGATCATCGCCGACATGAACGTGACACGCTTGTATCAGCCGACTCCCGGTGATTTCTGGGATTCGGCAGTTGAGAGGACGACGCACCCCTAATGTTTGACCTGCTTTCCCCACGCCAACAACTCGTTCAAATCATGAGCCGCATCTATTACGGCGGCATGACCACGCTTTCCGGCGGCAATTTGTCGATCCGCGATGATGATGGCGGCATCTGGATCACGCCGAGCGCCGTAGATAAGGGCAAACTCACGCCCGCCGATATTATGTACATTGCTCCAGATGGGCTGGTGAGCGGGCTGCATCTGCCCTCGTCGGAACTTCCGTTCCATCGTGCGATTTACGCAAAACGCCCGGATGTCCGCGCGATTGTTCATGCGCACGCTCCCGCGTTGGTGTCGTTCAGTATCGTGCGCAAAATCCCCGATACCAGCGTGATTCCGCAAGCGCAGCGGCTTTGCGGGCGTGTCGGTTATGCGCCGTATGCACTCCCCGGCAGTGAAGCGCTTGGCGAAAGCATCGCCAATGCGTTTGAAAGCGGTTTTGATGTCGTGCTGCTGGAAAATCACGGCGTAGCGACGGCGGGCGCATCCCTGCTCGAAGCCTTTCAGCGCTTAGAAACACTCGACTTTTGCGCGCGGACTCAGATGTACGCGCAAGGGTTAGGCGAAACGACGACGCTTTCGGATGATCAACTGACACTGTTCGATCACCGGGATCATATTCTTCCTGAGTTCACCGCGACAGGTCACACCAGCCGCGAACGCGAACTGCGCGATGCGCTGGTTGATATTGTTCGCCGCGCCTGCCAGCGCCAACTGATGATCAGCACACAAGGCGTTGCATCGGCACGGGTGGATGAACACTCTTTCTTGATCACACCGACGGATTATGATCGTCCCAGCCTCACGAACGACGGTTTAGTGATGATCTGCGACGGTAAGCGCGAAGCAGGCAAGATACCGAGTCGTTCGGTTAAGCTGCACGAAGCGATCTACCGCCGCCATCCTCACATCAACTGCGTGTTGACCGCGCAAGCGCCGTATATCACCGCGTATGCGATTGCTGTGCAGTCGATTGATACCAAGACCATTCCCGAAAGCTACATCATGCTGATGGATGTGCCGAAAGTGCCGTATGGAAGTCAGTACAGCGCGCCGGAAGCCATCGCAGATTTGATATCGACGCGCGCGCCGGTGATTCTGCTTCAAAACGACTGCGTACTGACCACAGGTGGTAGCGTACTGCAAGCGTTTGACCGCTTAGAAGTGGCGGAATTTACCGCACGTTCGTTGATCGAAACGGCATCGATAGGCAAGTTGGCGGCGATTGGCGCGGCTGAAATTGATGATCTGAAACGCGCATTCGCGCACCTCATGGGCTAATCAAGGAGATACCAATGCAGTTTTACAAACCGGAAGCATATCGCCACGTCAGCTACCGATGGGATGATGCACGCGCCGCCGCACTTGATCCGGTTGAGCGTCTTGTGTACCGCTCGAATATCTTGGGCGATGATCAGCGCATCACCAACACGGGCGGCGGCAACACCTCCAGCAAGATCATGATGCCCGATCCGCTGACGGGTGAGCAGGTCGAAGTCCTATGGGTGAAAGGCTCAGGCGGCGATCTGCGTACATCCAAGCGCGCGAATTTCGCATCGCTGTACATGGATAAACTGCGCGCGCTGCAAGGGGTTTATAACGCCGCCGCCGAAAAAGGCGCAAAGACCGCCATTGAAGATCAAATGGTGGACATGTACCCGCACAGCGTCTACAACCTGAACCCGCGCGCCTCATCGATTGATACCCCGCTGCATGCGTTTATTCCATTCAAGCATGTGGATCACACGCACCCGAACGCAGTGATCGCGATTGCGGCATGTAGTGATGGGCGTGAACTCACGCGCGAGATTTATGGCGATGAGGTCGTATGGGTAGATTGGCAGCGTCCCGGCTTTGATCTTGGCTTGATCTTGCAGGAAACCATCGCCGCGCATCCCGGCATCGTCGGGATCATCCTCGGCGCGCATGGGCTGATCAACTGGGCGGACGATGACAAAGAATGTTATGAACTCTCGCTCACGCTGATCGAAAAAGCGGCGCGTTATCTTGAAGCACGCGATAAAGGCGACGCGGCATTTGGCGGTGCGCGTTTTCAGCCGCTGAGTGATGAACAGCGCGACTCTGTACTTGTGGATGTGCTGCCAACGCTGCGCGGCATGGTGTCGCAGCAGAACCGCTTCATTGGCACGGTTCAAGCTGACGCGGCGATCCTCCAGTTTGTAAACAGTCATGATGCGCCCCGTCTCGCTGAATTGGGGACATCCTGCCCGGATCATTTCTTGCGTACCAAGATCAAGCCGCTGTATGTGGATTGGAATCCGCAGATCGAAGATACGGCGTCACTGTTGAAGAAGCTCGAAGCGGGGCTGGTGCAGTATCGCCAAGATTACGCCGCGTACTACGAAGCGTGCAAGCATGCGAATTCGCCCGCGCTGCGTGACCCAAACCCGACCGTCGTTTTAATCCCCGGTGTGGGCATGATCGCGTTCGGGAAGAACAAGAGCGAATCGCGCGTGACTGCGGAGTTCTACAACAACGCCGTCGCGGTGATGCGCGGGGCGGAAGCCGTCGGGGAATATGTCGCGCTCCCACGTCAAGAAGCCTTCGATATTGAATACTGGCTGCTGGAAGAAGCGAAGCTCCGCCGCATGCCGCCGGAAAAGTCACTTGAACGCAATGTCGTGATCGTTGTCGGCGCGGGCAGCGGAATCGGGAAGGCAGTCGCGCACAGGGTCGCCAAAGAAGGCGCGCATGTCGTCTCGGCTGATCTGAATCTTGAGGCGGCTCAAGCGACGGCAAACGAACTCACGAAAATCTACGGAATGGGGATCGGTGTTGCCGGATCGGGTATCTCCGGCTGTGGTCCGGCGGTCGGCTTGAGCGTGAATATCACCAACCGCGACAGCGTCCGCGCCATGCTCGATCAAGTGCTGCTTGCGTATGGCGGTATTGATAACATCATCGTGACGGCGGGTGTGTTCGTGCCGCCGGATAAATCCGGTCACGTGACCGACGACCAGTGGCGGCTGACATTCGACGTGAACGTATTAGGCGGCTACCTCATTGCAGACGAAGCGCGGGCGATCTGGCAGGCGCAAAAGCTGCGCGGCACGCTGGTTTTGACCACGAGCGTAAACGCGGCTGTCTCAAAGAAAGGGTCGCTGGCATATGACACCAGCAAAGCCGCCGCGAATCATCTCGTGCGTGAGTTGGCGATTGAGCTTGCGCCGCTGGTGCGCGTGAATGCGTTAGCGCCCGCGACCGTCGTCGATGGCAGCAGCATGTTCCCGCGTGACCGGGTGATCAGTTCCCTTGTTAAGTACGAAATCGCGTTCAGTGAGGACGAAGATACGGACTCGCTGCGGGGCAAGCTGGCAAACTTCTACGCGCAGCGCACACTGACCAAACTGCCGATCACGCCGGATGATCAAGCCGAAGTCGCGTATTTGTTGAGCACGAATGCTTTCAGCAAAACGACGGGGCAGGTGTTCAGCGTAGACGGTGGACTTCACGAGGCTTTCTTGCGTTAGTGCGCCCCGCTCAAGGTTTCAAGTAAAAACCCGATGCAGCAGACTTTAGCATCGGGTTTTTACATGACCATCCTTGTCACATTTCGTCTATACAGTTTACAGAACTTATGCACCCCTGAAACAAGGTCTGTATTACAATACATAAAAAGCACACTGCGGTTCGGAGCGCTCGGGACTTTGCGTCGTAAATGAAAGCGCTCAGATCATTGGCGCATTATGAAAAATCCCATGTCTTTGGCATCAAAGCGCTTATATCACTGGTTTGATTCCATCCGTCGAAGACTTAGCCACCTCGTCTACCCGGCAGTGCCGCCTTCGCTTGATTTTCAAGAATTGGTATTGCATCAAATCTCACAGAACAGCACCCTCGGATTCATTGTCCTTGACGCACGTCAAGGCGACCGAATGCCGATTGTTTTCTCAAACACCAAATTTCTAGACAGCACAGGCTTTAATTGGGAAGACATCAAGGGTAAACCACCAGAAGTATTGTTTGGTGACATGACAATCCCTTCTGAACTGACGGCATTTAAGCAGCAGAAGCCGTGTTCGGTTATGCTTCAGCGCACACGTCAAAATGGGCAAGCGTTCTTCGGTGAACTCCTCTTTATTCCCCTCTTTCATCCCCAAACCGGACTCATCTACTACGTGGGACTTCTCAATGATGTGACTGCGCGTCACGAATCCGAGTCCAGCCTTGCGCGCAGCGAAGCGCACTACCGGCAGATGTTTCACAACCACAGCGCTGTCAAACTGCTGATCGATCCGCAGACGGGGAGCATCAAAGATGCGAACAGCGCGGCAGTCACATTTTACGGTTATTCGCTCGAACAGCTTAAGTCGATGCGGATTCAGGATATCAATATGCTTTCTGAGGCGGAGGTTACCGCCGAGATGAAACGGGCTACGTCGGAAGAACGGAATTTTTTCGAGTTCCGGCATCGGCTTTCATCCGGCGAAATCCGTGACGTGAACGTGTATTCCAATCCGATTGACATGCCCGAAGGACGCTGGTTGTTCTCGATCATCTTGGACGTGACCAAAAAGCGAGAGGCAGAACAACGCTACCGCGCATTATTCGAACAATCCAATGACGCGGTGTTCATTCTTGACCTGAAAGGTAAGTATCTTGCAGTCAACCGCCGCGCCGCCACCATGTTTGGCTATGCCCCTGAAGAAATCCTGAACCGGACTGCCCGCGACATGGTGATGCCCGATCAGCTTGAAGACAGCGACAAGGTGTACGAAAGGATAGTTGCTGGTGAAATTGTGCCGCCGTATGAGCGGACGTTCCGGCGCAAAGATGGCACGCCGTTGTATGCAGAAGTCAATGTCGAAGCGGCGAGAGACACAAATGGAAAGATCACGCATGTTCAAAGCCTTGTGCGCGATATTTCCGAGCGTAAACGGATGCAGGAGGAACTGCGCGACAATAAAGAAAAGTTCCGCGCATTTCTCGCTCAGTCGGCGGACGGTATTCTCATGATTGATGAAACCGGCGTGATCATCGAATGGAATCCGGGAATGGAGCGGTTGAGCGGCATCGCTTCTCAAAAAGCCGTCGGATGCTTCATATGGGACGTGCAGTTTACCCTGCTCCCGCCGGAGAACCAAACACCGCAAACCTACCTGCAGCTCAAAATGCGGATTATGGACGCCCTAACCTCCGGAGATGCCCCTTGGCTCAATGAACCGCATGACACAACGCTCATTCGCCCAGACGGTACGCAAACGATCATCCAAGAAGTGATGTTCTCCATCAAAACCTCTCAAGGTTTTAAGTTTGGCGGCGTTTTGCGTGATATTCAAAGACGCCGTCAGATGGAAGA
>JAPKMU010000168.1 GCA_026645745.1 Anaerolineae bacterium | reverse complement strand
AGGAACTGTTTCTGCCATCCCCCCACCAAGCGCGATAACACTGCCTCTTGTCCCTGTACCACGCGCTTCACATCCTCGTACACAAGCGGATCACCTGTGACAACGGTTAAAAACTGATGCTGAAAAGCAAGTTTCTGCGGGTTACGCGCCAGCACGGTGAGATGATGCCCGTGTGCTGCTGCCTGTTGAACAAACGCCTGACCGGTTGAGCCGGTCGCGCCAATGACGGCTATCTTCATACAATTTCCTCATGCTGCTTACAATGTCATTCACGACCCTTGATCATGACGACATATGCTTAATAGCGTCTAAAGATCGGCTGACACGTGTATGAATTTTGGATGATATGACAACCTATGTGATCCTGCTGCGCGGCATTAATGTCGGCGGCAAAAACAAAATCTCGATGCTGGAACTCAAACGGTTTCTGGAAGACCAAGGTTTTACGAGCGTCACCACATATATTCAAAGCGGAAACGTAGTCCTACAGTCCGAACAAGATGCACCGACCATTCGCCAAGTCATTGAAAAAGGCTTGCCCTCGAAATTCAAGTTGGACAGCGCGATCATCAGCGTACTCGTGCTGACGCGCGCACAACTTCAAAAGATCATCGATCACAAACCCGAAGGTTTTGGAGAACAACCGGAGAAATATCACAGTGATGCGATCTTTTTGATAGGAATTGAAGCGGCAGAGGTGATGCCGACTTTCTCCCCACGCGAAGGAGTTGATGTCGTTTGGGCAGGTGAAGGCGTGATCTACTCGCAGCGGCTCAGCGCCCAGCGAACCAAGAGCCGCCTGAATAAAATCATCGGGACTCCAGCATACCAGTCCATGACGATTCGCAACTGGAATACAACAACCAAACTGCTGGAGATTGCACAGAAGGTCGAGTCCGAAAACAGCGACTCGTAAGCGAAGCCCCTCCGCACGCGCGGAAGGGCTTCTGTTTGTGCTCAATTCGCTTTCGGTCGGTTCGCGTAATAATCCTTGATCACGGGGATCAGGTATTCATCGAATGCGCGATCCACATCGTATTCTGGCGACCATCCCCAATCCTGACGCGCGGCGCTGTCATCCACATCGACGGGCCAACTGCTCACAATCGATGCGCGTGATTTGTCTGGCTCAAAGGCGATGTGAGCGTCTGGGAAATCACGCCGAACACGATCCGCCACCTGCCGCGCGGAGAGCGAAAAACCGGAAACGTTATAGACGCTGTGCCGCAGCGCAGAAGCGGGTGCTTCGGCAATCATCAGCAGTGACTTGATCGCATCAGGCATGACCATAAACGGAATCTGCGCGTCTTCACCGACAAAACAGGTATACGGTCGCCCTTCTACCGCCGCATGAATCATTTCCGGCGCAAAGTCGCTGGTGCCGCCTGTCGGCATCGTGTACGCGCTGATCAAGCCGGGGAAACGCACACACCGGAAATCCAACCGCACCGAAGGCGTAGCCGAAAGCTGTTGGTAATGATGGGCGTAGTAGCGTCCCAAGTGTTCACAGTACAGCTTATTGCAGCCGTACATCGTCGTCGGGTAGAGGTAGTCTTCCTCGCGGACTGCGCCCGCTGCCGCTTTTTCCGCCAAGTCAGGCAACCCATACACGGCGATTGAACTGGGGAAGATAAACTTTACCGGAGCGGCGCGCGTCTTCCCTTGCTCGATTGCCAGTTTGAGCAGGTTAACCGTACCCTGCACGTTGACGCGATGCGCTGTCTCCGGATTGAACTCGGAATGAGTCGAAAGCAGTGCCGCAAGATGCACAATCGTGTCGATCTCGTACTCGTTCAGAAGCAGATTGATCAGTTCGTTATCGAGGATGTCACCCACGATGACGCGATTGACCAATCCGCGCATTGATTCGTCTAAGCCGCGCAGATCAAGAACAACCACATTGGATGCGCCCCGTGTAGCAGAAAGATGCTGAATCAGCCCATGTCCGACTTCACCATTCGCGCCCGTGATTAAGGTGATCCGTTCGCGCAAGTTTGACCGTTTTGAAATCATGATTAGACGATCACTCCTAGACTGCGACCCACGCGGGCGAAAACCTCCAGCCCTTCTTCAAGATCTTGCGGCGTATGCGCAGCCGTGTTCATCACACGAATGCGCGCCTTACCTTTGGCAACGGTAGGAAAGCCAATCGCCATCGCAAACACGCCGTTTTCGAACAACTGACGCGCAAATTCTTGAGCCAATTCCGCATCGCCCAGCATCAACGGAATGATCGGTGTTGCGCTGTTTCCGGTATCAAAACCCATCCGACGAAGCTCTTGTTTCAGGAAGTCGGCATTTTTCCACAGACGAGCAACCAGCTCATCACTTGTTTCGAGCAGGTCAACCGCTTCAAGACATGCCGCAGCATCCGGGACGGTCATTGCGCTGCTAAACAAGAACGGTCTGCCGCGCTGCCGAACCCAATCAATGATGATCTGCTTACCCGCAATGATCCCACCGACTACACCAAACGCTTTGCTCATTGTGCCAACTTCGATATCGACTCTGCCGTGCAGCCCAAAGTGATCGACAATGCCGCGCCCCCCTTTGCCAAGCACGCCTTCGCCGTGCGCATCATCCACCATCAGCAAAATATCATGTTCTTCTGCCACTTCGCAGAGTTCCGGCAGCGGCGCAATATCCCCGTCCATGCTGAATACGCCGTCACTGACGATCAAGCGGCGGCGGTACTGCGTCGTTTCGGCAATCTTGGCGCGCAAATCTGCAACATCGTTGTGTTCATAGGCGACAATCGTCGCGCGGCTCAAGCGGCATCCATCGATGATGCTGGCGTGATTCAGCCGATCCGAAAAGATCACGTCTTCTTGCCCCACCAATGCCGGAATAACGGCAAGATTCGCGGTGAAACCGCTCTGCATCGTGACGACGGCTTCCGCTCGCTTAAACTGCGCCAACCGCTGCTCAAGCTGATCGTGCAAAGTCATCGTTCCGGCAATCGTGCGTACCGCGCCGGGTCCGATCCCATATTGATCGATGGCGCGCTTTGCCGCTTCTTTCAAGCGGGGATGATTGGCAAGACCAAGATAGTTGTTGGCGCAGAAGTTCAACATGGTTCTGCCGTTGATCACCACATGACCATCCATCGCACTTTCGAGTGTGCGAATCCGGTTATAGAGATGATTTGCCTTCAAGTCCTCTAACTGCTCGGCAAGATAAGTCAGTTTTTCGCCGTAACTGTCGTTCATTTTGATCCCTGAACTGCACAAGGTTGTTTATTCGGCAGTATGGCGCAGCGGCGGAACAATAACAAGTTTCATGGCATGTTTGGGATCATTTACACAGGTGTTTTCGAGGACACAAACCGTCACGGGCGACGATGATCATCCTTCCGGCATGACAATAATCCATGCTTCATTTGATATTAACCTCGGTTAACCCTGTCTTTTTAACTCGTTAAAACCAACAGGCTAGATTGTGGGTTAGGTGTACTGCTGATGCGCAGTCATCTTCCTGACTCGTTTTGGAGGAAATTCACTAATGAATCGTCGTATTCTGTCTGTCCTTCTGTTGATCACGACCGTGATCGTTCTGTCCGTTGTCCTGCCGGTTACGGCGCAGGATGCCGCCGGTAACATGATTCCGCTGGATCATCCGTTTGCCGCCTTCCTTGAAAGCCGTGCCTACGGCGCGTCGCTCGGTGCGACCGCTGAATTCAACAAGATGGAATGGGTCGTCGTTGACGAAGCCAACATGAAGCTGTACATGGCGATGAGCGACATCACCGGCGCGATGACCGATGGTACGGGCGAAATCTCGGTTGACGAAAACCGCTGCGGTATCGTCTACACGGCTGATCTGTCGGCTGACTACATGATGACGGAACTGCGTCCGCTCGTGGTCGGTGGTCCTTTCAACCCCGATGGCGCGCCCAACCGCTGCGATGTGAACAATATCTCCAACCCCGATGGTCTCGCGCTCGACGCGCAGGGTCGCCTGTGGATCGCCGAAGACACTAGCAACCACCGCAATAACATGATTTGGGTGTACGACCCGGCAGATGGTTCGCTCACCCGTTTCGGCTATACCCCGCGCGGCGCGGAATGGACGGGTCCGTACATCGCCCCGAACGGCACGCTGTTCTTCAGCAACCAGCACCCCAGCGCGACCAATATTTTCCCGTACAATGCGGGTACGGTTCTCGCGGTTGTTGGCTTCAACGCGAACACCGATGAATTCGAAGAAATCGCTGTCCCCGAAGGCGAAGCGCAGCTCGTGGCGTCCGTCGCGGCGGGCGAACTTCAGGTGATCGCGCGCTCCGGCGACCCGATCCCGAACAGCTTCAGCGGCGATGTTTTCGGCGGTATCTATCGCCCCGATGGTTCGCTCCAGTATGTGAACAATGACCCCGATGGTCTGATGTGGCTGCCGATTGGTGATGGTAATCAGGGCTGGCTGTACATCAACTACGAAGGCATCCCCGGCGGCGTCGGTCGCGTCTACCTCGACATGAACGCAGAAGGTCGCTACGACGTGCTTGATGGTCAGATGGTTGACTTCAGCAGCGTGAACGGGACGTGGACGAACTGCGGTTCGAGCGTCACGCCTTGGAATACCGGTCTGACCTCCGAAGAATACGAACCGATTGCCGCCGACTTCAACAACGTTGCGGGCATGGACGACTACCTCGGCGCACCGTCGAATCCGTATGATTACGGTTGGCTGGTCGAACTGCGCCCGAACGGCGTTGGTGACAGCGTGACCAAGCGTTTTGCGCTCGGTCGTTTCAGCCACGAAAATGCTTGGGTACTCGACGGCGACGCGGGTACAGTGGTTTATCACGGCGATGACGGCGGTAACGTGATGCTGTTCCGCTCGGTCGCCGTCGAAGCGGGCGATCTTTCCGCCGCGACACTGTTCGCCGGGCGCGTCACCCAGATGGGCGGCACGGGCGCGGAACACTACTTCCAGATTGAATGGATCGAACTCGGCACTGCGACGGATGCCGACATCGAAGCCGCTATCCGCGAACTCGACCGCTAATCAATAGTCTCGTAATACAAGGGGTGTGGCGTATGCCATGCCCCAAGCCTAAAGACCGCAGATGATCAAAAAACCGATCGTCCAACTCCTGCTCATTGTGATCGTCCTGAGTATTTCCGGCTGCGGCGCACTCGAACGGATTGAATGGATCACGCCGACTGCCCGACCTACGCCGATCCCACCAACGCCAACTCTGCCCCCGCGCGTTGATCCCAGTACGGCAGCAGTCGGGCGCTGGCAGTGGACAAGCTACACCTCTGATGTCGTAGACTATCCCCCGGCACAGGTGTGGATCGATGTGAATGATACAGGCGCGGTCAACGGCGTACTGTCGATCTATCCGAACTACCCGGAAATCCCGCAAGCCGCGCTAACGTTGATTCAGCAAAACGGTTGTAACTTCACTATCGAGTCGCTGAATGATTCCACCGTTAACGGATTCTTCTACAGCGAAACACAAGCGCGCGTTCGTGTTCACGTAACCGAATGCAACGTCAAGTTTTACGGTCCTGTGACTCTGCTTGAACCGCTGGCGGGCGAATTCGACATCGCCTTTGATCCTGATTTGACGGATTTAATCCTCCATCCGCGTGAACTCACGCCCATCGAGCGCGGGCAGCGGATTTTCGCGCAGTACTGCTCGGCATGTCACGGCTCATACGGCGAAGGTATGCCCGCCATCCCCTCACTTCACACCGATCAAGTGCGCGGCTACACTGACGAACAGCTTGACACTATCGTCCGCAACGGCGTCATCAATACGGTCATGCCTGCTTGGGGGGTTGTGTTGAGTCCTGAGGATTTTGCCGGGGTAATCGAACTCGTGCGGCATCTCGATGAGGTGTTTCCGCAATAGGGGCGGGATTATCCGCCCCATTTCTCAGCCGATCCGCTCCAAAAACGCCACCGCTTCTTGATAAGCCGCGCGTCCATCTTCGCCGATCAGCCGCACCATAAACCCGTGTTCTGCGCCTTCGATGACGAATGCTTCAGCCGATCCCCCTGCCGCGTTGACCGCATCCACAAAAGCAGTTGAATGGATCACGGGGACGGTCGCATCTTCTGTGCCATGAATCAACAGGAACGGCGGTTCGCTGCCATCAACATGGGTGATCGGGGAGGCTTCTTCCCACAGTTCCGGGTTCTCGGTGCGCTCTGATCCCATATATGGCAGCAAAATCTCGGAATCCGCCCGCGCCATGCTGACAAAATCCGTACCGGGGTAATACGCGATCACCGCGTTGGGTGCGATCTCCGGTGCAGGGTATGGGCAGTCCGTCAAGTAATCCGACTGATGATCGACGGTGCCGATCATCAGTGACAGTGTACCGCCCGCCGAGCCGCCCCAGATCGTGACCTCGCCCCGGTCGATCCCGTAAGTATCCGCGTTGGCGTGCAGCCATGCGAACGCGCACATCACATCTTCGACATGCGCGGGATAAGTCGAGGCGGGCGCGAGGCGGTAATCCGTCACCACCACGACGTACCCCTCCCGCGCCAGCAGACGCGCCAGCGGGCGCATTTGCTCTTTGGCACCTGAAACAAAGCCGCCGCCGTGAATCAAGAGAATCGCGGGCGACGACTCAGCCGTGCTGTCAGGGGTGTACACGTCCAAGGTCTGAAGGGGATCATCGGTTCCGGCATATGGAATATCGACTGTGACCCCGTCATCCTGCGCTTGTGTGACCGAAAGACCAAAAACAAGGATCAATACAATACTGGCTGCAAACCGCAGCATCACGACCTCCATTCGGAAAATCTCACTGACCATGAGCATAACCAGCAGGTATTATCGATCTTCCTTCGGGATGCTGTAGGATTGTAAAATCGATTCTCCGCGCGGCGTGCTAAAATAGCCGTGTTTTTGTTCGGTACATCCACCCTTGAGGTCCTATGGCAGCAGAAGCAGAAAATGCAGCGGGTGAAGCTGGCGCGAGCGTTAAGTCCAACTTCGTCCGCGAAATCATCGAGGAACATAACGCAAGCGGTCGCTTTAACGGCATGGTACGCACCCGTTTCCCTCCTGAGCCGAACGGCTACCTGCACATCGGTCATGCCAAGTCGATTTGGGTCAATTTCAGCTTGGCGGACAGCTACGGCGGCACCACCAATCTGCGCTTTGACGATACCAACCCGACGAAAGAGGAGCAGGAATACATCGATGCGATCAAGCGCGATGTCCGATGGCTCGGCTATGAATGGGAAGGTTTGTACTACGCCTCAGACTACTTTGAGCAGTTGTATCAATGGGCGGTCAAGCTGATCAAAGATGGCAAGGCGTATGTGGATCAGCTAACGGCGGAAGAAATCCGCCAATATCGCGGCACGCTGACCGAACCCGGCAAGAACTCCCCTTGGCGTGATCGTCCGATTGCAGAAAGCCTCGACTTGTTTGAGCGCATGCGCAGAGGCGAGTTCAAAGAGGGTGATTATGTGCTGCGCGCCAAAGTGGATATGAGTTCACCCAACGTCAACATGCGCGATCCGGTGCTGTACCGCATCCTCCATGCCCATCACCCGCGAACGGGCGATGCTTGGTGTATTTACCCGATGTACGACTGGGCGCACGGTCAGAGCGATTCGATTGAACAAGTGACGCATTCGATTTGTACGCTCGAATTTGAGGATCACCGACCGCTCTATGATTGGTTTGTCGATCAGTTGGGCATCTTCCACCCACAGCAGATCGAATTCGCGCGCTTGAATGTCACCTACACCGTCACGAGCAAGCGCAAGCTGCTGCGCCTTGTGAAAGAGAAACATGTACGCGGGTGGGATGATCCACGCATGCCGACGATCTCCGCACTGCGGCGGCGCGGCGTGACCCCCAAATCGATCCGCGATTTCTGCGAACTCACAGGCTTGACGCGGCAAAACGGGATCGTCGAAATTCAAATGCTTGAATACTGCGTGCGGCAGGACTTGAACAAGATCGCCCCACGCGCGATGGCGGTACTGCGCCCGATCAAGGTTGTGATCACCAACTACCCGGACGATCAGGTCGAGGAATTCGAAGTTCTGATCAACCCGGAAGAACCGACCGCCGGGATGCGTAAAGTGCCGTTCTCAAAGGTGTTGTATCTGGAGTCGGAAGACTTCATGGAAGTTCCGCCGCCCAAGTTCTACCGGCTCTCACCGGGAAAAGAAGTACGGCTGCGCGGCGCATACTTCATCAAATGCGATGAAGTGATTAAAGACGCGGACGGTAAGGTGATCGAACTGCGCTGCACATATGACCCGGCAACACGCGGCGGCGACGCTCCCGATGGGCGCAAAGTCAAGGCGACGCTGCACTGGGTCAGTGCCGCTCATGCGCTGGAAGTCGAAGTCCGCTTGTATGATCGTTTGCTCACCGTAGCCGATCCGAGCACCATCGACGACGACAAGGATTTTCTCGATTACATCAACCCGAATTCGATGGAAGTCCTCGAAAAAGCGTACATCGAGCCAAACGTGAAAGGTGCGCCAGCCGGAACGCATTATCAATTTGAGCGGCTTGGCTACTTCACCGTCGATCCTGACTCGACGCCGGAAAAACTGGTGTTCAACCGCACTGTCACGCTCAAGGACGAATGGGCGAAAATTCAGAAGAGCGCGGGCGAATAGCGCCGCCGAAATAAAAAGAGTCCCGCCTGAACCCAGACGGGACTCTTTTTATTGACTTTCAGCAAGTTAGTCGCTGATCACGAAACCAATCACGCCTTCAGGGTTCATGGTTTCCAGACCCACATTGGACGTATAGCCAAAGGTCGTGAGGAAGGCAAACACAAGCCCATCACTTTCGACTTCATAGATTACGCGCGATGCCAGCGCTTCATCGCCGCCGTCATCATCAATGCCTACGCGCAAGCCGTTCGCATCAAACACCATCAGGAACGGATCCATGCCTGCTTCGGGAATGGCATCGAACGTGAGTTCCTGTCCTTCTTCCGCCATCGCGGTGACGAAGAACGCCGACTCAGCACCCGTGAATTCAATGTCAATGCTTTCGCCAACTTCCATGTTGACGGCTTGATACGTCGAATTGTTTTCCGCCGGTTCGTTGTTCCCTTCGACGATCAAATTAAACGTAGCGTCTGCACCTTCGCTCGCGTCGAAGAACGGGAAGCTCCGCGTACTGAACGTCGTCGCGATGATGAAATAGGTTCCGTCTTGGAGGATTTCAAAGTCCTCAATCAGCGAGTCGAGGCTGTCGCCGCTGTCGTCATCGGTCGCAAGAACCGAGGCATCCGAGCTTAAAAGCACGAGATACGGGTCAACACTGCTCGTAGAGTTCATCTGGATAGTCACTTCGTCGCCTTCGCTGGCGTTGAAGGCGGCAAGAATCGCGCCGTCTGAGCCTTCAAGGCTCAGTTCAAATACTTCGCCATCCACCAGAAGGGGCAGATTGAGCAGCGCGGGATCAGTTTCCGTTTCTTCCTTCTGAGCACTAACAACGACCGCCACCGATGCAATCACGAGGACAAGCAGAACACGCAAAGACAGCTTACGGAACGATGTCAAGAGATGACCTTTCATAGAGAGAGATAAAACATGAGCAATCAGCCCATATCTCAAAGTATACGGGTTCTCTCGTCCCTTAAGAAGATTAAACAGGTAAAAGGTCGCAAAAAAGACGTTAAAATAAAGCGAATCTACGCCAGAATCACCAAAGGAATGCTCAATGTCGCCACAACCGACCGACCGCCAGCGGCTTACCCGCGCACTCGTCTTTGGCGCGATCTTGTCCGCCGCCGGAGTCGTGCTTTTTCTCCTGTTGTTCTTCGGGATGAGCGGCGTCGAAAATACCCCGCGTTTGTTCGTCTCGTTGTGCATCCCCCCTGCCGTGATCGCGCTCGTGCTAGGGGTCTATCTCCTCATTTCGCGCGGCAGACAATCCCCTTAATCATGCGACTTGATGAAGCGGTAAATCACCGCGACGGGGACGGCAGCGGCATTTGCAGGTAGATCAATGGGCAAAAGCGGCGGTTCGGCGAGCGCGTCCAGCGTCAACCCAACCGCCGCCGCTGTCTCGATCACATGCTGAATCGGGTGAACGGTGTGTTCAACCGCGAACATGACTCCGTTAACCTCAAACGTCCGCTGTGCACCGCCTTGAAACAACTGTGGATGTACATCACTGATCACACACACACCGCCGGGTTTGAGCACACGCGCCATCTCAGCAAATGCCGCCTGAACTGCCCGCAAATGACCGATCGCTAATCCGCACACAATCATGTCAAACGCGGTGGAGGCAATGGGCAAAGCCTCCATAAGTGCGGCAGCACGGTATCTTCCCGAACTGCGTTCCAGCATCGCCCAACTGGAATCCAGCCCAATCACACGTTTTGCGCCGCGCTGTTCACATAGAAGGCTGTAGCGCCCCGTCCCACATGCGAGATCGAGCACAGATGCGCCGTCAAGCGGCGGCAGCAGGGCAAGCATGGCGGATTCTTCCGCACGCATGAGCGCATTGTGCGCGTGAGGTGGATAAGCCGCCGCCCATTTCTGATACGCGAGCAAACTCGGCAGCAGACGCGGGCGGCGTTTGAGCAGTCGCCGGATCATGTCGAGGCGGCACGCGCCTTGAGCGCACGATAATTGACGGCATAGACGAACGTATCCGCCTGCGTTGAGCCGACGCTGAGAATGATCAAATCCGCCCAAACATCAAACGCGCGTTCTTGCAGCGCAAAGCGGCGGCGCAGCCCCGGCGGTAAACGCAGCCATGCCCACGCAACCCGGCGCTGTTCATCATAATCAGCCCGTTCAGCAA
>JAPKMU010000167.1 GCA_026645745.1 Anaerolineae bacterium | reverse complement strand
GGTTCAGGGCGGGGCGGACGCTGATCTTCCGGCACATCGCGGTAGACATCGTCATACGACTGGAAGAAGCTGGCGACGACCAGTTCGTAAGCGTTTTCAGCGTTGACCTGATACACAGGCAGGAAGTACGCCATGACCGTGCCTTCGCGCGTCGGGTCATTGGTCAGTTCTGCCATCGTGTATTCTTGGAGTTCAGGAATTTCTTCGCCTTGGATAATCGCGTCGATCAGTTCGACGGCGAGCGGCGAAAGATCACGGATGTCCTTGAGGATCGAAACCGTCAGTTGTCCGCGCACGATGCTGTTGACACCATCAGCCGTCGCATCCTGACCGGAGATCGGGACGACGCCTGCGAGACCCTGAGCTGCGAGCGCCTGAAGCGCGCCGAGTGCCGTACCGTCGTTGGAGGCAACTACCGCGTCAATGTCGTTGTTCTGGGCAGTGAGGATGTTTTCCATAGCGCGCAGAGCGTTGGTTGCATCCCAGTTGTCAACCCACTGATCAGCGACGACCACAATGATGCCCTGATCAACGTAAGGCTGAAGCACTTCGTCCTGCCCCTGACGGAACAGAATGGCGTTGTTGTCGGTGGGGCTGCCGCCGAGCTTGACAAGACGGACGGGGTTATCGACTGTCCACTGACCACCGTCGATATCCAGTGCAGCCAACACGCCCAGCGCCTGCTGACGACCGACTTCAACGTTGTTGAAGGAGAGATACGCCGCAATGTTGGGGGACTTGATCAGGCGGTCATAGGCGAGAATATGGACGCCCTGCGCGGCGGCAGCGTCAACAGCCGTCGAAACCGCATCGCCATCTTCCGCAACAACGATGATAGCCTGAACGCCTTGTGTCACCATGTTGTCGATTTGATTATTCTGGAGCACCACATCATGGTTTGCTTCTTGGGAAATCACTTCATAGCCCAAGTCTTCGAGCAGTGCGCGCATGAGAATTTCTTCATTACGCCAGCGCTCGGTGGCGAAGTCAGAGAAGGAAAGCCCAACCTTAATCCGCTCGTCCTGTGCCTGAGCAGCCGGAATGGCTAAGACGAGACTGAGCATAAACAGAACAGCTAATACACGGGCGAAATTACGCTGCATTTGAAGGTTCCCCTTGGGTAAGGTGAGTAAATACGGCATACAAACTGACTTCCAAGGTGCTCTTATTTGCTAAACCCTGCTGATGCGAGGTCAAGCCTTGAGAGCGAGACAGTGCTGCTTGATAAATATTTGTATGTGCGCCGTCATGACAGCAACGCACGATAACAAATCCGACTTGAAGTGCGTTCTTGAGGAGTGATGTCATGTATCCGCTAGGGTGGTGTGAGCGGTGATACATTTTTGATGGGTGACACTCTAACTATGGGAATCTTTTGCACTATTCTTTCATTAAGTCATGAGCAAAAAACGCCCAAATCATCCTTAATCACTCAACAAGACTTCCATCTTGCAAACGTTTGCAAAATCGAGACTAACATATACATATTTGATTGTCAAGGAATCGCCTCCATGATTTTCGTAGAGGACAATTCTCCGTCGCTTGCAAGATGCGTGAATTCACATCCACCAAGCATCACGCCGAAAGATTCACTAGTAATGAATTCGGATACCGTGCTTCTGTTGAGCATCATTGTGCAAGCGCTTCCAAAAAACGGACACCAAATAACGCCGCTTGTGTCCGGTCGCGCACATCTAATTTGGTCAAAATGTTGCTCACATGGGTGCGAACCGTGTTTTCTGTAATATTCAATACAGTTGCAATTTCGTGATTCTGCAATCCTTGTGTCAAAAGGCGCAGTACAGCCAGTTCTCGATCACTCAAGGTTTTGCCTAATTCCAATTCGGTCTGCTGCACCGGGCTGAGGTTTGCCGCGATCAGCATGACGACTTTGGGATGCATAACCGACTGCCCATTATGTACCGAGATGATCGCTTGTACAAGATCTTCCGGCAGGATGTCTTTGAGGAGATAGCCAGATGCCCCTGCTCGTACCGCTGATACCACGTGCTCGGTATCAAGAAAACTTGTCATGACGATCACACGTACGGATGGGTGCTTTTCAGCGATGCAGCGGATCGCTTCCGAACCGGGCATACCGGGCAGCACGAGATCCATCAAAACGATATCAACCTCAAGGGTTTGCAGCAGATGAAGGGCTTCTTCGCCGCTTCCGGCTTCGCCCACAACGGACAGCGCGGAGAAGGTTTCCAGATAACCGCGCAGCCCAAAACGTACCATGCCATGATCATCCACAATCATGACACGAACAGGAGCATTATTGGTCGTCATAAACTCAGCTCATCTTCTATGCAAATCTAGTTGAATCGTTAGTCGTGTTCCCGATCCCGGCGCGGTTTCCACTTCACACCGCCCGCCGACGCGCTTCAAGCGCGTTCGCATCATCGCTAACCCATTTGATGTGGGCGCGATTTTCTCCGGTGAAAATCCTTTTCCATTATCTTCTACCACGATTTGGGTTAGCAAGCCAAAATAGAGCGAAACCCGTAATACAGTTGCGCCGCTGTGACGCACGACATTTGAAACAGCTTCTTGCACGGAGCGAAAGAGCGCGTGTTCTTGCGCGATAGTCAAGGTGTTTGTACCGTCCGTGCGCCATACCAGCTTTAGCTCATGCGTCTCGCACAATGGATTTAAGTAGTCCAAGAGCGCATCTTCCAGTCGTCTATCTTGCAGCGGCATCGAAACAAGCTCTTGCAGCAAACTTGTCATCTCAGACTGAGCCGAATGTCCGGCTTGTTTAATATGTTGGAGATGCGTTTTTACTAGGGGAGCAGCATCCACCAGCAGGTTGAGGACTGCGCCAGCGGATAGCGTAATGCTGAAAAGCTGCTGTTTAACGCTGTCATGGAGTTCGCGTGCGATGCGCTGACGTTCTTCAAGGATCGCGGTCGTTCGCTCCTGCCGCGCCAGCTTGAGCAGTTGCAAGCGATTCTGCTCGTTCGCCGCCAGTTCTGATTGTTGTGCCAATTTTAGGTTGTCTGCCATGCGATTGAATGTTAGACCGAGTTGGATGATATTCGGATCAACTTCATCTGTCAGGTTGACCCGTGCATCAAACCGTCCTTCGGTGATTTGCCATGCAACCTCGCGTATATCCCGGAGGATGCGTGTGCTGTGCCGCGCAACCGACTCGATGAGCACAAGGCTCACGACGAAAACAACCGCACACACGATCAGCAGCACGAATGCCAAGAGCACGATTTGTCTTGGCAGCAAATCAGATTGATCGCGTGCCGCGCGTATGCTTTCCGCGCGCACGGCATTCGCTTCTTGATTGATCGTGTCGGCGGCGGTATCGAGATTGTCACGCACAATGGTCAGCACGCTGCCTGTACCTGCCGCCGCTGCGACACTGTGATAACTTCGCAGCAAGTTGAGATTTGCTTCGCCCGCTTCTTCCAGTCGGGTGAGGGTGTTAGAAGCATCTGTCAACAGAATGAGGCGATCCACAGCCATCCGAATGTCGAGCGCAGCCTGTTCCGCAGCGGTGTAATCGTCCCCAGTCACGAGAAAATTCTCCACCTGCCGCTGGGCTTGATTAATCGCTTGCACGGCTGCATTAATAACTTCAAGGCGTGCAAATAGATCATCGAGCGGCTGGAGGCTGTGAATGGCATACGCTGCCAGCATCACAACGGCGCATACGGTTGCGATTCCAAATGCGCTAAAGACCCATTTGATGCTGCCAAGCGAGAGTCTGCGATCAAAAAACAAGCTGCTCTTGTGCCCAAATGTACGAAGAGAGATTGTTTCGTCCATAGCCACGTATTTTCCAAGGCTCATTTGCTAATTCGGGATCGCTTTCGACATCCAGTGTGATGAGAGGACCATCGGTTACGATCATTGACGGAATATCCTGCCTTGCCTGTTCAAGCCCCATCACGGCGGCATAATAGCCAGCGAGCACCGCCCAACCATGCACACGAGGGGATGAATTGCGCGCAGTTGCCACAAGCCGCCGCTCGCTCACAGCTTGAATGGCGGGAATCATCGCATCCACACCACCCAGAATAACTTGATCCTGCATACCATAGCGCTCAACAACGCTGCGTGCCGCAAGTGCCATATCATCATTGTGCAAAAAACCTGCCCGCAGATCGGGATGCCGGTTGAGCAGCACTTCCCAAATATCGGTTGTCAGACTGACATTCCAATCACCGGGCTGATCATCCACCACCTCAATGTCGGGATAGCGGCTGATCACGTTATAAAAGCCTTGTGCGCGTCCCTGTGCGCCTGTATGTCCTTGTCGTCCCCATGTGTGCGCAATCTTTCCACTGCCGCCCATATGATCGACGAGTGCTTGCACCACACTTTCCGCCATGATGACATTATCGGGTGTGATGAACGTAAGAATGCCGATTTCCTGCAATAGGGGAAAGGGGGCGATAAGGGTATCCATATCAATAACGGGGATTCCCCGATCGGTCAAGATTTGGGTGGATTCGACTAATGTTCCAATGCTCCCCGGCTGCACGGCGACGAAATCCCATTCGCCTTCCGCAATTTCCGCCATGTTCGCACGCTGCTGGTTCAGATCAAGATTGCCGTCGAACCAGACGATTTCGACCCCAAGCCAGCGCCCCATCTGCTCAGCCGCCTCACGACCTTGTGCGCCCCAGCTCACCACCAATCCATCGTTCATCATGGCGGCACGCAGGGGTCTAGTCTCTTGAAACTCCGGCAGTTTGGCAATCAACGGTGCGAACGTAGACAATCCACCAGCGAACACTGCATGTTTGAGAAACGTCCGACGATCCATAATGACCCCAGTTTGCAGATAAAGATTTTCCTTAAAGAAATATAGCGCGCCTTACGTATTGGACGGCGGTTGGATGAATTGATTGACGAGCCTCAGCAAACTCTCCGGCGAGAAAGGCTTGCTCAGAAAGGCAGAACAGCCGTATTTTTCCGCGATTTTTGCTTCGATGGTGCCAACTTTTGCTGTGCACGCGATAACGGGTGGAGCTTTTGCCTTACCTCCTAATTGATGAACCAGTAATCGTGTCAGCACACGCCCATCAACATCTGGCAAGTTGAAATCCATAACGATCAGGTCGGGGCGTTCACTGCGTGCAGCTTGTGCAGCGGGTAGTCCTCGATTGAAGTGACGCACGGTGTACTGCGCCGATTCAAGGATATGCGTGATCATATTGGCGTTGTCTTGATTGTCTTCTACAAGAAGAATATAGCCCGTCATTTTCGATCTGTCTTCCTAATTGCTGATCTGCTCATCATCGGGTTGGGCGAGCACTCTACGAACGGAATCAATGACTCTCTCTGGTGACGCTGGTTTGACAATGGTTTCGGCAATGTCCAAACCTTCTGCGCGGCTGTGATCGGTTGAACCTGTGTAAACGATGATTGGGATCGACGCGGTTGCGGGTTCAGCCTTTAACTGCTCGATCAAATCCCAACCGCTGATATGCGGCAGGTTGACATCCAAAATGATGAGCTGCGGAACCAAACCTAGCGCCAATTCCATCACCTGCGCGCCATCATGTGTATCGAT
Organism: Anaerolineae bacterium; assembly: GCA_026645745.1. Lineage (GTDB taxonomy): Bacteria > Chloroflexota > Anaerolineae > Aggregatilineales > Phototrophicaceae > Flexifilum. The sequence goes on along the minus strand of JAPKMU010000167.1, from coordinate 5,381 downwards.
GACGATGTAACCAGCGCTTTCTAACGCGTGGCGCAGCAGCTCGCGCATACTCACTTCGTCTTCGACCAACAAAATCGAATACACCTCATCGGTTACGAGCGCACTGCGATCAAACACGGTAAATGCGTCACCGCCATTCCCCTGTGCGGGGGCGCTGCTCACTGCCAACTGCTGAGGCGTCGCAATCGGCAGCGTAAATGTGAACTTACTGCCTTTACCGACTTCGCTTTGCACTTCTAGATCACCGCCGTGCATTTGGCTGATTTGCTTACTGATATCCAGCCCTAAGCCTGTGCCGATGATCTCGGTAAACGAACGGGCGTCGCTTTGATGAAAACGGGTGAAAATATTCGGTCTCGCTTCTTCGGGGATGCCAACCCCGGTGTCAATCACCGATATGGCGACCCAATTCCCCTCAACTTCTGCCCTGAGCGTAACGCTGCCCGTTGAGGTGAACTTAATCGCATTCGACAGCAAATTAAGAATCACTTGGCGAACGCGGATTGGATCTGCCCACACGCGCGGCAGGTTTTCCGGGTAATCGGGACGTAACTGTATCGGCTTATCTTTGAGTAATCCTGTCGCGGTCGAAAGAACGCCGCGAAAAATCTCCGGTAACTCAATCGTCGTGCAGGTGATTTCCAATTTGCCCGCTTCGATCTTGCTCAAGTCCAGTATATCGTTGATCAACCCGACGAGATAATGCCCGTTGTCTTCAATCAATTTGAGATAAGGGCGGTAGATTTCTGGCAAGGGTTGATTTTTGAACATCTGCGGCATGACCATCATCGAATGCGAATAACCAATGATCACGTTGAGCGGCGTGCGCAGTTCGTGGCTCATGTTGGAGAGGAACTGCGATTTCGCGCGGCTGGCTTCTTCAGCTTTGCGCTGTGCTTCCCGTAGTTGAATGTTGGCGGCGGAGAGTTCGGCGGTTCGGTTCGCTACGCGATCTTCAAGTTCGCTGTAGACGCTTTTGAGTTCACGCAGCATGCCATCAAATGCCGCTGCGAGATGACCGATTTCATCGCCGCCGCTCGTCCCCGGAACCGAGACATCCCAATTTCCCGTGCGGACGTTATCCGCAACCTCGGCAAGTTGGCGAATCGGTCGCACAATGCTGCGCGTGAGAAAGACGGCGACGAGGATTGCCACGAGCAGCGAAATAAGCGCCAGCAAAACCGCTACCTGCTGCGTCGCATTGACTTCGCCTACGATTGCGCTGACCGGAATGACGCGGAACAGCAGCCAGCGAATCGAAATCTGGGTTTCTGGGCGAATGTGGACGAAGACTTGCAGCGTATCGGGGAAGTCTTCCGACGCAGTGATGATCCCCTGCGATTCCGCGAACATGGCGATCACATCAGAGCGCGAGCGTTCGTTGTCGAAGCTGATGAAGCTGTTCAACATTCTGCCAAACTGACGTGTCGGATCAGGGTTGATCAAGTAACTGCCATCACGGTTAACCAGATAGATCGGCGTTGGGCTGTGGCTGAGCATCTCGTTAAAGAGCGGCGTTAGGCTCACGCGGGCGACCAGCACGGCAACATTTGCCCCATCGACTTCCAACGGGACGGAATAATACAGGATGGGTACAAACGGCTCGTCGATCAAGCCGTTTGTGCGCGTAAGGTCATAATCGGAAATATAGACCTGATTCGTTGGCAGCCCGATTGCTTGATTGAAATAGGCTTCTCCGGCGAAATTCTGGTCTTCCTGTGTGGGGATCAATTCTCCTGAGCCGCTCACATGCAGCAGTTCCTCACCGGCGAGGTCGATCATGCGAAAATCAACAAACTGGTTTTCGGAATGATCGAGGAAGGTGCGGAACAAAGCGATCTGTGCGTCACGTACCGCGTGAGTTGGATCAGGCGAGCCGTTGATGATCGCGGCGTAGCGGCGGGTAGGGGGGGCGAGACTGAGGAAGATTAGGTCTTCTTTGACGGCATTCAGCCGTTTTTCGATGTCGTTCGCAAGCGAGACGAGGGAGCGCAGTTCTTCCCCGCCGATTTTCTGGATCAACGTGCTGGCAGCCGTGTTCAAGCTGTAGAAGCTGATGATTCCGGTTGGAATAAGTAAAACGACGACGAACGCAAAAATGAGTCTGTTTTGAAGTCGTCGGGAAATTTTAGGCACCATAACTATCCCTCAACCTATTCCCTAATTATAACTGAGCTAAGGCACGCGGTGTTCATCTTAAAGTTGAAAAATAAATCGTCTTGACGGATGAGAACCCCTCAACAGCGACTCTCTATACTGAAAATATGGGCGCCCTACATGTTCATGTCTTGCTATCAAAGGAAATTTCTCATGCGTTCGCACAAACTACTCCTTTCGCTGTTGGTTGTTCTTCTCGGTGTTTTCGGCGCGTTCGTTGTCAGTGCCCAAGATGACAGCGGCGCGGGCTTGACAATCGGTTTCTCGCAGGTGGGTTCGGAAAGCGCGTGGCGCACATCATTCACCAACGCCGTGCTGGCAGAAGCCGAAGCACGCGGCATTAACCTGCTTTTCTCTGATGGTCAGCAGCGCCAAGAAAACCAGATTGCCGCGCTCCGTTCGTTCATTGCGCAGGGCGTTGACGCAATCATCCTCGCTCCCGTTGTGGAAACCGGTTGGGACGAAGTTCTGCAAGAAGCCGCCGACAATGGAATCCCGGTGGTCATCGTTGACCGCAACGTCACCGCTGATGAGTCACTGTATGTCACCCGCGTTTCGTCCGACTTCGTTCACGAAGGTCGTTTGGCGGCGGCATGGTTGGTGCAGGCGACCGCTGGTCAATGCAACATCGTTGAACTGCAAGGCACCGTTGGTTCGAGCGCCGCGCTTGATCGTCAGCAGGGCTTCAACGACGTGATCGCGCTGTTCTCCGGTATGCAAATCATTCAATCCCAGTCCGGCGACTTCACCCGCACAGGCGGTAAGGAAGTCATGGAGTCGTTCTTGAATGCCGTTGATCCCTCCACGATTTGCGCGGTGTGGGCACACAATGACGACATGCTGATCGGCGCAATCGAAGCGATGCGCGAAGCTGGTATCGACCCCGGTCAGGACATCCTGACGATCTCTGTTGACGCGATCCCCGACATCTTCCAAGCGATGATCGACGGCGATGCCAATGCGACGGTTGAACTCAGCCCGAACATGGGTGGACCCGCGTTTGATGCAGTGGTTGCGCACCTCGCTGGCGAAGAACTGCCGCGCTGGATCCCGGTCGCGGGTGGTATCTACTTCCCCGACACGGCAGCCGAAGAACTCGCACGCCGCAGCGGTTCGTAGTAAGCCTACTGGTTAAAAATCCCCCTTCTTTCCGACCGCTTGCCCGGAAAGAAGGGGTTTCCGCTCGACTCCCCTCTCGCTTCTGTGAGGGGATTTGAGGCTAGAGACGCGGACTGGAGCAAAACATTGACCGAAATACAAGAAAACCGAACGCCTTTATTGCAGACCGAGCATTTGACAAAGAGTTTTGGAAGTGTTCGTGCTCTTTCCAATGTTGATTTCAACTTGTACGCCGGAGAAATTCATGCCGTACTGGGCGAAAATGGCGCTGGCAAGTCCACCCTCATCAAGCTGATTACAGGCGTGTATCACAAAGACGATGGGGTGATCCAGTTAGATGGAAAGCCCATCGAACCCCAAAGCCCACACGATGCGCAGTCTTACGGGATCAGCGCCGTGTATCAAGAGATTAATCTCATCCCTACGCTGTCAGTCGCAGAGAATATTTATCTGGGTCGTCAGCCGATGCGCTTCGGTTTTGTGAATACCCGGCGTGTTTACGCTCAGGCAAAAGCCCTGCTGCAAACCTATCACCTTGATATTGATGTGACGCGCACGCTTTCGACGTATTCCGTTGCGATTCAACAGATCGTCGCTATCGCGCGCGGTGTGGATATGTCTGCGAAGGTGCTGATCCTTGATGAGCCGACCGCCAGCCTTGACGCGCGCGAAGTGCAAATGCTGTTTCAGGTGATGCGTACCTTGACGGCGCGCGGAATCGGCATCATTTTGATCACGCACTTTCTGGATCAGGTGTACCAGATTTCGGATCGTATCACTGTGCTGCGGAATGGCGAAAAGGTAGGCGAACATCTGACGGCTGATTTACCCAAACGCCAGTTGATCGGGTTGATGCTCGGACGCGAATTCGCGGAAGCCGCTGCGAGTGGAGAAACGCCTTCTTCGGCTGTACCTGAAGGCGCATTTGTGCAAGCACAGGGGATCGCCCGCAAAGGGATGCTGCACCCATTCGATTTGACGATTGCTAAAGGCGAGATTGTTGGGCTAGCTGGCTTGCTGGGTTCCGGCAGAACCGAAGCCGCGAGGCTCATGTTCGGAATAGACCGGATCGACGCCGGCGAACTGCGCATCAACGGAAAAACGATCACCCTAAGATCTCCGCGTGACGCTGTGCGTTATGGATTCGCCATGTGCCCGGAAGATCGCAAGGTAGAAGGAATCATCCCTGAACTGAGCGTGCGCGAAAATATCATCTTGGCGCTGCAAGCGAAACAAGGGTGGTTCCGTTATTTGTCGTATGCCCAGCAAGAGTCGATTGCTCAAGAGATGATCGCTGCGCTGCGGATCGTCGCGCATGACCCAAGCAGACCGGTGAGCGAGCTGTCCGGCGGGAATCAACAAAAGGTGATTCTTGCGCGCTGGCTTGCGTCGCGTCCCGAATTTCTGATCCTTGATGAACCGACACGCGGGATCGATGTCGGTGCGCATGCCGAGATTATCGCCATCATCAAACGATTGTGCAGCGAAGGCTTGGCGCTGATGGTGATCTCGTCAGAACTTTCGGAAGTGGTGGACTACAGCAATCGTGTCGTTGTGCTGCGTGACCGCCGCAAACTGACTGAACTGACGGATACGGACATCAATGAGACGACCGTGATGCAGGCGATAGCGGAAAAATAACTATGCTCAGTACAAAACCTTCTGTCGAAAACCAACCGGCTGCGCGCCGGGGCAGTGTGCGGCGCTTTTTGAGCAGTAACCGCAAAACGTTGTTCCCACTTGCGGCGTTCATTCTCATTCTGATCGCTAACAGCTTGATCTCTCCGAATTTTCTTTCGGTGCGCATGGTCGAAGGTCGTCTGCTCGGCAGTTTGATCGATATCTTCAACCGGGGTGCGCCGACGGTGATCCTCGCAGTTGGCATGACTTTGGTGATCGCAACCAAAGGGATTGACCTCTCGGTTGGCGCGGTGATCGCCATTTGCGGTGCGGTTGCTGCTGTGCTGATCGACACAACCGAGCTTTCGCCATTCATCGTGATTGCGATCAGTATCGGCGTGGGGCTGCTGTGCGGCTTATGGAACGGCGTATTGGTCGCGGTGTTCGACATTCAACCCTTCATCGCTACGCTGATCTTGATGGTC
>JAPKMU010000166.1 GCA_026645745.1 Anaerolineae bacterium | reverse complement strand
ACGGTGGTGAATGACGTGATGCTTGAACCGGATTATCTCCCCAATCCGATGCTTCCAGAAACACGCTCAGAAATGGCGCTGCCGATGATCGCCGGAGGCACTACGCTGGGGGTTCTGGATATTCAAGACGGCAAGGTTGCGCGCTTCAGTGAGGACGACGTAAGAGTATTCTCGGCACTGGCGAATCAAATCGCGGTCGCGGTACAAAATGCCCGCCGCTTCGAGCAGGTCAAACTGTATCAAGACATCGCGCAAAACATGACGAGTGGTTTGTATGTGTATCAACTGGAAAAACCGGATGATCCGCAGTCGCTCCGCATGGTGATTGCCAACCCGAAAGCAGGCGAGCTAACGGGCGTTGCGCCGCAAGCCATAATGGGCAGGCAAATTGGTGAAGCCTTCCCGAACTTGTTAGAGACCGATATTCCGCAAACATACGCGGAACTGGCGAAGTTTGGCGGCGAATGGTCATCGGAAGACCTCTACTACGGTGATAACCGTGTCGTTGCCAGCGCGTACAGCGTGAAAGCATTCGGTTTGCCGGGAAATCAAGTAGGTGTCACGTTTGAGAACATCACGGCGCGCATCGCTGCCGAGCAAGAAGCAGAGCGCATCCGGAAGCAAAACGAAATTCTTGCACACGTAACCTCGCTGCTGTCGCAAGCAGAAGATGAAAACAGCATCACAGCGGCACTGCGCCAGTTGGTTGCAGGATCACAGTCACTTGGCTTGATCACGCTTGGCTATGTGGAGAATGACTCCTCAGGCACACCAAGTGAGGTGCAGCTTGCATCGGTTATGGACGCAGAGGGGAACGTAATCCCGCTCGGCGCGTTACCTACAACTCGGTTGAAAGCCGAGGAATATCCCTTCCTCACCCTGCTTTACCAAAGCCCCAACGCCGCGTTGGTGTTCAGCAATTTGGACGAACTTCCCAATATGACTGATGCGACACGTACGGCAATGGAAGCGTTTAATGTCCATTCCGGCGTGATGTTCCCGCTGCGTTCTGGGTCTGCGTGGACTGGTGTCGTTTCCATTTTGTGGACAGCACCCCATGAGTTCACTCCGCATGATCAACAGGTATTTCAAGGGATTTTGCCCGCGCTCAACGCGGTGGTCTCCAACCGACGCCAATATCTCCAGACGGTGGAAGCGGAACGTGTTTCGCAGCGCTTGAGCCGCAACCTTCAAACGGTGTCCGAAATCAGCACCCGTGTTTCGAACATCCTTGATCTGGATTTGATGCTGACAACTGCTTCTGACCTGATCAAATCACGGTTTAATCGCTATCACGCGCATGTCTATCTGTTGGATGAAACAGGCGAAAAGTTGGTATTGGCAGCAGGCGCGGGTACTGCCGGACAAATCATGAAGGGTCGCCGCCATTCCATTCCGGTTGCGCGCGAAAATTCGCTGGTTGCTCGTGCTGCGCGCACGCGCTTAGGCGTGATTGAAAACGATGTGAGCGGCATTCCGGACTTCTTACCGAATCCACTTCTCCCTGAAACTCAGGCTGAAATGGCAGTGCCGCTGATCGTGGCGGAGACGCTGATCGGTGTCTTGGACGTGCAAGCGAATGAAATCGATGCTTTTGACGCTGCCGATGTGTTCATCCAAACAACGCTTGCATCTCAGTTGGCAACCGCGATCCAGAACATCCGCGACGTTGAGCAGATCCGCCGTTCGCGTGAGCAGATTGCCCGTTTGTACGAATTTGCCGACGAACTGACTGGCACTATCTCAAGCGATGGTAATCTACGCGACGTCAGTCCTTCTTGGACGCGCATCCTTGGATGGTCGGCGGAGGAACTTGGCAGCAAGTCTTTCATCGGATTTGTTCACCCCGATGATCGTGAGCAGTCGATTGCCGAAAATGCGCGCCACGCAGAGCTTGGGTCGCCCACGTTTTCGTTTGAAAATCGCTTTGCGGCGAAGGACGGCACGTACCGATGGGTGCTGTGGAATGCGGTGCCTGAACGTGACAAAGGATTAACGCACTTTGTGGCGCGTGACGTGACGGATCGCGTACAGTACGAACAAGCCATCGAGCGCCGCGCCCGTCAGCTTGAGACAGTGGCGCAAGTGAGCGCTGCGATCACGACGGTGTTTGATCGTGATGAACTGCTTCAAAAAGTGGCTGACCTGACCAAATCGGCGTTCGACCTGTATCACGCGCATGTGTATCTAATCACCGAAACCGAAGAATATCTGCTCCTTGCGGCAGGTGCGGGTACTCCCGGCGCGTTGATGAAAGCACGCGGGCATCGTATCGCACTTTCGCATGCGCATTCGATGGTGGCACGCGCAGCCCGCACTAAAGAAATCGTGATCGAAAACGATGTGAGCGGCGCGGCGGACTTCTTGCCGAACCCACTTCTGCCGGATACCCGTGCAGAAATGGCGCTTCCGCTCTTGATTGGTGATCGCGTGATCGGTATTCTCGACGTGCAGTCGGACGTAACAAACGCCTTCCGCGCCGACGATGCGAAGGTACTGGCAACACTCGCGGCGCAGATCGCGGTTGCGGTGGAGAATACCAACGTGGTTCAGCGCGTGCTCTTGACCGAACGCGCCGTCGAAAACAGCGCCTCTGGTCTGACGATTTCGGATATGACGAAGCCAGATACGCCGCTGATCTACATGAACCCAGCGTTCGAGAAGATGCTAGGAGATACGGCGCAGAATTGGATGGGCAAAGGGTTTAGTTTTCTGCCCACAGTCGGCGTGAGCGAACAAGAAGGACAAGATATACAGAGCGTCTTAGCCGAAGGACGCCAGTTCATCACTACGATTACAATTGCGCGACCGGATGGCACGCAGTTCATCGACGAGGTCGGTATTTCTCCAATCTTTAACGCGCGCGGTCAAATAACCCATCTCGTCGGCGTGCACACTGACATCACCGACCGCGTGGCGATGGAACGCCAGCGCGAAGAGAACTTGCGCATCGCTGAAGAGACTGCCGAACGTCTGCGCGAAGTTGACCGCTTGAAATCGCAGTTCCTCGCCAATATGAGCCATGAGCTGCGCACGCCGTTGAACTCGATCATCGGGTATTCCGAGATTTTGCTGGATGGCGACGATGGTGAGTTGAGTGAAGAAGCTGTCGAGGACGTTGAGACGATCCACAACAGCGGTCGTCACTTGTTGTCGCTGATCAATGACGTGCTTGACCTCGCCAAGATCGAAGCGGGCGAAATGCGACTGGATCGTGTTGCGTGCGATGTCGTCAAGATCGCCAATGACGTGGTTCATGCGTCACAGGTGTTGATGGGGACAAAGACTCTAACACTGAACGTCGAAGTCATGGGTGATGTTCGTCTTGCTCATGCTGACCCGATCCGAGTCCGCCAGATTCTCATGAACCTTGTGAGCAACGGTATCAAGTTTACCGAGCGCGGCGGCGTGATCATCCGTATCCAGCCCAATGAAGCAAATCGCCTCGATATCAGCGTGACGGACACAGGTATGGGTATTCCTGAAGACCTCCTCGGCGCAGTGTTTGAGCAGTTCCGTCAAGTCGATGGCTCATCGACGCGGCGTGCGGGCGGTACGGGACTCGGACTGACGATTACGCGCCATCTCGTGCAGATGCACCAAGGCGAAATCACGGTCGAAAGCGTGGTCGGTCAAGGCTCGACGTTCCGGTTTACGCTGCCGTTTGCGGAGCTTACCCCCGCTTAACTCAATCGACTTTTTGATAGAGCGCGCTGAAGAATCGGCGCGCTCTCCACCGTTTCAGGATATTTTGAAACATGAGCAGCAGTACATCGTCGCCTTATCTTACTCACCTCGTTTGTCTTGAATGCGGTGAACAGTTGTTACCGGACATCATGATGAATGCATGTCCGCACTGCGGCTCAGGCTGGTTGGATGCCCGCTATGACTACGCTTCTATCGCCGCTTTGTGGAAAACACCGCGCCAGCTCGCGGATCGACCGCCGACGCTGTGGCGGTATGCTGAACTGCTGCCAATTCCCGCACCTGATCCAGAAATTACGCTAGATGAAGGTGGAACGCCGCTGCTGCGCCTTTATCAATTAGAGCGTCTGTACAATCACCCGCACTTATACGTTAAAGATGAGCGACAGGGTCCCACCAGCTCATTCAAAGATCGACAGGCGGCACTGGCAGTAACCGCACTCAAGCAAGCGGGCGTCACCGAATTGGTGCTGGCATCGACAGGGAATGCGTCGGCGGCATACGCAGCATATTGCGCGAGAGCCGGGATCAAATTGTGGCTGTTTCTGACCAGTCTCGTTCCCGGCGAGAAGATGCGCGAAGCGGCATTGTATGGTGCGGAAGTTGTGCGGGTGAGCGGGACATACGACGAAACAAAACAGGTCGCGGCAGAATTTGCAAAGCGGCGCGGCATCCATCTCGACCGGGGAGCAAAAGCAGTTCCCGGCAAAGAGAGCATGAAAACGCTCGGCTACGAAATTGCGGCGAGTCTAGGCTTACAGCTTGATCCGTCCGGCGAACACTGGATCGCGCCAGATTGGTATATTCAGGCGGTGAGCGGTGGGATTGGACCGCTTGGAGCGCTGAAAGGCTTTCAAGAACTCTATGATATGGGCTTGACCGACAAAGTACCCAAGCTGGGCGCAATTCAGGCGGCAGGATGCGCGCCGATGGTACATGCGTTCGCAGCGGGGCGTGAAACCGCTGATCCGGTTGTACCTCAAACATTGATCACCGTGCTGGCGACTGGCGATCCCGGCTTGAGCTACGCGCAGTTACGCGGTCATGTGATGCAGTGGGGCGGCGCGATGATTGCAATTGAGGACGGCGATACCTTTGCCGCGATGCGCCGCACAGCCAGCAAAGCCGGGCTTTCGGTTGAACCAGCAACAGCGGTTGCTTTTGCCGGTCTTGAAAAGCTGTTGACATCGGGGCAGATTGCCCCCGGTGAAACCGTCGTGATCAATGGTTCGGGGCATACTTTCCCGGCAGAGAGTCACATTCTAGGCGATCAATATCTGCTAAATCTTGAATATGATCGTTCTGGAGAGAATGGAGGATCGCGCCGTCAAGTCGAAGGGTGGAGCGCAGCGCTGGAAACACTCGATGAACAGGTGACAACAATCCTTGTCGTCGATGATAATCCAAATGACCGCCGCTTAATCCGCCGATTGTTGCAAGCGCGAAAGCACTATCGTGTTTTCGAGGCGCGCGACGGACGTGAGGCGATCAAACTTCTGTACGATCACCGTCCTGATCTAGTGGTTGCCGACTTGACCATGCCTGAACTCGACGGGTTCGGTTTGATTGACTATCTTAAGAGCAACCCTGATCTTGCGTCGATTCCGGTTGTGGTCGTTAGCGCGAAAACGCTCACCGCACAAGATAAATCAATGCTGGCGAGCATGACGGAATCGGTTTGGACGAAGGGTGATTTCAGCACACGGCGGCTGGTTGATCACATTGTTGAGACACTGGGAGATGAAGTTGAGATTCCCACGGAGGATGTTCGCAGTCAGCCAAAAATGACACCGCTGCCTGAAGTGGGTGACGCGCCGCTTGCCCCGCGCACAGTCGTGATCATTGATGATCACGAACCGGATCGGCGCTATGTTCACCGGATCATCAATCAGATTGGCACATTTACATTTGTTGAGGCTGCCTCCGGTCGGGAAGGCTTGAAGGTTATTCATGAACGCCACCCCGATCTGATCGTGCTCGATCTGCTTCTGCCGGATATGGACGGTTTCGCGGTGATGGAAGCGCTTGCCCATGAACCCACGCTGGGCGATATTCCGATTGTGATTCATACTGGCAAGACTCTGAGCGCGGCAGAGCGTGAGCAGTTGGAGCAGCAAGCCGCCTTAGTCGTCGAAAAGTCAGCACAACACCGCCGCGAATTCATCTCAAGCATTACTCATCTCTTGATGTAGGTATACTGTAGGAAACTGATGCGCGTGTTTAGTGGAGATGTATTCAAGATCGAAGGAATGTGCTAATGGCTATCAGAATACTCTGCGTTGAAGATAATCCTCAGAACATGCGCCTTGTGCGTAAAATTTTGGGAACCGCAGGCTACGAAACTGCCGAGGCGGTCGATGGATTATCGGGTCTACACATGGCACAGCAGGAACACTTCGCCCTTATTCTGCTCGATGTGAACCTTCCGGATATCGACGGATTAGAAGTCGCGCGTCAATTGAAGGCAAATGCGGATACACGCGATATTCCGTGTATTGCGCTGACCGCCAACGCTATGCACGGGGATCGGGAGCGCTGTCTGGAAGCCGGATGTGATGGCTATGTACCAAAGCCGATCACCAAAGGCGAGCTTCTGCATACCATCGCCCATTTCCTTTCGCCGCAGTCGGAGCATGATCTGACGTGACAACCCATGTGGTGATCATAGAAGATGATGCGCAAAGTGCCCGTCTTGCCTCACGATTGCTGCGAAAGGCTGGTTATGAGGTCAGAACCGCAGAAGATGGTGAGATTGGATTCAAGACGGTCATTGAGCGAACGCCTGATATTGTGTTGATCGACTTGGGTCTGCCGGATATTGATGGGCAAACCGTAATCGGTCTGCTGCATGAACAGGCGGCGATGGCTGCTGTGCCAATCGTCGCCTTTACTGCTTATCCGATTGATATTGCACAACAAATGGCAAAAACGTATGGGTGCGCTGGCGTAATCAGCAAGCCCATTGATACCCATCGGTTTGCTGAACAGGTCGGTGAGTTCCTAAAACGTGACTAGTCCGTTCTTTATCCCGATTCCTGCGGATCGGTATAACTTCGAACAGCTTGCCAACATTTACAACGAAAGCCGGGTAGATTACATCGTCCCCATGCCGATGAATGCGAAGCGCATGGCGGATTATGCGACCCAGTACGCCGTTGATCTTGCGGCATCGGTTGTTGCGATTAACAAAGAACAGCAGATTGCAGGATTAGGAATGCTTGGCGTGCGCGGTGAGCGGGCATGGATCACGCGACTTGGCGTGATTCCAACGCGGCGTGGGCGTGGGATCGGGCAGTTCTTGATGTCCAAACTGCTCGAAAATGCGGTCAGCCGGGGGTGCATACATGCTCAACTGGAAGTGATCGAAGGTAACGAACCCGCGCGAACCCTTTTTTCTAAACTCGGTTTTATCGAAACACGCCGCTTCTTGGTGCTGCGCCGCCCCCCCGGAAACCCGCCCGATTTCGCCTTTCCCGTCACCGTTGAGCCGCTCAACCACTTGGAGATCGAAACGTATCTGGTCCACCGCTGCGATCATCCCAGTTGGCTCGATGAAACGCCGAGTTTGCTTGCGGGGGGTGCTGTCGCGGTCGAAGGCGTGCGGGTGATCCAAGAATCGGGTGAAAGTGGTTGGGGCGTGTTTCGTCCGACGACGTTTCAACTTTCGCATGTGACAATGGGCGCTCATGAGCAGGGCGGGGCGCTCTCCGCCGAGCTTGCGCTGGCGATATTGACCGCGATCCATCACAAACACCCGCGCCGTGATACAAAAGTCGAAAACGTGCCGGAAAACAGCCCACTGCTTGAGGCATTTGGGCAAATTGGCTACATGACCGAGTTCGCGCGCATCGAGATGGGACTCAGAATGTGATTCGCGTTCGCTAAAGACGTTCTATCGTGACTCCAATACATGCCCTTTATCATGGCGGTGATACTGAAAGGGCATTCTTGATGATTCCGTCTCCGATTGATCCCCTTCGTCCGCTCCGAGTTCTTGTGATCAGCGGCAGTCCTTTTGCGCGTGCTGGACTTGCTTCACTCATCAGCGCGCAAACCGGATTAATCATCGCGGGGCAGGGATCGCCCGACGACGATTTAGCCGATTCGATGGATTTATACCGCCCGGATGTCTTGGTTTGGGAAATGGGATGGGAGCCGCTCCAGTATTTGGATCGGCTGGCGGAACTGCGCGACGCGTTAGGGCGTCCGCTTGTGCCTGTCCTTACACTGATTGCCCATGACTCAAATGCCCCAAGTGCAGCGGCGATCCTGTTCAACGCCGGGGTGCGCGGCGTGCTGACACAAGATACCAACCCTGACCGGATCACAGCGGCGGTGATCGCATTGGGGCAGGGGTTAACGGTAGCAACTCCCGCCTATTTTCCGGTAGTCGCGCCGAATGCCGATTCTGCCTCGCCGCTTCCGGTTGATACCTTGACTCCCCGTGAAAGCGAAGTCCTTCACTTGATCGCTGAAGGGCTGCCGAATAAGCAGATCGCTCAAAAGCTCAATATCAGCGAACACACCGTTAAATTCCACGTCAATGCGATTTTGACCAAGCTCGGCGCACAGAGCCGTACCGAAGCTGTCGTGCGCGCCACCCGTGCCGGATTGATTGCACTTTAGACCCGCGCCCACCCATTTGGCGATCCCCCTCACCGGATGGGTAGGCGGAGCGCTCATCGGAGAGGTGGTTTATCTGCGTCTAATTTTTGGTCTAATGAGCATATCGAGTGCATGCTGTTCATTGGAGAAACAAACCTCATGAGTGATGTTCTGACGCAGCTTTCCGAGGATATGGCGGCGGCTGTCGAACGTGCGGCAGCAAGTGTTGTTCGCGTGGAAGGACGGCGGCGGATGCCCGCTACCGGAATTATTCACAGCGCCGATGGCATTATCGTGTCGGCTAATCATGTCGTTGAACGTGATGACAATGTGCGTATCGGGCTGCCTGATGGCACGACCGCGAGCGCTCAGGTTGTGGGACGCGATCCTTCGACCGACTTAGCAGTTTTGCGCGTGAATGGCAGCGGTTTGACTCCCGCCAATTGGGACTTGAATAAAGAAGCCCGCGTCGGTCATCTCGTGCTGGCGCTTGGTCGCCCGGAAGCGACCGTACAGGCGACGCTTGGCGTGATCAGCGCGTTGGGCGAAGGTTGGCGCACAGCGATGGGCGGCATGATCGATCATTACGTGCAAACCGATGTGACGATGTATCCCGGCTTCAGCGGTGGTCCACTCTTAAGCGCATCCGGTTACTTCGTCGGGTTGAACAGTTCGGCGCTGGCGCGCGGCGTAAGCGTCACAATTCCGGCAGTCACAATTGCGCGCGTTGCGGGCACATTGGTGCAGCATGGGCGCGTGAAGCAGGGGTATCTTGGCGTGAGCGCACAGCCTGTTCGTCTGCCGTCTGCTGTTGCGCAGCAGTTGAATCAGGAAACCGGCTTGATGATGCTTGCGGTTGAAGATGGCAGTCCTGCCGCGAATGGTGGGCTGGCGATGGGCGATACGCTGGTTGCAATGGATGGTCATCCCGTGCGCATGATGGATGATCTGATGAGCATGCTCAGCGGTGATCGCGTCGGCAAGAGCGTTCCAGTCACGATTGTGCGCGGCGGCGCGACCCACGAAATGAGCGTCACCATTGGGGAGCGTTCCTAAGTTCACGAAGGCAGCAGACAGGAGCAAACAATGTCGCTGTTGGCACAGTTAAATGACGCGCTTTCTGATGTAATCGGCGGCGCGCAAAAAAGTGTTGTGCAGATTCGGGATGGTCGCGCAGGGCAGGGCGCGGGGACAATCTGGCATGCGGATGGGTTGATCGTGACGAATGCGCATGTCGCGCACCGTTCTCCGCTCGAAGTCGTTCTCCCGGATGGGCGCACCATCTCCGCTTCGGTAATCGCCCGCGACGATGAACGCGATTTGGCAGCGCTCGCGGTAGAGGCGAATGGGCTGCCGACGATACAACCCGGCGATTCGCGTCGGCTGCACGCGGGGCAGTGGGTGATGGCGGTCGGGCATCCTTGGGGTATTTTGAACGCTGTCACCGGCGGAATCGTGATCGGCGTGGGCAAACAGATGCCTGATTTGCGCGTGTTCACGCAGGATTGGGTTGTTGCAGACCTACACCTCCGCCCCGGCAATTCTGGAGGTCCGATGATCGATACGGGAGGACGCTTAATCGGCGTCAACACGTTGATGACGGGTCCAAGTGTCGGAGCGGCGGTCGCGGTTGATGTGGTGAAAGATTTCCTCAAACGCGCTTTCAACGGTGCATCAGTCCGCATCGAGACGCAAAATCGCCCCCAGTGGGTCTAAGCCACCCAAACGACGGACAGGAAGGACAGGCAAGCGCCTGTCCTTTTTATGATCCCATTGTCCACACGGCATCGGATCGCGTTCCGAGCAGGTTTCCTACGACTGCTTGAACTGGTTTTTCCGCCATCGCGGCGGTTTCCAGCAGCGACCATTTCACTGACATAAGCGAAATCTTGACCCGGCGTTTCCATTCTGGTGCTGCCCGATTGTAATCCGCTGGCGCGTATGCCAGATACAACACCCGATCCCGTGCGATGCCATGAACATACGCCCCTGTAAAATCGGCGTATTCGGTATCGCCCTGTTTAGCGTTCAGCATGATCACGTATTCGACTGCATCGATTCCCACTTCAGGGCAAGGTGTTCCGACGAGTAGATTATTCTCCTTGTCTTGAAGCCCGAACAACATGGCGGTATCCCCGGAACGGTTTGGCATTGGTACACTCACAATGACCCTGAGCATAACTTGCATGATGACTTCCCCCATAAACGCATAATGAGTGATCTATTGATCAGCTCTTATTATGCGCTTTGTAGCGGCGGAAGAGTCAATGTCGGTTCGGGGGTTGGGGTCGGTGTGCGCGTCGGTCGCCGCGTCGGGGTCATGTTCGGGTCAAGTGTTTCGGTCGGCTCAAGTGTTTCGGTTGCCGTCGGCGTCAGCGTAGGGGCGATCGTAAACGTGGATGACGGTGTAAAGGTTTGCGTCGGCGTAGGGGTTGGGAATACAGCTTCGATCACGCTTTCGTGCATATACGCCAGCTCGCGGCGGCGTGTATCCGGGTTGCCATCGACGACATACCATTCGCTATCACCGTCTCGTCCAAGTACACAAACACCCGTCCCCTGCACCAGACCATCGATCACAGCGGCGTTGGTGCTTGGGAGTTCACGTACAACGGCGTTTGGGACGATCACCGTAAATTCCTGACAATCGGGAATCGGA
>JAPKMU010000165.1 GCA_026645745.1 Anaerolineae bacterium | reverse complement strand
ACGCCCGCGATCCACAAGCCGACCGTGAAGTGATCAGAGGCGTTTCCTTCCAACTCCATGAAGGGGAGATTCTCGGCATTGCTGGTTTGATGGGATCGGGACGCACCGAACTGGTTGCTACGATTTTTGGTGAATATGCCAAGATAACCAGTGGGACGATCCTCCTTAATGGGCAGCCAATTGAGGTGAAAAACTCACGTCAGGCGATGGCTCATGGGATTGGCTTGGTTCCAGAAAACCGAAAGACTCACGGACTTGTCTTGATGCAATCGGTTCTCAGGAATATTTCCCTTGCGAATCTGGGGCAGTTTTCGACCCTGTTTGCGATCAACAAGGATGCCGAGCTGCAGCGGAGCATGGAGTACGCAAAGAGCCTAGCCATCAAAGCTCCCAATTTGAATGTTCCGGTTGACTCACTTTCCGGCGGCAACCAGCAGAAAGTCGTCATCTCAAAATGGCTGATGTCCCAGCCAAAAGTGCTTATCCTCGACGATCCGACACGCGGCATTGATGTAGGTGCCAAGTACGAGATTTATCGGCTCATGCGTGAACTCGCATCGCAAGGCATTGCGATCATCATGATCTCCAGCGAGTTGGAAGAAGTATTGGGAATGAGTGACAGGATCATGGTCATGAGCGAAGGACATTCAGCGGGCATTCTTGATGCTGCCGAGGCAACGCAAGAGAGAATCATGGCATTGGCGACAGGGACAATTGTCCCGGCGTAGTACGCCTTGACAACAGCCTGCACCGCCACATCGGTCGATTCAAGTATCAAGCTTCAGAATTCAGAGGTCGCTTCATATGAGTTCTCTATCCACACCCACTTCAACCCCCCCGTCGGTGGCGAAGGGTCCGCTTGGAACCATCACCAAATTGCTTCGCGCTAACTTGCAGACTTATGCGCTGATCTTCGCGACAGTGATCATCTGGCTTTACTTCTCGTACCAAACAAACGGCAGTTTCCTTTCGCCGCAGAACTTCTCCAACCTGTTCCGGCAAATGGTGATCACAGCATTTCTGTCCGTCGGTATGGTGCTGGTCATCGTCACTGGCAATATTGACCTCTCCGTCGGTAAGCTGGCAGGCTTCGTTTCGGTAGTTGTTGCCTTTGTGCAAGCGAACTTTTTGACAACGGCATTTCCTGATCAACCCATTATCGTAGCCGCTCTGTCGGTGGCTGTGGGTCTCGCAATTGGCTTCCTCTATGGCGTGATACAAGGCTATATCATCGCTTACCTGCGTGTGACTGCCTTTATTGTGACGCTCGGCAGTATGTGGCTGCTCAACGGTTTGATCTTGCTCGTTACGGGAGGACGCACAATCCCGGCGAATCAACCCATGTTTGCGCAGATCGCACAAGGCTATTTGCCGAATGAGGTTGGCTGGATAATCGCGTTTGGCACGGTGATCTTGCTCTTTTACGGCATGTTCAACAGCCGTCAGCGCAAACGCCGCTACAACTTTGAACTGCCGCCGATGAGCCTCGATATCGCCAAAACGCTGCTGTTTTCGGTGCTGGTACTGATCTACGTCCACTTAGTGAACCAGTACAAAGGTATCCAAGCGCCCGTGCTCCTGCTCGCATTGGTGGCGCTGGCGGTTTCGTATGTATCAACCAACACACGCTTCGGGCGCTATGCTTATGCCATTGGTGGCAACCGCCAAGCCGCTCAGTTCTCAGGCGTTAACATCAAGCGGAATATCTTCACGATCTTCGTGATGATGGGAACATTGTGCGGCGTTTCTGGTGTCACACTCGCTTCTTACGTAGGCTATGGGACGATTTCAGCCGGGGACGGCTACGAACTCGACGCCATTGCAGCCTGTATTCTCGGTGGAACTTCGACCCTTGGCGGCGTGGGAACCGTATTTGGTGCAATGGTTGGCTCGCTCATCATGGTCAGCCTAACCAATGGGCTTCAGATGACGAATACCCCAGCCGCATTCCAGTACGTGCTGAAGGGCATCGTGCTGGTTATCGCTGTCTATGCGGACATTCGCATCAAGCGCAGCAGCACCTAACAACTCCGAAAGACCGATATCATGCCCAGGTTGCTCATCAGAGCAACCGGGCATGGCTTGATTTTGAAAATGTGCTGCCGGGATTGACGCTGACATTTCGGTGTTTACGGTGCGACCGGGTTTTCACTTACAAGAATAAGCGTGCCCGGTTCAAAAATACTGCTACACGTGAAACCGGGGAACTCCGGCACGGTGTATGAGCCGATGATCTTCGCACGACTCCCCAACCATGTTGTCGCCCCGCCGTTGTGAATCGGGCACACCCGTGCGCACAACGCCACTTTCAGATGAAGGCGACGCTATTGCAGCCAACAACTAAGGCTGCGTGATCGACACTGTTTGGATGGTCGAGCAGTGCTGAGTATCCGCATTCTCCTGACTGATGCGCAGACTTGCCAACCGCTTAGGGTCGTCGTGCATCGCCGGATAGAGGATGAAGTCGAAACTTCCTTGATACGATATCACCCGTGCTGGTACACCTGCCGCCACTGCCCGATCTGGCAGCGATTTGGTGACGACGGCATTCGCACCAATTGCCACATCATCACCGATATGAACTTTGCCGATGAGCTTTGCCCCCGCCGCCACATAAACGCGGTTTCCCAAAGTGGGCAGCCCTCGCTGGTCACCTCTTCCGCCTACACCGATCGTCACCTCGTGGGAAAGGTTACAGTTCTCCCCAATTTCGACCGCCCCGACGAAGACCGAACCAAAATGATTGATATACAAACCGCGCCCGATTCGCGCCTGCACTGAAAGCGAAATCCCGGAGTAGATTTCGATCACCCGCTTGCCAAGGATGTACAACGGACGCGCCAGCGTAACGATGCGTGCGAATCTTCCCTGATAATTCCAGAGCCAGTAGCCAATACGATAATAAATCCCGGCAATTGCGCCCGGACACATCACAACAATCGCCAGATACGATCGTTTTTCCGTCACCCGATAGCGCAGCAAATCCGCGCGGATGTCTTCGAACATGGTGCGCAGCGATATACGCTGTTTGTCGTTCGTTGGCATATGCCTCCCCATTTCAGGCAAGCTCAGTGCGCGATCTTCCGGTATACGAGCAGCAGCGCAGCAGCGCATCCTTCCCATGTCGGCAGCGTGACATCAACCGGCGACAACGGCTGATCGATCTGACGGATGATGGCGGCAGCCAGTTGATCCGGCGTGCAGTCAATGGGGAGAGCGCTCACCCATCCTTGCTGCGCGAGTTCATGTAAACCCGACGTATCCGCTACCAGCACGGGTCGCTTGAGTGATAAGGCTTCCATGACGGCGACGGGGTGTGCTTCGTACTCGCTGAACAGCACCACCAACGACGACCGCGACAGCAGTTCTGCCATGCCCTGCCGATTGCCGGATGGAATCGCACGAATTTCGACCCGATCTTCCACGCCCAATTCATGTGCAAGCGAACGCAGTGTCGCTTCATACGGTCCTGAGCCAACAATGCGAAGCCGCACATCGCTGCGTTCTTGCAGCACATGAGGGAGCGCCGCGATCACATGATGATGCCCTTTGTAGCGCTCCAGCCGCCCCGACGAGACGATCAACGGCTGAGAATCGACGGTGATCGGTGTTTCGAGCGATGGCAGGTGCGAACCGTTGGGAATGACTTCGAAACGGGAACGGTCGAAGCCAAGCGATTCCGCGAAGAAATCCGCCTCGAAGTGCGATACGCCGATTAATTGGGCGGCACGGCTGAACAAGGGACGGAGCAGCATACGCTGAAGTCGGCGGGCACGGGTGCGCACAGAGGATGAATGCCCGCCGCTGTGAAACGTCACCGCGAACGGTTTGCGGGAAACCCACGCAGCGAACATCGCAATCGGCGCAACGAGCGTGTGATACCCTTGAAGATGCACAACATCCCATTTACCCGCAGCGATAACGGACAGCATCCCCGGCGCAAAGTAATAATCTCTGCCGCGCGGATATGCCTTCACGCGGATAATCTTGACTCCGGCGGCAGTTTCGTGTGATGGCAGATCGCCTTGTGCGTCGGTCGTAAGCACAGTCACATCATGTCCATCTGCTGCCAACCGACGCGAGACTTCGTAGACATGCGTTTCAGTTCCGCCTGTCAGCGGATAATACCGGGCGCTCACCATGAGAATTCGCAGCGGGCGCTGATCATCAGTGTCCGCATTAGTCAGCGGGTTCTGTACACGCTTTCCACGCAAATAACCGAGCGCCGTGATAAAAAATCCAGCGATCACAGCCGACACTCGTTTGAAACCGGACAAATCACCGCGCAAACCATCGGTGATTCCGCGCAGTACGCCAAGCGGAAGCGTCTTGAAAGCGTGTGCGCGTTCAGCCGAAAGCGCGTCTTTGCTGCCAACATACCCGGCAACAACCGCCTTCGAGACGCCTTCGGCATAACAGCGCGATTGGAAGTAGCTCCAACGTGCACGTTTGGCGGGCACCTTGTGGCTGATGACCGCCGCCGGTTCGATCATGAATACGCCACCGGGGATGTTCTGCCGCGCCCGGATGCACAATTCGGTTTCTTCACAACCGAGCGGAATCGCGCCGACGCGCCCAATCTCGGTGCGGAATCCGCCGACGGTTTCAAACACTGAGCACCGGATCAGCATACTTGCGCCAATCAGATTGCGAATCTCAGCCCGTTTCGTTGGCACACCGCGATGTGTGCAGCCAACCACCCAATTGAACTCATCAGGAAACCAGCGCGGGCGCGGTGAAAGCCAAGCGGGCAAAACCCAACCGCTAACGCCCAAGACGTTAGGATTTTCGATCATCACGCGGCTGAGTTTTTCAAGCCAATCGGGTGCGGCAGCGGCATCATCATCGAGAAAGCCGATCAGTTGAGCATCCGCCGCGAGAATCCCTGTGTTGCGCGCACCGGAAAGCCCTTTCGCGTAGGCGTTTTCGAGCACAATGGCATTCGCAAAGGTGGTTGATGCACGCTCAAACATCAGGCGGTTGTGATCAATGACGATGATGATTTGATCAGGTTTGACCGTTCCCGCCTCGACGGACGAGACTGCTTCGACCAAATCATTCCAGCGTTCCTCGGTATAGGCACATAGGATCACGGCGATTTTGGGCAAGCTCGAAACATTCAAAACCGTTTGTTCGCTCATCCGTTAATGCTCGTGCGATAACCGTTGGTGGATTTCACCTCATCAAGATTTGTTGATGTGTCCGGCAGTGTTTCATCGTTAACGGCAGACGGCGCTTCGAGATAGGCTTGGGTCGGGCTTTCCACCTGCCATGACCAATGAGTCGCCAGTTTGTTTTTAGGGGCGGAAAAGCGCTCCCGCAGGATGGTCATCAGCACGCGCCAGCCATCGCGGATCGCGCGCAGATTGCTTACCCCATAGATGCGATCACTCTCAAAACTGGGTACTTCCATGATCTTCAGACCAGCCCGAAGCGCGCGGATATTCATCAAGGTCTCGATTTCGAATCCGTCGCTTTCAAGCTCCAGCGCCAGCAGGACGCGAGTCCAAAAGGCGTTGTAGCCATAACAAAGATCGGTGTACTGACCGCCAAAAAACACGCGGACGATCATGGTCAATCCCCAATTGCCCAAGCGGCGGAATGCAGTCATGTCTGAAGTACCGCCGCCTTGCATGAAGCGTGAACCCTTCACGTAGTCCGCACCGCTGAGTAATCCTCCAACGTACAGCGAAATTTCCAACGGACTCATTGACCCGTCCGCGTCGAGCATTACGATCACATCACCGCGCGCCGCCTTGAAACCTGCGCGCAGTGCCGCGCCTTTGCCTTTGCGGGTTTCTTCGACAATACGAACCTCCGGCATCATCTGGCGAGCCACTTCGACGGTGTCATCCTTTGAGTGTCCATCAACGATGATGACTTCATGCACCCAGTCGGGGATATACGGCAGCACATAGCCGAGATTCTTGGCTTCGTTAAGGGTAGGAATGATCACGCTGACGGTTGGATAGTGAACGGCGCTCGTGTCGGATTGAGCGTCTCGATCATAGCTAATGGGAACCCGGCACCGGTTCGCCCGGTAGCTAGATTTTGTCATGGTTTTCGCCTCTGCTTCTGAACTCAAGTTCTGACGTTGTTCGTGGGGCGACGAGGCTTCGATGAAATTACTTCGTAACCCAAGAGGCGTATGGATGAAATCTAATTGTTAGGAATGCGTAAACATCCGGAAGCCTGAACTGTGCGGCGGCGTTGCGTAGGCAAGTCATCAGTTAGCTACTAACCTGCTTGAGAGGTGAACTACCTCTCAAGCAGGTTAGTTATCTCGTTGAAACCGGACTATTTAGTGGTTCACATTCCACACCTGCTGACCGAACCAACTTAGATTCGTCGGATTGGAGCAGTGATTGATCTCCCAACCGCCGCCCCATGTGGTATTTGCCGTGACATCGTTCCAATCATGACCATCCCAGTGCCACATGACGATGCCAACATTTCGCGATACCGCGTCCGAGAAGACCGCTTGTGCCGCACGTCGTGTGTCTTGGTCAGTCTGAATTCCGTACTCACCGATGAGGAGTGCGAGATTCTGCGCTCTCACCCGATCGATGAAACTCCCCAGTCCTCCATTGTTCCACAGATCATAGGGGTGAATGCTGAACACAATGTTCTGGTACGGATGACCGTTATTGGCAATGAGCTGCGAACCAAAGCGAAGGATCGCGCTGTCACCCGGGGAATCCTGACCTCCGTAAGCGCCTTCGACGATGATGATGTTATTCGCACCCGTTCCGCGTATTGCCTCGATCACCGTGTCGTGCATCCCCAACCACTGCGCGCTGTCGATTCCGCCGCGACCGCCGGGTTCGTTGGCGATGTCAAACCATACGTAGGGGTTGTTCTTGTAGCGGTTTGCTAGATCAGTAAACCACCGTACCAGCGCATCAAGGTCGCTGCCTTGATAATACGAACCGATGTGATCATGCGCTTCGAACATGACAACGATGCCGCGACTGGTAAAGGTATTCACGATCGCGTCCAAGTTGTTGTTCGCCGTGTACTGCTGCCACTGTACCCGCCCGGTGAACAGGAAGTTGTTCACACGCACCAAGTTGAAGTTCCAACAGTCGTCGATGAGCGCGGCATCCGCCGTTGTCGAACGATCCCATACCCAGTTCATGCCGTTCACATTGGTGCCGCGTGCGACAAACACATTCCCCTGCGGATCATAGATGGTTGAACCAGAGACGCGGAAACCGTTCTGTGCGGCGGGCGTTGATGTGGGTCGGGGCAGCGGCGTCGGGGATCGCGGCAGCGTGATTGTCGGCATGATCGTAGCAGGTTGACGGGTTGCCGTCGGTATATTCCCGCCCACTGCCGCGAAGGTGAGTACGCCAAAAACGCTCGGATTTACCGCCGAAACATCGGCGATCAGGTCATCGTTTGACCAACTCAACTTGTAGTTGCGATCTTGCGTGCTGGCACTGTTGACCATCACCTGAAATCCGATGGAGCGCCCCGGCGAGGTATTGATATTCCAGAAAACATTACGCAGCGGGATCGACATTTCGACAGCATAGCCGCTCGTCGTGCGGACAACAACCGCCTGTGCGCCGATTTGCCGGATGTTTTCCCCTACAATCACCGTATTCGCTGCCGGAACGCCAATGTTCGCCGCCGGAATCGTTAGGTGAGCGACCGCATGTGTATACGATGTCATTTGCAGGTTTTGATTGGTATTGAGGAAGATTTCGACCGAGTCCTCATTCCAGTAATCCTGCCCGTGCCGACCTGCCGCGATCATCGAGTCATTCACCAAAACTGCGATGTACAAATTTGAACTATCGGCAGCGGCGGCAAACTGAGCGGTGATCGGCAGACCACTGGTGATCGGTCCCCTTGTGATGGATGCGAAGGGGAACTGCGTCCATTCAGTGAAATTCCCATCAAGGGTAACGACTGCGTTTGAGGCAGCGAAATAGCTTTCGCCCGGAACTATCGGTGTTTGCCCGGAAACGACGCTGGGCAGTAACGCGAACATGGATGCCAGAACGAATGCAAGCACCGAAAAACGAAAACGCACGATACAACCTCTTTGAACTGCGAACACATTGATACCACCAAGCATGGCTGTGCCATACCCGGCAGAAAACTCTCCTGAGGGAGCTGGTATCCAATATCAAGATGCGATTACAGATAGGGCGAATTGTCGAGCGCGGCTTGCTAATGTAATCGACTTTTGAGTCACGCTGCATCGATGATGCACGACTCAGCATCACACATTTGTGAACCTTGTAAAGCGAACACATACCTATAGTGTAACGCAGTTATGAGCAAACACCACAAAGATTGTCGGGCGCTTACGGTACTTAAGTCTCCCCCCATCAAGGGATAGCGAGGAGACTCAAGAGAGGGTTAGTGATTGGTATTCCACACCTGCTGACCGAACCAGCTCAGGTTGGTTGGATTCGTACAGTCATCGATCTCCCACCCTCCCCCACGCGAAGTATTCACCGTCAGGTCATTTGCATCGCCGCTATCCCAATGCCACACGATGATCCCAACCCCACGCGGTACAGCCTCATCGAATACCGCCCGTGCGGCAGGTTCGACATTCTGATCGGTCTGAATGGCATATTCCCCGATAATCAGCGCGAGATTTTGCGCGTGAACCTGATCGATAAATGCACCCAAGCCGCCATTGTTCCACAGATCATAAGGATGGATGCTGAACACAATGTTTGAGAACTGCTGTCCGTTGTAGGTCAACAACTGCTGACCTAACCGGAGAATTGCGCTGTCGGTCAAAGTATCCTGACCCCCGTAAGCACCTTCCACGATGATGATATTGTTCGCGCCTGTGCCACGTATCGCCTGAATCACACGCCCGTGCATGTTGAGCCACTGATCGACATCAACACCGTTCCGCCCGCCGGGTTCGTTCATCACGTCAAACCAGACGTAGGGGTTGTTCTTGTAACGATCCGCTAAATCAGTGAACCAGTTGACTAACGCGTCAAGATCATCGCCTTGATAGTAGGAGCCGATCCGGTCATGCGCTTCGAGAATTACGACAATTCCCCGGCTGGTGAAGGCGTTCACCAATTCATCCAGATTGTTATTCGTCGTGTACTGCGACCATTGAACCTGCCCCATGAACAGGAAATTGTTGACGCGCACGACGTTGAAGCCCCAGCAGTTCACGATATTATCGGCATCCCACACCGTCGGACGCTCCCATACCCAATTTAAGCCGCTGACATTCACGCCGCGCGCGATGAAAGGGCTGCCGTTGGGAGTCAGGATCGTGCTGCCAGAGACGCGGAATTCTCCGCGAGACGCTTGCTCGAGCGCCGCCAATGGTGTTGAAGTCGGGATTACGCCCGGATCACCGTTGGGCATGGCGAATAGGAGTTCCCCGAACACGCTTGGATTTTGATAGGACACATCCGCCGTTTGATCAGCATTTGACCAACTCAGCTTGTAATCGCGGTTCTGTGCGCTGGCGCTGTTGATCATCACCTGAAACCCAATCGGGTGATTCGGGCTGGTATTGATATTCCATAAGCCATTGCGGAGTGGGATCGCCACTTCAACGGCGTAACCTGATCCGGTTGCAACGACGACCCCACGCACCCCCACCTGTTCGTAGTTGATGCCGCCGAATATCGTTTGATCAACCGATCTGCCAATATTCAGCGCCGGAATCGTGATCTGGGTGACTGCCCCCGTGTAGCTCGTGATCTGGCGGTCTTGACCGGTGTTCAGGTAAATCTCAACCGAATCTTCGTCCCAGTACGCACCTTCGTGCCGTCCAGCAATGAGTGTCGAGTCGCTTACATCCACCACGACATACAACCAATCCGCATCGGCGGCGGCGGCGAAGCGGGCGCTGATGGGCTGACCGCTCATATTCGGACCTGTGGTCACATCCGCAAACGGGATTAGTGACCAATCGGAGAGATTCCCGTCCAGCGTAATCGCCACTGGAGCAGGTGCAATATAAACTTCACCGGAGTCCCCCTGCGGGACAAGCGGAGACTGTCCCGAAATCGCGGTGGACACAACGAAAACCAGAGCGGTGACGAACAACAGAATCACCGAAAGACGCAAACGCACAATGCTAGCCTTATGAACTGCCAACGGGGTTACTTTCAGAGCATGTCCGTCGATTAAAGGGCTGTTCTTAATTCGGGTGCATGGAGGAATATCTGCCGCTTGATGTAATCGACACTAAAATCTTTACCCACAAAGTGCGCGACTTTGGTGTTAAACGGGTAAAGTCGCAGCCCGAGTCTGCTGTGAACTTGATGCAAGAAATTCGGGCGGGTATTCCGAAGTGTGACGGGATGGTGCAGATAGTCCAGCAAGAACACGCTGTAAAGCGTCCACTCGCCAAACTGATTGCGCGGGGTTGTCCGTTCGTCCAACCCTGCCAGCAGCGCAGCATACGGTTCGTTCCCGTACAGGTCTTCCATGTAAGCATTCAACTGCATCAAGGCTGACCGGTTAAACGGAAACAGATCATTGATGAAATCGACATAGCGCAGTGCATTGATCGGCGCGACACGCAGAATGCGGGCGATATGACGGATACGTTCGCGTTCGAAGCGGACATGCGCATTCGGGAAACGATGCCGGGTGTAATAGAGAATCGGGAAGTTACCACTGATCAAATCGCTGCTGTGGATTGGCTTGAGCAGGATCGTATCCGCACCTAGATTACAGAAATTCTCCGTTTCGCAAAAACGGTAAGCGCGAAGCTTGATCAACTGCTGGCGATACCAACCCGGCAGTTCAAGTTCACGCGCCGAAAGCCAATCCTGATCTGCCGTGACCGATGCCTGCCGTGCCACCCCTGTTTGATCGATGAAGGCTTGCAGGTGCGGAACATCGTTGGTAATCAGTACCAAGCGCCCTTTGGGGATAAAGTTCACTTCATACGAACGCAGCACCAGTTCCAGCAGGTAGCCGACATCACGACTGTGAACGCATACAAAGACATCCTGATTCACTGGGAGGCTCCTTTTCCGATTAACGCCGGACGATTC
>JAPKMU010000164.1 GCA_026645745.1 Anaerolineae bacterium | reverse complement strand
CTTCTTCGGGTACATGCCGAAAATGCGCGCCGGATTCGTGCTGTTGACTTCGACAAAGCGCTGTGGGCTGAGCTTGCCGCTGTTCACGCCCGCGTGCCAGATCATCATCATGCGGTCTTCAATTGCGGGAAGCCCGTTCGGGATTCTGGCAAAATTGCCGAGTCCCAGTTCTTTACCGGGGCGGCGGTAAGACGGGTCTTGTTTTTCGTATTCGACCCAATTTCCGCCGTTATGCGCCTTTGACCATTCCTGCCAAGGACCTTTGCCGCCGTCAAACCAGAAATCGCAGTGATCGGTGCTGATCGCCTGAAGCGTGCCATCTTTGATCGCGCGCCAAAGCACCTGTTGATCGTGTTTACTGCGGATCGGCGGGGAGCACACAAACTTCGAACCGTGAAAATTCGGCTGCGCGAGATGCTCATCGACCGTCAAGAAGAAATACTGTACGCACGTCTCGCCCATCACCGGGTAGCCGAGCGCACGCCCGCGCTGGAGCGCTTGAATCGAAGGTTCACATGTCATATGGACGACGTACAGCGGACATCCGGTTAAGCCGCTCATCACGACGGCGCGGTTGGTCGCTTCCCCTTCGATTTCCGGCGGACGCGATGACGCATGATACACCGGATCGGTTTTGCCAGCGGCGAGCAGCGCCGGTGTGAGCTGCGCTTCAACATCGCCGTTTTCGGCATGTACCATCACGATCATGCCGTGCTTTGCTGCCTGAGTCATCGCTTTGTAGAGCGTCGCGTCGTCGATCTGGAATACATTCTTATACGCCATAAACAGCTTCAGGCTGGTGATGCCTTCCGCCACCATTGACGGAATTTCATCCATCACCGCGTCGGTGAGATCGGTCACTGCCATGTGGAAAGCATAATCAATCTGCGCGGGTTCCGCTTTTTCGCGCCAAATCTTCAGCCCGTCGTGCAGTGAGCCGCCCTTCGGCTGGATCACGAAGTCGATGTGAGTCGTTGTGCCGCCGAACGCCGCCGCCTTGTGCCCCACATCAAAGTCATCGTTGCTGTACGTACCGCCAAATGGCAGGTCGAGATGGGTGTGCACGTCGATCCCGCCCGGCATGAGATATTTCCCGGTGCAGTCGATCACCTGATGTCCGTGTGGATCGATGTTTGCGCCAATCGTGCTAATCGTCTCGCCTTCGACCAACACATCTGCCGCGAACATATCGCTGGCAGTGACGACTGTTCCACCCTTAAACAAAATGCCCATCATATTCCTCCACTAAGCAGGCGTGTATTCGATTGTGCGCCCATATTGATAAAGTGTAATTCTAGCGCACGCATCGCTTATGGGGGCAATCATGTGTGTATTTTCAGCAGAAAATTGGAAAACCTGTTTGTTTAAAGTTAACTTTCCGTCTATTGCTTTTATGTGTGGATTCGTAATAGCTTTCATGAAAGAAGGATTGACTCTAGATTCTTTCACTTATAAATCGTCCGCCAAATCATTCATAGGAAATGCCCCAAGTGATGCTCGAACTCGACCATATTGACTTGAAATGGCTCAATCCAGAAGAGACAGTTTTGTTGGTTGAATACCACCCCAATTGGACATGGGATGAGTATTTCAAAATCGTTGAATGGATTCTTGAGAAAGTTGAACAGACGGGAAAACCTGTCCAGTTTATTTCAGTGGATACATACCGGCGAATGGCTTCGCCTCGTGGGGATTTCTTCGTGCGTGCGCGTACACTTTTTCCGCGTATGCTCAAAAGCGGCTGTTCCGTCGTTTATGTCAGCCCATCCTCGATCACCAAAACACTCATTTCGGTGTATTCAAAGCTTTCTCCAGAAACAAGCAAAGCAATACGGCTGGCGAATTCGCTTGACGAAGCAAAGCAGATGGTGTTTTCCAAAGTGCCGGACAATGACGACCCAAAGAGCGACTAGCCGAAGGGCAGGCAAGCTGTGAACGATTTTTCGCAGGATTTTCACGGAATTCGTTTGCGGCAAGATACTGCAACGCCTATGATGTAATCACAATATTTGCTCAAATTTAGGGGGTCAAATTGGCAGCATTCTCACATGCTACGCTCACATGGGACGACCCGGACGAAACCATCTTGATCATAACCTATGCACAACATTGGTCATGGGATGCGTATTTCAACGGTGTAAAATGGATCGTAGAACAATCGACTGCACGGAATGTCGCCATCAATGTGATCACCGTGAACAACTACGGCAGTCCATCACTTCCGCGCGGAGATTTCTTCACCCGTGCGCGTGACTTGTTCCCCAAGTTGATCAAGAACGGCTGCACCGTGACGTATGTCCGCCCCAGCCCGGCTGTACGTGCGCTGATCGCCATTTTTGTGCGGTTGGTACCGATTGCCGGGGAACATGTTAGTACGGCAGCCAACATCGAAGAAGCGCGGGAATGGATTTTTGCGCGCCGCAAGCACTTGGCGAAAGAACCCGAAAACGCTCAACCCTAGAAAAATGCAGAGCGTGTATAACAGCATACATGCTCTGCATTCATGCGGCGTTAGGCTGTCGCCGTTTGGAAATGCGGCAGAATCTTAGTCGCGTACTCCTCGACAATCCGCTCTTCTTCACCGCACATCAAGTAAATGTTGAACTGAGTCACGCCGTTCGCCTTAAGCTCTTTGATCTTGGCGACATGCTGCTCCGGGCTGCCAAGTACGCCGAAGCTGTCAATAATGTCATTGCTGATAAAGCCGAGATGATCCGCGTCCTTATCGGCGTGATGTTTATAGTCGTATCCCTTGCGCCCTTCGATGTAATCCGTCAAGCGCTGCGGAATACCGCCGCCGCCATCACGCCCGTACTTTTCCACCAAATCCGCCACATGATTGCCGACCATCGCCGGGAACCAGCGCGTCTGCGCCCGTGCACGGTCGAGATCGCCCACCCAAGCAGGAGCAGCACTCATCACACGGAATCCAGCCGTATCGAGTCCGGCATTCCGCCGCGCCACCAGTGCTTGATCCGTAAACCACTTGACCAACCAAGGATCGGCAAGCTGAATGATCAACCCGTCCCCATGAGCGCCCGCCGCTGCCAGCGCCTTGGGTCCATAGGCTGCAAACCAAACCGGCATCCCGAAATCCTGCGCCCATGTAAGCTGCACATCCGCGTATTCTTCGCTGTACTTGACCGTTTCGCCGCGCACCATGCGCTTGACCTTATCTGCGAAATCGACCATATGCTCGACTGTTTCCGGGCGCTTGCCAAGCATACGACGGCTCGAATCGCCGCGCCCGATGCCGAGATCAAAACGTCCGCCGCTCTGCGCGCCGAGTGTCGCGTATATGCTCGCCGCCACCGACCAATCGCGCACGGCAGGGTTAGTCACGCATGGACCAAAACGCATCCGTTCGGTGTGTTCCATGCACATCGCCATCGTCACGTAGCTTTCGCGCCAAAGCACATGTGAATCAAAAAACCAGCCGTAGGTAAATCCGGCTTGTTCCGCCATCTTGCAAAGGTTCACGGTGCGGCGCGGATCGATGTCACCCTTAAACGTAATTGCGAATTCCATTGCTTCTTCTCCATCAATGACTACAGCGAAAACCAAGTGTATTACTCATTCAGCGGCGTGATTACATCTCCCGGCGCAAACAAATCCAGCACTCCATTCACGATGATATACCCATTATTCGTACCATACTCCCGCCGCGCCGAGCGGAGATCGAGCACGACCGCGCTGTTGCCGCCTTCTACGCGCGCACCCGTCGAATCGATCACGATGATCGTCTCATCCGGTATGCCAATCGCTACCAAATTGGGGTCTTGGTACGCCATTGCGATCAGCCGTCCCCAACGGTTATCCGCCATCAAACGCGGCTCGACTGATGCTTCTAAGATTCGCAGCCCTTCGCGCACCCGCACCCCACCATCGATCAAGGTGCCTTGTGTCGCCGCGACAATCGCCGCGTCGTCACCATCATACGGTGTGGGGGGCATCGCCGTATAACGGCGCGCAACGAAGCCCACCGCGTCCCCAACGAACACCATCGGCTTACCCGCCAACCAGAAGTCTTGGAGGGGTTCGCGGATCAATTCGAGAATCGCCAGCGACGCATCCCCCGCGTGCATGATGATCTGATCGTAGCCAGAGAGATCAGGCACTTCCGCCGGATCGCCCAAATCGAGCAAAGTGACCTCGGTATCTTTGTACAGCGTCATCGCCTGAACTACAGCATCCGAGTCGGCATATCCGAGAAACAGCACTGCCGTATCGGGGGTGAGGTTAAAAACGCTGGTATCGCTCGGTTCACCCCCGATCAGGGTGATCGTCCCTGATCCTTCCGGCATACGCAGCGTCTCAAACGCGCGGTTGACGCTGGTGAGCGACGGAGTCAGTGACGGCTGATGCGCCGCGATGTCATACGAAAAATCACCCGGCGCGAACGTATGCAGGAGCACATTGCGCACGCTCAACACCTCCGCCGGATTATCAAACGTCGCTGTCGCCCGTGCGCCGAGCGTCTCCACATCAAGGATCGCGCCGCCGTACACACCGAACGCGCCTTCGAGCAGGTTGTTATCGCGGATCAACGCACCTGTGAAACTGTCCACGCCGATCCCGATTCCCGGTACGCCATCCTGCACAATCGCATTCAGCAGACGTGCGATGCGCGCCCGTTCGTAGAAGTGCTGTTCAAGCACTGCGCCCGTCACGCCGAAATCCATTCCGCGCCGTTCACCTTCATTCCAAATATCGACAGCGCCAAGCCGGAACGCATTTTCTGGACCGAATTCATCTCCGCCGTACCCGCCGATCATCGTCCGCGATTCGATGGCAAGTCCGGCGCTGTTCCCGCCCATCACCACGCCGCGTGCGAATGCCGCCGCAAGTTCTTCTTCAAGCGGCGTTCCAGCGGTGATCTGCATCGCAATCGTTTGATCGCCGCCGAGGAAGTACACCCCTGCCAGATCATCAGCGAAGTATTCGAGCGCTTCCGGCGACTGCGCTGCTTCCCGCGTATAAATCGGCGGGGTGACCACTTGGCAGTAAGTCTCTACGGGCATCATCGAGCGGCATACATCCTCAAGCTGGCGGCGGCGGCGCTCCGAGTCACGGGTGTTCAAAAGCAGGTCGTCCGGCGTGAGCGTCGTTGCGTCAATGCTAAACGTCATCGGCATTACGAGGATATACAGGCGGTCTGTCTCAAAACGGGCGACATTCTCATACGCCGCTTCGATGAATCCGGGGAAGGTATCCGCATAGAAGCCGCCAATCGGAATCCATGTGGTGACAACCCCCGCTTCTGGTGTTGCTTCCGGTGGAGTTTCTTGTGCGGCGGCTGGGATGCCGATCATGAGCGCGAACACAACGGCAAGCAGTACAGCGCTGGCACGACGTTTCATGCGTGAGTTTCCTTTTTGTATTAAAAAGTGTGGAAGGATTGTAACGTTATGCCGGGAGGCGGCGCAAACACAAGGGGAAAGTCCACCTGTGCGCGAACGTTCGCGCACAGGTGGACTTTATTGTACAGCAGGTTAGCTGACGATGCGTGTGGGCAGCGGTGTGCCGTTCTGCGGCGCTTGATAGCTTGGCTGCATCGTATCTTTGCGCACCCACAGCGTTTGGCACGCCAGCACAATCTTATAATACGTTTCGCTGGCATCCTGACCAATCACGGTATACGTGCCGGGGTTGAGGACAACGCCGGGCGCAGCCTGACCGGGCGTGTAATACGCCTGTGCGCCAGCCGGGGCTTCACCGACGACGGAGCCGGACGGAATCACAAGGCTACATGCACCACCAGCATTCGGCGCACCGTTAAACAGAATGTTTCCTGTATCGCAGCCGTCCACGACCAACTGCCATGTGTAGAGCACCGTCCCGACCGGGCGCTCCAAATAGAAATCGAGCGTCATCTGCTGACCAGCCGGAATCGGGTACGTGCCGGGATTCGGCACCGCACCGTAGGTGAAGTTGTCAAAAATGTTCCAGCCGCTCAAGCCGTTGACCGAGATGCTCGCCTGTTCGTTCATGTAGATCAAACTACCAACGGTGACGACGGTATGTACATAGTACGTGCCGCCGTCAAGATTCGCGCGTTCAACCGTCATGCCGAAATTGCCGGAGTTACAACCAACCGTGTCTACCGAAACCACTTGAAATGTCTCTCCGGCAGCGAGTGCAGTTGAAATGCTTCCCAAAAGAAACACAAAGATGAACGCGAACAAGACCGACCGCAGGGTGCTTTTTGTCGACATGATGCGTGTTTTCTCCATAGATCGTGCAACGATACCTTACTTATATTACAGCATATATGAATTTCACGCCGCCTCTGTCCTGCAAAGAATTTGTTTCGAGCTGTAAAAAACCTGCAAAATAAGACGCGATTCCCCTGAACCTTGACGCGGCGCTGAAGCCGGAGAGAATCAACGTTGAATTGGCGCACACGGCAGGACTCAACCCATGAGTGGATCGTTTTTCTTTGTTCTTGAAGGCATGGATGGCAGCGGCAAAAGCGAGCTTTCGCGGCGGTTAGCGGCAGCTTGGCGGGCGCACATCGGTGAACGCGTGCTGCTCACTTTTCAGCCGCATGATGACAGCATCGCAGGTAAATACATCCGGGCGGTGCTTTCGCGCGAATGGGAAGTTGTTTCGCCCACACTGGCGCTGGCATTCGCCCTCAACCGCTTAGATCATATTCAGCGCGTGATCACGCCGTTTCTTGAAGGCGGCGATCAACGGGTTGCCATGTGTGATCGTTACGTGCTGTCCTCGCTCGTTTATCAAACGGTTGCGCCGCTCAGTATCGACGATGTGATGCGGATCAACAGTGCCGCCCGTGTGCCTGATCTCACAATCTTCTTGGATGCCAGCGTCGAGACTTGTTATCAGCGCATGGGTGCACGCGGCACAAGCCGAGAGCTTTTTGAAAGTCAGTTAAACGAAACCCGCGATGCGTATCTGCGTGGAATCGAATATTTACGCGCACGCGGCGAAACCGTGATCATCGTCGATGCCAACGGGGATCGTTTGAGCGTTCTAAACGGTATTCTCGCGGCGCTGCGCGGCACGGCTCCGCCATGGCTGCCCACCGAGCCGCTTGATGAACTTCCATCCGTACCGCCAATTACTAGTCTCGCGCCCGCCATGCGCGTCTTTGAACAGCACTTTGTTGATCGTCACTGACGCGACCGGAAAAATATCCAGTCTTGATGTCCTTCGCGTTCGGTCACGGCGCGCTGACGTGCAGCAGGATCGCGCAAGAAATTAAGCGCTGGATAATCTTCGGCGCGACGCGGGACAGACGGAATGACGGTGCTGTCATGCGTTGCCGCGAAGCGCGCCGTCAAGACATTCGCGCCATTTTGTCCACCTTGGTACTCATGGATTTCGACGAGAATATCCGCCCGTTTGAGCGAGGGTGCGCGCTCAAGGTCAAGCAGTTCATATTCGCAGCTTTCGCAGTCCATCACGATCAGCGTTTTGTCGTCGATCAAGCGCTCAAAGTCGGCGCAGTCGCAGCGTGCGCCGATTGTCACCCGTGACTCAACATGATTGGCTTGCGCCAACGCGCGGCACTGATCTTGCTCACGGAGGTCGATGTCAAACGCATACACGCGCACCTGCGAATCACGGAGCGCAATCCCCACCGCATAATAGCCTTCAGCACTGCCCACATTGATCAGTGTGGTGTAACCGTTCTCGACCAGATCATCAACCAGCCCGTGAAGTTCCTGCTCATACATGCCGAACAGTTTAGGAATAAAACCATGTGCGGGTGGCACGCGGATATACTTCATTCCTGCGAAGGGTCCACTTTGAACCGTCAGCCCTACATGAGCCTCGGTCATGCGTTCGAGCCGCCGCCAGCGCAGATAACGATTGGCGGTGCGGATCAGCGTTCCGCTGGTGATTCCCCTGACAAGCGCTCCGGCATAATGGGTCATTTTGTTGAGCATCATCACTTCCCTCTCAGCGTTCTCTGCAAACTTGCTCAAAATGCGTCCAGCGGCGTAATCCCGTGCTCGGTGATCACCAGCGTGCCGCCGAGCTGCTGCTCGGCGTGATACGATCCCACCCAGAAGCGCGCCAACCCTGTCCCTGTGCCGCCAAATACGGTGATCATCGGCAGCGTTGTGCCGCCCCAATCATCGGCGCAGTACCAGCGCCCATCCGGCATCGCGGCGATCAGCGTCGGATCAGACTCCGCCGGATCAGGCGCGATCACGAATGCGCGCAAATACGGCAGCGAGTCCGTCAGTTCAAGCGTGAGCGCGGGCGCGTCCGCATAATACCCCACACACCCCGATGTCGGATTATTCAGCGCCGCCTCGATCAACCCGCCCGCCGTGAATGGCACGGTCAGCGGATCGCGCAGCACATCAGCCGCAAAATTCCCGTCACTGAATCCGATCAGCGGCGCGGTGATTGGCGCACTCCCTTCTAGCGTGATCCCATCCGGCGTGAGTTCGCGCCGCTCGGTGATGTGGATCGCGCCGGGAACTGCTGCGCCGCGTTCAGTTTCGTTCGCCAACCAGATTGTGTAGCGCCCCGCCGCTGGATTCTCAAACTCAATCAGCGGATCACTAAACCCCGGCGCGAAATCGCGGTTACACCACCAGCTTAAGTCTGGCGCTTGAATAATCAGCGAGGCATTTGCTTCGCGTGAGGCGACCGCCGCGAAAAACACGCGCAGCCGCGTGGATCGTCCACTCCAATCGAGCGTGAGCGTGGGTTCAGGCGTGGTAAATCCCGCGCATTCGCCCGTCCCTCCCGCGCCAAGCGAACCCCCGCCAACTTCACCGCCAAATGTGATTGCCTCGATATCGGCTTGCAGATCATACGCCGGAACATCCAGCGATCCACCCGCCTGCGCGAACGTCCAATACGGATCGGGCAAGAATCCACCGCTCAACGTGATCGCGCCGTAGTGGGGTTCGGTTTCTAGGTCGAGATAGGTTCCGGGAATCAAGGTCGGCGTCGCTTGACCGGACGGAACTTCGGTTTCGCGCACGGGCGGCACCACCACCGTTGTCGAGTTGGGATACACATCATCGCGCCGTGTCGCGTAAAGTGATCCGTAAACGGGTTCTTCGCCCCGCGCGCCGATCCAGATCAGATAATCGCCCGCACTCGCGTTCGTGAAGTCGATCACCGGGGAGAGCACACCGTAAGCATTATCACCGCAGCGCCGACCGCCGTCCGGCAGAATCACCAATAGGGTCGCGTCAGCCGAGACAACATCTGCCACGAACATCAGCCGCAAGAACGGCAGATCGCCCACCAGCGTCAGCCGAAAATCTGGCGCGGCGCTCGTGAATCCGGCGCACGAATCGCCCGCCGCGTTCCGGCTGATATCCACGTCGCCCCCGCCGATCAAGCGCTGTCCGCGAAACGGATCAGGCATGAAGTTTAAGCCAAGTGCGGCGCTCCCGTGTTCGGGCGGCAGGGTTGGATCAACCGTCGAAGTCTGCGCGCGCACCGTGACGACAGCGGCGGCAATCCAGCAGGTGAGCAAGGCACGTTTGATTGTATTCAAAAAGTGTCCAAAAAAACCTCGCAAACGAATGTGCCACATTGTAGCATTGGCTTCCCGATTTGTGAGGCATGCCGATGACGTTTGATTTTATCCCGTACCCGCTGTGGCGGCGGAAAGTCTCTCCCCTGCTTGCGCCGCTGTACCGTGCCGCCGCGAACTTGATCACGCGCGGTAATCAGCCGATGGATGACCCGGCGAATCTCACGCCCGCGCGCCTCGCGGATTATCTCACCCGCTGGCGCATGCTCCCACCGGGGATGCTGCACATCGGAGATGATCTGGAGCGCGTGCCAGCCGATGCCGCGCCAGATGTGAATCCGCCGCCCATCCCGCTTCGCCTCCCGGCTCAATGGGAGCGCATGGAGGCGGTGATCGTGGCGTTTCCCGTGTTGTATCCGCCGCTGTGGAAAACCCATGCGGCGATGATTCAGGCGATTGCCCCCGTCGCCCGCGTTGATGTGCTGATCCCGCACCCGGCATGGTACGCGCCGATCACCCTGTGGATGGATGCTTATTATCCGGTGCGTTGGGAAAATATTCGCTTCATTGTCGCGCCGCTCGATGACATCTGGGTGCGCGATTACGGTCCCATCGTCGGGCATGATCCGCACGGAAAACAAGCGGCGGTGGATGCGCGCTTCTCGCCGCTTTCGGCTTACCCGCAAGCGAACGATGATCAACTGCCCGTGCGTTGGGCGGCACTGCGCGGGATTCCCGTTCATCATCTGCCGCTTTACACCGAAGGCGGAAATATCTGGTCAGATGGGGCGGGGACGCTGATCATGAGCGACGAGTTGATCGACCGCCACGCGCACTTAGGGCTTTCCCGCGATCAAGTCGAGTCGCAGATGCACCGTTATTTCGCGTTCGAGAAACTGATCCTCACGCCGCGCTTGTGGCGCGAAGAAACCGGGCATGTCGATCTGGTCTGTAAGCTGGCGGACGCGAGAACAATCCTCGTCGGCGCGGCGACACCGTTCAAAAACGCGGATCGGCTGCGGGCGGCGCGGGCGCTGTTCGAGCGCGAGACGAACGCCGCCGGGGAACGCTACCGGGTGATCGAACTGCCGATGCCGCAGGTGTCACTCAATTGGGGGGTGTACCCGATTTGGCGCAGCTACACGAACAGCTTGACCGTCAACCAGCGGGTGCTGGTTCCCGTGTTCGGTTTATCGAGTGATGACGCGGCGCTGCGCATCTATCAAGATGCGATGCCGGAACATCAGGTGATCCCGATCCCGTGTGAGGCGGCGGTCATGGGCGGTGGGGCGGTGCACTGCCTGACGAAAGAAATCCCCGCCGCGCGCTGATTCCCTCTTGCAAGTCAGGCGGAGATCGGCTATGATTTTTAACATTACGGGCAGTTAGCTCAGCTGGTAGAGCACTCCTTTGACGTGGGAGTGGTCAGAGGTTCGAGTCCTCTACTGCCCACAAGAAAACCCGTCTCGCATCTGAGACGGGTTTTTTGATTTTATGTCGGTGGATGTCAGTGTTTCGTTACGAAATGCATGACATTCCAACCGGGG
>JAPKMU010000163.1 GCA_026645745.1 Anaerolineae bacterium | reverse complement strand
CATCACCACCGGGGAACGAGACGAAATCGCTCACGGATGCCTGCCCATCGAGCGGCACAACGATCCGGTAATTGGAGTCGGGCGGCGCGGTCGGCGGCGCAGCGATCGTTGCGGTGTAGGTGGCGGTCGGCGGCAGAGTCGGCTGACCCGGTTGAGTCGGGATCAGGGTAAATGTTGCACTGGGCGTCACACCGGGGACAAGCGTATTCGTCGGCGCGGGGGGCTGACCACCACCCGTGGGCGGCGGCGGCACGGGGACAACCGGAAGCGCGGCGCAGTTCCCATTCGCCTGAACGACACTGCTGGAGATCCATGCTTCAACGCCGTTGAAAGTCACGCGATACCAACCCGTGCCGCTCGTGCCGGTAGGCGCAAGCGATTGACCGAAGGGCAGCGAGCCGATGATGGCATAGGCTTCACCCGGACCGTTCCGCACATTCACCTGACCGCTGACCGGGGTGATCGTGCATGCGCCCGTCGTCACAGGCGGCTGCTGACCGGAGGCAGTTGTTGGCAGAACCGACGGGAGAGTCGTCGGAGTGCCATTCGCACCCACGCTGACCGTCAGCGGCGAGCCGGATACAAAGATGATCGATAGACGGAAAATCTCGCCCGACGCGGGAACCGTAACGAGCAAGCTGGTGTTTCCGGCGGCGCTGCCCACAATCTGACCGCCAGAGGTGGTCAGCACGACGCGCAGCAGTCCGGCGGGATTATCACCATCAACCGTGACGCGGCGCGCTCCGGTCGCATCGCCTTGCAGATCAAGCACAGCAGCGGAAGGATTCTCAAAGCGAAGCTGAAGCGGAACACCGGACACGCCCATATAAGCCGCCGGAACGCCCGTCAAGCGGACGATGAAATCACCGCTGCCCGCCGTCTCTGAGCCGATCACGAGTGAATACAATCCGGTTTCCGTTAAGAACGCGACAACCGAGGCATCGTCCCCATCCACGCTGGAGATGTCACTGCCGCTGGATGCGACCACTTCTTGACGCAAATTCAGCAAGCTGATTGTCGGCGCAAGGTTGGGCGCTAGCGGGATAACTTCGACAAAGACGAGATCGTTGGCGTTGGCGCTAAATGTGAAGATTTGAAGGGGAGCGGCGGCGCTAAACGTGCCGATCACTTCCTGACCATAGGTGAGCATCGAAATCTGTGCGGACACAGACCCACTGATGAGCATCAGCGCGAGCAAAACAAGTAACACAATACGTCGCTGGGTAATCATTGGGACTCCTGAGCAAATCAAGTATGACGCTTTATTACGTTTTCGCGGCGAATATGAGTACCTTAGCATAGTTCTGGGACATTGCAAAACCGCCGATTACCCTACGCTGTTATGATTTCGCTATAACTGAGTAAGAAAATAAAAAGTGTGCAAAAGCTTGAAAAGATTGTGTAAAGAGGGGGTGTACACGCATACGGGGCGGTGGTGTTAAACTAGACGGCGCTGTTGGTGTCAATTGGAGTTCACGAAGATGACGAAAGTACTGAAGAATTACGTAGGTGGGGCATGGATCGCATCCGATTCGGCGGCGACAACGCCTGTGGTCAACCCGGCGACGTGTGAAACGCTGGCGCAAGTGCCGGAGGGGACGCGCTCGGATGTGGATAAAGCGGTCGCGGCGGCAAAAGCGGCGTTCAATGATTGGCGCTCGACGCCGGTGATGAGCCGCGCCCAGTATATGTACCGTTTAAAGACGCTGCTTGAAGAGCATTTTGAAGAATTCGCCAAGATGGTCGTCGAAGAAAATGGCAAGACCCGCGA
The DNA here is from genome assembly GCA_026645745.1 of Anaerolineae bacterium. Lineage (GTDB taxonomy): Bacteria > Chloroflexota > Anaerolineae > Aggregatilineales > Phototrophicaceae > Flexifilum. The sequence goes on along the minus strand of JAPKMU010000163.1, from coordinate 9,395 downwards.
CGAGGCACGCGGTGAAGTCCGGCGCGGGATTGAAAATGTCGATTATGCGACACACGTCCCCTCGCTGATTCGCGGCTACAAGTTGGAAGACGTGAGCAGCGGCATCGACGAAACCGCCGAACGCCAACCGCTCGGCGTGTTCGCGGCGATCACGCCGTTCAACTTCCCGTTTATGGTACCGCTGTGGTTCCTGCCAATGGCGATTACGACGGGGAATACGTTTGTCGTCAAGCCGTCGCCGCAAACGCCAATCAGCATGGATTTGCTGTTCCATGTATTGGAAGAACTCGATCTGCCGGAAGGCGTGGTCAATCTGGTGCACGGCGGCAAAGAAGCGTCAATGGCGGTCATGGAACACCCGGATGTGCGCGGCGTGTCGTTTGTCGGCTCAACGCCAGTCGCCAAGATCGTGTATGAAACATGCGCCAAGCATGGCAAGCGCGTTCAGGCGCAAGGCGGAGCGAAGAATTACATCGCCGTGATGCCGGATGCGAATATGGCGGCGTCGGTGGCGAATATCATGGGATCGGCGTTCGGCGGTGCGGGTCAGCGCTGCCTCGCTGGATCGGTTGTGGTCGCGGTCGGAGATGCGTATGAACCGCTCAAGGCGGAGTTGATCAAGCGCGCGTCGGGGCTGCGCGTCGGCTACGGCTTAGAAGAAACGTCGCAGATGGGCACGGTGATCAGCGGCGCGGCACGGGCACGCATTGAAAAGATGATCGCAGATGGGCTGACCGAAGGCGCGCAGATCGCGCTTGACGGACGCGGCGTAAAAGTAGACGGCTTCGAACAGGGGTCATTCGTCGGTCCGACGATCCTTGATGGCGTTGAACCGGATATGAATATCGCCCGTGAAGAAGTATTCGGTCCCGTGCTGTCGATCATGCGCGTGCCGGACTTCGACGCCGCAGTCGAAGTGATCAACCGCAGTCATTACGGCAATGCCGCGAGCATCTTCACCAGCAGCGGCAAATTCGCGCGTGAGTTCAAGTATCGCGTGCAGGCGGGTAATATCGGGATCAATGTTGGCGTAGCGGCAGCGACCGCCTCATTCCCCTTCGGCGGGCAGAAGGACTCGTTCTTCGGTGATCTGCATGGTCAGGGACCGGATTCGATTGATTTCTTCACCGACCGCAAAATCGTGATCGAACGCTGGTTGTGATCGTAGGGGCGCGTCACGACGCGCCCGCAAGCATTTTGTAAGGTTTCGGGCGGCTTGCGAGCCGCCCCTACAGTGGAATTTATCTTGAGAGGTTATGACTTTCACTCCCCAAGATGCGCGCTTGATCGCGCACAACGACTCCCTTTGGGACGCGCTGAATAACTTCTTCGCGCGGTTCACCACACAGGATTGGATGCGTCCGCACGGTCGAGACTGGACGTTTGGCGATGTGCCGTATCACCTGATGTATTTTCAATCGCTGGCGGTTGATGCGATTCGCAAAGGGCAGGCGGACGCTGAACGCCAAGAAATCCGCACGATGCGCGAATTGAATCAATTTAATCAATCGCGCTTCGCGGCGCGACCCTCAAACCAAACCGGAGAGCAGTCATTCGCACTGTTCCGCCGCTCACAAGAAACGCTGCGGACGGCGCTGCGCGGCTTAGGCGGCGATCAACCCGATCTGGATCATCAGGTTTGGTACGGCGTGCTGCGGGCGCGAGGTTGGCATACCACGCGCTTCATGCTGGAATACACGTATTGGCATAATTGGCTTCACTTCACCGAGGCGGCGCTGCGCTACAACGGCACGCTGCCGCCGATCAGCGCTGACATGCTGCATCACGCGCTGGCGCTGCATATGGACTTCACGGCTGGTGTGCTGAATCATCGTGCAGCGGCGGAGCGCTTTGTCTGGGTGCTGACCCTGACCGGAGATGGCGGCGGCACATGGACGTTTACCATCGACAATGGCGAAGGACATGCTCATGAAGGCGAGCCGAAAAACGGATCGCCCGACTTGATCGTGACACGTCCGATTGATGTTCACATGAAGTCAGCGTTTAACCTGATCAATCCGCTGCGGGTATCCATGCTCACACGCACCACTGGAACAGCGCGCAAACGGGCTTTGTTATCCAAGCTGTTCGCCCCCGCACCGGATGAGGTTTGGACGCCCATTGACGAATCTGAAGTTGAGCCGATGCAGGGATCATGAGCGCAATCATTCACTATTCCGAGTCTGTCGAGCACCTGACCCCCGATCAGATCAGCGGCGGCTTTTTCAACGGTTGGGGAACCGTGCCGAGCGCGGAGGCTTTTCTGCGTATTTTGCGGGGCAGCGCTCATGTAATCCTAGCGCTTGATGGCGATCAAGTCGTCGGGTTTATCACGGCGATCAGCGATGGGGTGATCGCGGCGTATATTCCCCTGTTGGAAGTCCTCCCCGCGTATAAAGGACAAGGAATCGGGACTGAACTCGTCCGGCGCATGCTGGAAAAACTCAATCACCTGTATATGATCGACCTGATCTGTGATGCTGACGTGCAGCCATTCTATGAACAGTGTGGGATGATGCGATTCACAGGCATGATCAAGCGTAACTACGACACTTTGAAGAGGCACTCATGAACGAGATCAATACGTTTGGCGCGGTGATGGAATTCGCGATTGAATTGGAACGGCGCATCCGGGATTACGCGTCTAATGAAAATGAGCCGGATTATTCGAGTGCATGCGGGCGGCGGATTTCAACCCTCGAACGGGTGCGCCGCGAAAACGTGGTCGAGATTATGCTCGAACCGATTCAAGGGCTGACGCGCGAGCGCTATGTCATTGATACCGCCGATCATTCACAGGATGCTGTGAAAGCGGCGGCGGCAGTCGCAGCCCGTTATTACACCGATGCCGCGCCCAAGATCAACGTGCTGGAAGCCAAACGTGCGCTTGAACGCTGCGGCAAACAACATTCGGAGTTCGCAGAGTAACACCCATCGCATTATCGCACGCATCGAGTTCTTGCTGAGATCGCACATGCAAACACAGCCCTCTTTCACTCAGCGGTCGACGACTTACGCCTCCGCCCCCAATCACTTGATGGAACGCAGCCTGTTCGGGTTGGTGTTCATCGGATTCCTCTTATCTGTGCTGGTTGGCATCAGTTTGCTGATCAGTACGGGACTCATGCGCGCGAATCAGCGCACCCTATTATGGATCGGCTACGGCGTGTTCCTCGCGGCACAGGTCGTACTGCTTGTCCGCTTGATCACCATGCCCGCCGACCAGTTCAAGCAGTTTTCCGCGCGGCTGATACAAACCTTCGGTCGGGGCGCGGCTGCACTGCCGATTGCAGGCGTGGTGATCGTGCTGGTGTTCATCGCGCTGGCGGTGATTAACGGCGTGTTTCCGATATTAGCGCCCTTGAATCTACTTCTAATCGGCGGGTTGATCCTGTTTCTAAGCCTGATCGGGATCGCCAATGCTGATCCGATTGCGGCATTCATACGCCGCTCGGCGCAAACATGGACGCTGATTGGGCTGACGGGTGTGATCGTCGTCGTGATCGGCGGTTTATTCATTGCGACACAACTTGCGATTGACGGAACAGGTTTGATCGAACGCCTGCGCGGGAGCGCCGACTACCGCGAATTGGTTTTCTTTGGCGATGTCCACGATCCTACGATGTCACAAACCTACTGGGTTGAACTGGGCGAACTGCGCGCCGAATGGATCAGCTATACCTACAGCCGGATGATGCCGCATGACGGCGATTTGATCTCGATTGACGAGCGCGGCTTGCGCGTCACGGTGAGTCCCGAAGGCGTACCGGACGACGCACCGACGATTTACACCTTCGGCGGATCAACGATGTGGGGTGAAGGCTCACGCGATGCGTACACGATCCCATCCCAACTCTCGACGGCGCTGTATGAGGCAGGGACTCCCGTCCAAGTCACAAATTACGGGCAGGTCGCGTATGTGAGTACACAGGATTTAATCGTATTCGAGCGGCAGTTAGCGCTCGGCAGCGTGCCGGATATGGCGGTGTTCTACGGCGGATTCAATGATGTCGCGGCGGTCACGATCAGCGATGGAGCAGCCGGTTTGCCGCACAACGAGATCAACCGCATTCGTGATCTCGCTTCTGGAGCGATTTTGCGCGGGGGGCGTCCGGTCGTTCAGCAGCCGAACGCCTCATGGGATACGATCAATATGTCGCTGGTGTCGATCCCGGATGCGACGCCGGAGCAGATCGCCGGGTTGTGGCTCGATAACGCACGCTTGATCCGCGCGGCAGCCCGTGAGTACGGCGTAGACGTTCTGTTCGTGTGGCAGCCCGCAATCTTCTACAAGCGAACACTCAGCCCACAGGAACAGCTTTTTTCGGAACAGAATCAGCAGACGATTCCCGGGTTTGATGACCTCTACCGGGCGATTGACGAAGCGGTGCGGGCGCGTGTCGCCGCCGAAGGGTTGAACGATGTGTTGATTCTGTCGGATTTGTTCGCTGACGAGACGCGCTACCTGTTCTATGATCGCGTGCATGTGATCGAAGACGGTAACACGATGATCGCGGCGGCAATCGCGGAGCGCTTGAATCCAAGCATGCCCAATTAGCCTCTTGTGACCCTTCATGGAATGTCTTGACTGACAAACAAGACGTGTGATAGGCTGTGGTCATGTGCAAGTACAGGAGTTTCAATCCGCCATGACCACCCTATCATCGCCCGCCCGAACACTGCCCGCACAGTACCGGATGCGGCGCTTCCAACGCGAAGATATTCCCGCCATTGTCCGCTTGATCAACCGTTACGCCGAGGCATTACAAGACCCGGATCGCACCGACGCGGCAGACATTGAGAATTATTACTACGCGCCTGATTTCAACGCTGACGAGGATTTGTGGATCATCACCGACGCTGACGGCGCACTGATCGCCAAAGCGGAGATCGAATGGGGTTCGGGAGAAAACGGGCGCAACTGGGGGAATGCGATGATCGATCCCTCCGTGAACGATCCCGATCTGCTGGCATATTTGGTCGAAATGACCGATCAGGACATGCGCGACCGAGCAGCGGCAAAATTCCCCAATGGGCAAGCGCTTTCGGTTGAGCGCTACTCCACACCGACTGAAACCATGCCAACAGAGTATTATTTATCGGTCGGGTACCGGCATGTACGTTCGTATTATCACATGGGCGTGGATTTGATGGCGCTTGGCGAGATCGAACCGCTGGTGCTCCCGGAGGGCTTAGAAGTACGTCCGGTCACGCCGGATCAACTTCCGCAGATTCACGCATCATACTCCGAAGCATTTGAAGATCACTGGGGCTGGGCGAAGCGCTCCTACGAAGAATGGAAGCACTACGCCGTTGAAAGCCCCGGTTCCAATACTAGCTTGTGGCGTATTGCATGGGATGGCGATCAAATCGCGTCGGTGGCGATCAACCGCCCATTCAGCGAAGAAGTACCACAAAAGGGATGGATCAGCACCATCGCAACGCGGCGGCAGTGGCGGCGTAAAGGCTTGGCATTTATGCTCCTGCGCGACTCATTCCGCGTGCTGCGCGATGCCGGGTTCACATGGGCGGGACTTGGCGTCGATTCCGCCAGCTTAACCAACGCAGTCGCGCTGTACGAACGCGCCGGAATGCATGTCGAAATCCGCTATGACGGCTACGCGAAGATGATTCGCGGCGAATGGCTTCCGATTTACCCGCAGGAATAACTGTCTCTCCTCACCCCTCAACTCCTCGCTAGCCGAAGGTTGGAGAGGGTTGAGGGGTGAGGATTAGAACGCCACATTCAAGTTCAGCCACACGCCGAACAGCAGCGTAAACAGGAACGGCAGCACGATCAAATAGGCAACGATGCGCCGCTTGAATACCCCCGCAAACATCAGCGTGCTTTTGATGTCCACCATCGGACCGAATACCAAAAACGCGAGGATCGATCCGGTTGTGAATGTCCCCGCGAACGCCAATGCAAGGAAGGCGTCGACTGTCGAGCACACGCTGAGGACGAAGGCTAACATCTGCATCGTGAGAACGCTCACGACCGGACCGCGCCCCAACGCCAGCAAGAATTCTTGACTCACAAAGGTCTGCATGGCGGCAGCGAGCAGTGTCCCGATGATCAGATAGCGCCCCATATCGAAGAACTCATCCCCCGCCGTTTTGAGCGCCGCAAGCAATCCGGCGAACAGAGACTTGCGCGGCGAAGGCGTGTTCAAAACAAGGTTCGTTGTCAGCGTAGGGGGCTGACCGCTCCCACCCATGATCGGTGCAAGGGCGGACGGCTGCAAAACATCTTGTGGTCGGGCGGTAAACGCGAACACCAGCCCAACCGCCGTTGCGACCAGCGCGGTGAGTACAAAGCGACCGATCAAGACCGTGCCAAAGCCAAATGCGGCATACGTCCCCGCCAGCACAATCGGATTGATCACCGGAGCGGCGAGCAAAAACGTAACGCCGACGCTCATCGGCAGCCCTTTGGTGTACAAGCGGCGCACGACAGGCACAACGCCGCACTCGCACACGGGGAAGGCAAACCCCATAAACGTTCCCATGATCGTCGCGCCGATGCGATTACGCGGCACGATGCGCGCCAAGTCCTCCGGGCTGATAAATGCGTCGATCAGTCCGCTCACGACCGAACCAAGCAGCAGAAACGGCACGGCTTCGATGAAGATACCTAAAAACCGTGTACTGAAGATGCTGAGAATGGTCGCGGGATCATCACCTGTTCCAAGCAGCGCCAGCAGCACAAGGATGGCGACGGCAGTGATCGCCAACCCCGCCGCTAATCGCGTGAGTGTTTTTCTCGCCTCTACGTCCATGAACACCTCTGTAAACATTCGCGCTCATTGTACCTGCATTTTCATTGACCGGAAGCGGGCTTGTGGTTCACAATAGCGGGTGGGTCCCTCTCCCTTGAAAGAAAGGCAGCACACGTTGAGCATAGACATCAATCCGAACCACAAGAAGATGATCCTGACCATCGACGGCGGCGGGATGCGCGGCACGATCACAGTAGCGATGCTGGCAGAACTCGAACGACAAACTGGAAAGCCCTGTTACGAGTTATTCGATATGGTCGGCGGTACAAGTACGGGCGCGATCATCGCCGCCGGAATTGCGGTCGGCTACAGCGCGCAGCAGCTTCTTGAAACGGTGTATCTCGACCGACTGCCGAAGGCATTCCCGCGCAACGATTTCTGGGTATACGTACGCTACCTGTTAAACGGTCTGCGCTATGTGTACGACTTCAAACCATTTTATGAAGCGCTCGGCACACTGGTGGCGGGCAAGAAAATTTGCGAACTGCAAAAACCGATCATCTTTCTGACGACTCAAGATGTGAGGACGAGCAGCACGATTTATGTCGTCAGCAAGGGACCGGGGGCGGCATTCACCGCCGATTGGCCCCTGAGCGGCGCAGTGGGCGCGAGCGGTTCCGCCCCGATTTTCTTTCCGCCGGTCGCTGGCGATTTGATCGACGGCGGCGTGGGGACGAATGGCAACCCGTGTTTTGCGGCGGCAGTCGAAGCGATGGAGTACATCGGCGCAAGCGAAGGCTTTACGCCCAACAATGTGATCATGATGTCGTTGGGAACGGGCTACACACCCAACCGGATCGCGGAAGGCAAAGCGGCGAAGTTCTGGCTGGCGGATTGGGTCAGCTACATCATTGGCGAGATGATCGACGAAGCAGGCTTGCAGCAGGCAACGATCACGCGGGCAGTGTACGGCGATAAAATCGATTTCCGCCGCTACAATCCCCTGCTCACGCGGGAGAATGTCGAGCAGAATTTGGGGATTTCCACCGTCGGGCGACCTGACCCGAACGCGTTGGGGCTGGACTCGCGGGATATGACTCAGATTCGCTTGATGCAGGACATCGGCGCGGCATACGGTCAGAAGATCGATTGGGCGCAGCCCCATGTCATGCCTTGGCAGACAATTGGCGGGCATCCGAAACCCGATCTCGATAAGCTGCAAGTCGATTGGTCGAAGACGTATTATCGTTAGTGCAGTGTGTCGATCACGAGCGAATTGCACGGCGGTGAAGCATTGACGGATGACGCTTGCAGCCATCCGTCAAAATACTGACCCTGAACGGTTCGTATCGCCACGTAATACCACATCGCCCCCACCACCTCACGCCGACCAACGGGCAAAATAACCGCGCTTGGTTCGACAGCAGTCACCATACGGCTGGCACTGGTGGGGTCTTCGTACAAAACGACAGCGCTGCGTGCCGGTGTGATCACACATGAAGTTGCAGATGTCATCGTAACAGCAGCGGCGGCGGTTGCTGCTTCGGCAGGCATATCAGTTGGTTGTCTATCGTTGAGCCAACTTATCAAGAGCCACAATACCAACAGCCCAATCGATATCAAGAGGGCGCGCCCTAAGGCGAGCCGCGAGTCGCGTCGATAATAGCGGGATGGCTTAGAAGGGCGGTAGGTAGTAGATGATGTGGGGGCGGGCTGCGGCGTCGGCTTGGGGATGGGGGGACGCGTGGTTACAGGTGCAGGATCGACTTTGACCTCGGCTGGCTTTGCTGCACTTGGAGAAACTTCGGATTTAGGAGTTGCCGTACCCACTGCTGTGATTGAACTGACCGCGCTGGGGTCTTTCGTTGGTTCGGTAGAGATAGGAGCTGCTGTGATGGAGGTATTTTCCACCTGTGGCGCTGGGGTGGGGATCACGGCGGGAAACGGCTTGGGCGTAACGGTTGTCGGCAGCGCGGTATTGAGCGGACCGGTCGCCTTTCGTTTAGTTCCAATTTCCTGCGGATCACGGAGAGGCTGGGCTGCCGACTCCGATTTACGCTTTTCCTCAATCAGTTGATCAAAACGCCTGCAAATCGCGTCGAACTGCTGGCGCAGCTCCGCTTGTGTCTTGATCATCGCCGCATTCAACCGCGCAATCGGTTTTAGGCTTTCCGGAAGAATACTCTCGCTCGGAAAACTCGTATCCGCGATACAAATCGGTGCGATTACTTTCTGATTTCGCAGCGCTTCTTCAATTTCGAGTTTTACAAAGTCTGTTTCACCCAATGCAGCGCGGCGGCTGAGTGTTTCCACCCAGTGCGGACCGATCACCACAACCAAAATATCAGCTTCGCGGACTCTTTCTACGATGTAGGTATCAAACCGGCTGAACAGCGGCAGTTTTTCCACGTCCATGAAGACATTTTTCTCTCCATAGCGTGCTTGTAACCGCAGATGCAAACTCTCAACAAAAGAAAATTCATCGTCACGGCGATAGTTGATGAAGAGTTTGATCGGTTTTGCCATTTTTGTTCATTTCTCGGTTTCTGCAATAACCAACTAGCATAGACCGAAAACAAACCTTTGACGAGGGCAAGTGTCAGATGAAAGGGATGAAAGATTACCAAACGGAATCAGCGTTCGTTGATTCCGTTTACTGCGTGTTCTACTTAGTCG
>JAPKMU010000162.1 GCA_026645745.1 Anaerolineae bacterium | reverse complement strand
TCTACGCTGGCCCGATGCCGAAAATGCTCTGCCGCTCGATCTCGCCAGCAATCCGACGTTTGAAACCGTCGATGGGCGCTCGATCATGTTCATGAGTCCCGCAGACGGCAGTATCGGTTGGCTGCGCGTGAATATGCCGGATGTTGATCTTGCGCGCTTCGGTTACGGTGCGATGCCGCAAGCCCCCGATGGCATGCGTTACACGCTGACGGGCGGAAGTCACCAGATGGTATTTGCTGGCGCAAGCGCTGACCAGCAAGAAGCCGCGATTGTTTTCCAAGTGTGGCGTACCCTCAGCCCCGGTGAATTTGCCCCGTCCCGCACGATTTTCCACGCGACACAGGCGGGCGCAGGGACTCCTGTGCTGCCCATCTTCGCTGGTGATTTGCAGGCGGCGGTCGATGCGTTCGATCAGCAGTTCATCACGATGCCTGTCGAGAACTATCAAGGCTTCTATGATGCCCTCAACGCGGGCGAAATTGTGCTCGTGCCAGAACCGCCCTTCGCACAGGATTTTTATGTGGCGATTGCTGAAGTGATGACGACTGTCCTCACGGACGAAAGCGCGGACGTGGCGGCGCTGATGGCGGCGAACGCCGAAGCCTTCCAAACAGGTATTCTTGATCCGGCAGCAAGCAGCTAGATTTAAACTACTCGTGTGAAGTTGTCAGGCGGTATCACCGGGATACCGCCTGACAAATCAATGCCGCAAGCGCTGAACAGGGAGACACAATCATGAATCTACCCCTTCGTAAAGAACGCGCTGTCGCGGTGAACCGAAGCCCAATCAAATGGCGGGAACAGTTTGTCGCTTATCTGTTCTTGCTTCCGGCACTTGCCGCGTTCACCGTTTTTGCATGGTGGCCCATCCTCAACAGCATCGTGATGAGTTTTCAGCAAGTTGACCTGATGGACGCGGGTGCTTCAACGTGGGTTGGTTTCCGTAACTACGAACGCATGTTCGCTGACCCGACATTTGCAGCCTCGTGGCGCAACAGCTTTGAATTCGCGGGACTCAGCATTCTGATCGGGTTTTTTGTTCCGGTCTTGGTCGCCGTGCTTGTCAACGAGATGCGCGCGGCGAAAAGTTTCTTTCGCATTGTGTATTTTTTGCCGAGCGTGATTCCACCGCTGATCGGAATTCTCGTCTGGCAGCTCATTTACAGCCCGCAGCCGGGAGGCTTGCTCAATCAGGTGGTGATCGGGCTAGGTGGGACGCGGGCGGGTTGGCTGCAAGATGTTTCGCTCGTCAAGCCGTCGATCCTTGTGATTATGACGTGGGGCGGCTTTGGGGCAACCATGTTGATCTATTTGGCGGCGCTGCAAGATTTACCCATCGAGCTTTATGAAGCGGCGGAGATCGATGGCGCGCATCCTTGGGATCGCATCCGGTTTATCACGCTGCCTTACTTGCGCCCAACCATGCTGGTGCTGCTGATTGTACAAGTGCTCGGCATTGTTCAGATATTCATGGAACCGCTTGTCTTGACCGAAGGCGGACCGGGGCAGTCCACGATGACGCCGGTATTCACGTTGTATCGCAAAGGCTTCTTGAACGGTGATTATGGGCTTGCGGCGGCATGGAGCGTTCTGCTCATGATCGTGTTGGGTGCGTTATCGCTCGTTTACCTGCGCACGACGCGCACAGCACAACAGTGAGGATCATCAATATGGACTCGTCCGTTCGTGCCATTCTGTCTGATCTGGAAGTGCGAACGCCGCGCGGTCGGCTGATTTATGCGCTGATCACGATTGCGCTGCTTCTATTGGCGGTCGTTGTCGTCGTGCCGTTCATCTATGCTTTCACGAGCGGACTTAAGACAAGCCGGGAGGTTTTCAGTACAACCTTTCAGCTTTTCCCTGCTGCCGCGAATTGGGACAACTACGGGCAGGCATGGGACTACTTCAATCTGCCGCGTTTGTTCGTGAACACAACCTTTCTGGTGATCGGCGGGTTACTCGTCCAGCTTAGTGTGTCGATGCTGGCGGCATACAGCCTCTCCAAGCTCAAGCCAATCGGTGGGCGTTTTCTGTTGATCGGTTTTCTCACAACGTTGATGATTCCCGGAATTGCCTACATCATTCCGTTATATGTGACTGCCGCTCGTCTGGGGTTGTTGGGCAGCTATTGGGGATTGTGGCTGTCATACGGTGTCAACGCATTCATGATCTTCATCCTCAAAAACTTCTTTGATGGACTGCCGCCTGAAATTTTCGATTCGGCGCGCGTAGATGGCGCTTCGGCGCTGCAAATCTTCGCTCATATCGTGCTGCCACTCAGCCGCCCGATCCTGATCGTGCTGTCGATCCTGACTTTCGTCAATTTGTGGAAGGATTTCTTGTGGCCCTATCTGGTGCTGCTTGGAAATCCTGAACTTCAGCCGATCAGCGTCGCATTATTTGTTGTGGAACAACGCAGCGCGACGCCACCGAATATTCAAATGGCGGGGTATTTCATGGCGATGCTGCCGCCGTTGATCATTGCCATCGTAATGCAGCGTTATATGCAGCGCGGGCTTTCGCTGGGCGCAGTTAAAGGATAATTCTCCTGTTATGGCACACCGTCCGATCGTTCATCTGATTTGTACCGCGCATATCGACCCGGTTTGGATGTGGAGTTGGGAAGAAGGGCTGCGCGAAACGATATCGACCTTTCACACGGCTGTCGTGCTGCTTGAGGAATTCCCGGAGTTCGTCTTTAACCACAATGAGAGTCTGCTCTATGAATGGCTGGAAACTTACGATCCGCCGTTGTTTGCCAAAATTCGTTCCCTCGTCAAGAGCGGACGATGGAATATCACCGGCGGATGGTATTTGCAGCCTGATCTCAACCTGACCGGTGGTGAAACGCTGGTGCGGGTCATCTTGGAAGGTCGGCGCTACTTCGCGGAAAAGTTCGGCGTGCGCCCGCCTGTTTCATACAACTTTGACAGCTTCGGTCATCCCAACAGCGTCCCCAAACTGCTCAAGCAAAGCGGCTTTTCCATGTACATCCACTGCCGCCCGGTTGAATCTCAGATGGGACTGCCTGCGCCGTTCTACCGCTGGCGCAGCGCTGATGGCAGCGAAGTTTTAGCCGTGCGACCGAATACAGGCTGGTATGGGACGCCTGCCCCCGGTCAAGCGGAAGAACAAGCGCGGCGAGGGATCAAAATTGCCCGCGAAACCGGCATGGATACGCTGGTGACATGGGGCTTAGGCGATCACGGCGGCGGCGCGACCCGCGCTGATTTGCAGAGTTTTCGCAGACTCTTTGAAGAATTTGCCGAGTCTGATGTCGAACTGCGGCACAGCACGCCAGAAGCGTTTCTCGCACGTATCGCACCGCATATTCCCGATTTTCCTGTTGTAGAAGGCGAACTTCAGCGCACCTTATCCGGTACGTATACCTCTGTGGCTGCGATCAAGCGCCAGATGCGCAGCGTCGAAGCCCTGTTGACTTCCGCCGAACGGTGGGCGGCAATTGCATGGTGGCGCGGCGGATTCGCTTACCCTTCTGAAATGCTCCGCGAAGCATGGAAGCGGTTGATGTTTAACACGTTCCATGATGTGTTGTGCGGTTCACTGCGCGAGTCGGCAGTTCCCGGTGTAATGGCGATGTTCGGCTATGCCGAAGATACCGCGCGGCGGGTGATCACCAAGGCTCAGTCAGCGCTGATCCCGAATATCCCCCCGCAGCCGGATACCGTGCCGATCTATGTCTTCAATCCGCACAGCACGACGGTAAAAGCACCGGTCGGGCTGAATTTTTTAAGCGCTTATGCGCCCCCTCCTCAACGTAAACGGTTTACGTTGGTGGATGATCAAGAGGCTGTCGTACCGCATCAGGAATCTGGGGGAGACAGCGTCCCCATTGATGAAAGCACATGGCAGCCGTTTTGTGGTTTTACAGCGGAAGTGCCAGCGCTCGCGGTGCGTCGTTACGAAATCCGCTTCGATCCGCCGCCCGTACACAACTCGTGCATTCAGGTGATCGAAAACGCCGACGGAATCGCCGTCAAATCACCGTTTTACCACGCCTATTTTGACACCACTCAAGCGGCGCTGGTGAGCTTAACTGCGGCATCACGCGAACTGCTAAGTGCGCCGCTGCGATTATTCGCCATGAAGGATGTTTCGCACGGGTGGGGCGGCGAAAACCGTATCGTCTTTAATGAGCCTGTTGCGCCGTTTGCGGCGCTGACGGCGGCGCAAGTTGGTGATTTTGTCGGCATGGAAGGCGCGCTCGGTCCCGCACTCCGCGTTATCGCCAGCGGCGCGGCATGGGTGACAATCGAATCTTTGGTAGGGTGGCAGCACACGCGCGCCGCGATTCGTCACACCTTTTATGCGGATCATGCCTATGTCGATTTGGATATACGGCTGTATATGCAAGCACGTCGCAAGATGATCAAGCTGCAAATTCCTTTCGCGCTGGCGGGCTGCCGTGTGACTGCGGAAGTACCGTACAGCACCGCCAACTATCCAGCCGACGCGACCGAATACCCGTATGCGCGTTGGCTGCGACTTGAAAATGACGCGGTGCGGGTGGGTGTCGCCAACAGCGGGCAGAATGGTTTTGACGTGAGCGCGGACGGAGTCCTAAATCTGAGCCTCAGCCGGGGCGGGACGCACTGCGCATGGAGCGAAACCGATGTGCCGACTCATAAATCCTACACATTCATGGATCAGACTCAGCTTGACACCCGTTTCCGGCTGATCGCCACAAACGAACCGAGCGCCGATTTGGACGAACAGATCATCTCGGCGGCGCTGACACTGAATCAACCGCTGGAGGCGTTTTTCAGCTACTTTCCCCCAACTCGACAGGAAGGTTCACCTGCCGATGCTGTGCCGTTCTTGCAGATTGAGCCTGCGACCATCACGTTAGGGGCGCTCAAAAAAGCGGAAAATGACGACGCGCTGATCGTGCGCTTGGCAGAAAGCGCAGGAAAAACAACTGCCGCTCAATTGACATTCGAAGGGGGGCAGCCCACTACCGTCATGTTTGCACCATACGAGTTAAGAACCTTCAAAATTACCCGTGATGGCGTATGGGCTGCTGTCAACCTCATTGAGGAGACTCTCTAATGCTGGCTCAAGCTGTTCTGGAAAGGCTGCCAGAAATCAGCCGCGATCTTTCACAACCGCTGGATGCGCGCGTTGATGCGCTCATCAGTTTGATGACGCTTGAAGAAAAAGTTTCACAGATGCTGCATGATGCCCCCGCTATTGAGCGTCTCGGCGTTCCGGCGTACAACTGGTGGAATGAATGTTCACACGGGGTCGCGCGTGCCGGGCTTGCGACGGTTTTTCCTCATGCGATCGGCTTGGCGGCGACATGGGATACGGATCTATTGGCGCGTGTGGGTGTGGTCACAAGTGATGAAGCCCGCGCGAAACATCATCAAGCGGTGCGCGAAGAACGTGTCGAAATTTACGGCGGACTGACATTCTGGACTCCAAACATCAATATGGTCCGCGATCCGCGTTGGGGGCGGGCACAAGAAACCTTCGGAGAAGACCCGTTTTTGACCGGACGCTTGGCGGTTGTTTTTATCAAGGCGCTTCAAGGCGATCATCCCCGTTATCTTAAACTCGCCGCTTGTGCCAAGCATTACGCGGCGCACAGCGGACCGGAAGCGCTCCGTCACACGTTTGATGCTCAAGTCAGCCCGTATGATCTGTGGGATACCTATCTCCCCGCATTTGAAGCGTGTGTGCGTGAGGCAGATGTCGAATCGATTATGGGCGCGTATACACGCACCAACGGCGAAGCGTGCTGCGCCAGCCCAACGCTGCTCGGTCAGATTCTCCGCGAACAATGGCAGTTTGCGGGGCATGTCGTTTCGGACTGCGGCGCGATTGAGGACATTTCGGATCATCACAAATTGGCAGACTCGCACGCTGGCGCGGCGGCGTTGGCGGTCAGCGCGGGGTGTGACTTGTGCTGTGGGTGTGCTTATGAAGCGCTGGTTGAAGCGGTGGAGCAGGGGTTGGTCAGCGAGGCGCAGCTTGATCAATGCCTGCGGCGGTTGTTCAAAACTCGCTTCCGTCTGGGTATGTTTGACCCTCCCGAACGCGTGCCGTATACCCAGATTCCGGTAGAAGTCGTGGGGAAATCGGAGCATCGCGCACTTGCGCGGCAAGCCGTCTGCGAGTCGCTGGTGCTGCTGAAAAATACGGGACTCCTTCCCTTAAGCAGAACTTTATCCTCGATTGCCGTGATCGGTCCGAATGCGGACAACCTGACGGCGCAGTTAGGTAATTATCACGGCACGCCCATAACGCCTGTCACGATACTGGAAGGGATTCGTCAAGCAGCAGGCAGCGCGGTAACCGTTCGTTATGCTGCCGGGTGCGATGTGGTTGTAGACGACGAGCGCGGTTTTGCGGAGGCTGTGCGAATTGCAGCCTCTTCGGATGTTGTGATTTTTGTAGGTGGGCTGTCGCAAGTGCTTGAAGGCGAAGAACTTCAGGTTGAGGGTGTGCCTGATGGGACGACCAGCCAAGGGGATCGAACCACAATCGAGCTGCCCGCTGTACAAGAAAAACTGCTCAAGCGGCTGCATGAGACTGGAAAACCAATCGTACTCGTTTTGCTCGGCGGCAGCACGCTGGCGATCCCTTGGGCGGATGAAACACTTCCCGCGGTGCTTCAAGCATGGTATCCCGGTGAGGCGGGCGAAGGCATCGCAGATGTGTTGTTCGGTCATTACAATCCGGCAGGACGACTTCCGCTGACCGTTTACCGCGCAACAAGCGATCTGCCGAGCTTTGATAGTTACGACATGCGCGGGCGAACGTACCGCTACTTTGAAGGAGAAGTCTTATATCCATTCGGGCACGGACTGAGCTACACCACCTTTCTGTATGATGATTTGCGGGTGATCCAAACGGGTGAACATGTGCGCGCGTCCGTGATGGTGACGAACAGCGGGAGCATGGCAGGTGATGAAGTCAGTCAGCTTTATGTGCGCCGTCTAAGTGCTCACGAATCCCGTTTTCCTCGTCTTGCGCTGCGTGGTTTTCAGCGTTTTCATCTGGAAGTAGGCGAACGGCGAGAAATCGTGTTCGAGATCACTGGAAAAGGTTTGGCGTCGATCACCGATGCGGGCGAGTCGGTCATTCTTCCCGGCGACTATGAACTCTGCATCGGCGGACGACCGCCGCTTCAAGGCGGGGCGACGCTCACTACACGGATCACGGTGGAGTAACGGTAAGCCCTTGAGCATCGTCTCAAGGGCTTTTTAGAATCCTACTCGAAGTACGGCGCTTGAAGCGGAAAAATCGCGTTGAGCAGGGCTTTGGCGAGCGGCAGCGACATGACGAGCGGATTTGAAGCCAGCGCGTGTTCAAGCTGTTTTCGTCCGCCGTTCCAAATGGCATCGGCGGCAAGCCATTGATACTCAGCGAGCATGTGCAGCAGTCCGATGACTTCCGAAGGGAGATGATCTTGCACCAGTGGACTTGCACCTGCATGTTCCACGCGTGCAGGAACTTCGACCACGCGATCCGCCGTGAAATTGGGAATCGCGCCGCGATTCGGAATATTGAGCGTGCGAATACTGCCGTCGCGCACGATCAAACTGCGCATCACTTCGACCGCCATATCACCGAAAATCGATCCGCCGCGCACATGAGTCAAGTGCGGCACGTCCGCCGCGATCTGTTCCCGGAAATGCTGGTAATAACCGGGCAGCGAATCAAGGATCACCTGTGCGCGCGTTTTCGGTTCAGCCTTTGCTTCCGCGAGGGTTTCCTCAGGGTAATAGTAGTATTGGAGATAACTGTTCGGCACGCGCCCGTATTCGCGCGTGAGCCGGAACTGCCGTTTGACCCGGTTGGAAATATCCGGGCGCGCCAAGACCCGATCTGCATGCCGATTCATGACCTCAACGCCGTCTTCGCCGTCAATCGTGAAGCGGGTGCTCCATGTCGCATGATTCAGCCCGATGGATTCGAGTTCAACTGAGGCGGGATGTAAATCAAGCGCGTGCAGGATTTTGCTCTGGTCATCGTTGGTTTGATCACAAATGCTGATGCACGACACATCGCTGAAATGCGTCACGGCTTCGGCGACGATCTGCGTGGGATTGGTGTAATTCACCAGCACGGCACGCGGCGCGAGCGCTTTCATATCCGCAAGCAGATGCTTGATCACCGGAAGGGTGCGCATAGCGAAGAAAAAGCCGCCGGGTCCGATCGTCTCCTGCCCGATGACGCCAAACTGAAGCGGAATCCGCTCGTCTTGGTGACGCGCTTCAAAGCCGCCCTGTCGGAAAGTCGTCAGGACGTAATCTGCATCTGCGACCGCTTCCCGCTGATCGGTGTGCTGACTGAGCTTGAGATCAACCCCAGCGGCGCGGATCATCTTTTCGCCCAACTGGAAAACAATGCTCAATTCCGGCGCGGCGATGTCCATCAGGGCGATCTCTGCACCAGAAAAATCGGCGGCGTGATGGATGAACGCATTGATCAAGCCGGGAGCGTAAGCACTTCCGCCGCCTATGATGGCAATTTTGACAGCCATGTGTGAACCTCCTGTAACGTGGGTGCGGCAGATGCACCCCCTACTGCGGTTGTCGCTAACGCGCCGCACACGCTCCCGTAACGCAAGCAGTCCATGAGCGGCATCCCTTGGATGAATGCGTACAGAAAACCCGCGTCAAATGAGTCGCCTGCGCCAGTTGTGTCCACAGGGACGACGGGTAAAGCGCCGATTTGGTGATGAACATCCTTGCCATAGGCGACCGCGCCGTGTTTACCGTCTTTCATCACGATCATGCCAGAGGACATCGTGCTGAAAATCGTGTTTAATGCGGTGCTGGCATCGTCTGTTTCAGCAATCCAGCACAATTCAGAACGACTCGGCAAAAATATATCCAAGTCGCGGATCATCGCACGCACACGCGGATCGCGCAGCGCGGTTTCATCCCAACCGGGATCCATCGAGACGGTCATCCCTTCGGCTCTGGCGATCTGCGCTGCTGTTGGGGTTTCGAGCACGGCGAGAAAACTGGAGACGTGCAGATGTTTCGCCGGATGTTCGCGGAGCACCGATGCGAGATCAGGCGGCGTGAGCGGACGCTGAAAGCGCGTAATGAAGGCGCGGTCTGCTGGCGTGGATAAGGCAACGGTGATCTGGGGCAGGGGATGGTCATGTTCGCGGATCAAGCGGCGGTCGATTCCCAGTTGATCGAGCAGTGCCCGCGCCAATTGACTCATCGGATCGCTGCCCAATTCCGCGATCAAGCCGACGTTCGCGCCGAGACGGTGCAAAGCCGCCGCGACGATGGCACTGCCGCCGACGGCAATCGTGAAGTCCCCGGCAAAAATCTCTGTGCCGAGCGTGGGCATGGCGGGTAAATCGGTGAAAATCAGGTCGCAAAACAGCGGACCATACACGAGAATGTCGTACTTCATGCACCCGCTCCACGCAGTAAGCGGATCGCCCTGTGATAGAACGGCGATGGAATCGGTCCGTTCAGGATCGGATCGCCTGTTTCTTGCATCCACTGATTCAGCACGCATAAGAGATCACGCTTGATCTCTGCGTATGCCGCATGATCCGCCAAGTTGTGCTGTTCCAGCGGATCAGACGTCAGATCGTAGAGTTCGACGGGAAGATGTTCCTGAGTCAATTCACCGATCATCTGCGGATAGATCGGGCTGTGCTGGATGTCCGCCGGAACATTCACGATGTCCGCTTCAAGGTTGACGATCAATTTGCAGCGCTCGGTCCGCACGGCACGCTGAGGCTCATACGCCGTATGAAAGGTTTTTCCGGCAAAGATGTGCTTGCGCGGCGTGTACGGCTTACCCTTCAGCAGCGCCCAATAGCTGCGCCCGTGAAGCCGTGCCGGAATCGGAATACCAAACGCTTCCAAGATCGTCGGCGTGAAGTCAACATGACTGATCAGCGGCGTGATCACACGCCCGCCCGTGATTCCCATCGGCGGCGCGAACATGATCAGGCTGGTTTCGATGCCGGGATCGTACATGGTGCATTTCGCACGCGGCATCGCAATCCCATGATCGGTGGTGAATATCAGATAGGTATCTTGAAAGTGATCGCCCGCCCGCAGCACTTCGACGATTTCGCCAACCGCCGCATCAAGCCACTTGACCATCCCTTGAAATGCCGCAAACTCTGTCTGTGCTTCGGGGGTATTCGGCAGATAGGGCGGAACCGCAACCCCTTTCTGGGTATCCGGCGGAATATGCTTGAATCCGCCTGTTTCGTCGCGGTGCGTCTCGTAGAAGCCAATATTGAGATAGTAGGGGCGTTCGTGCGGTTGATTGATGAAAGCGGCAGCGTCCGCGACAATCTGCGATGAATCGCGGCTGAGGCGAACCCGATCAAAGCCGAGACGCTTAACTGAGTCGGGATCATTCTGCGTCACATGCTGCCCGCCGATCAGCGCCGTTTCATAACCTGCCTGCTGAAAATAACGCGGCAGGTAGATTTCATCGTCGTGCAGCCGCCAATTAAACGGGTCATGCGCTAAACCGAGCATCCCGTTTGCGTGAGCGTAGCGCCCGGTATAGAGCGTGGATCGGCTGGGGCTGCACTGCGGCGCGATGCAAAAGCTGTTCGCAAAACGCACCCCTTGAGCGGCGAGATCATCGAGATGCGGGCTGGTTACGGTCGTGTGCCCGTAGCAGTTGAGATGCCGCCCCAAATCGTGACAATCCATGATGATCAAGTTGACCACAGCTTATCCTTTCACTGCTCCGCTGGTCAGCCCAGCGACAATGCGTTTTTGGAAGGTTAAGACCAGCAGAACGAGCGGAATCGTCACGATCATCGCCGCCGCCATAATTTCGGCGATGGGTTCTTGCTGGCTTTCGATTCCGCTGAACTGCGCAATCGCAACCGGAACGGTTTGCGCTGCCGGTGCTGTAATCGTGAAGTTGAGCGCGAAGAGATACTCATTCCACGAACTGACGAAGGCGAGCAGCCCCGTTGTCACCAGCGCAGGAGCAGTCAGCGGAAGCAGGATTAGGCGGAACGTCTGAAACGCGGTTGCGCCGTCCACCCGTGCTGCTTGCTCGATCTCCTCAGGGAGTCCCCTGAAAAAGCTCGTCAGCACCCACACGGTAAACGGTAGGGTGAAAACGGGATAGGTCATGATCAGCGCGACGGGAGTCCCGAATGTGCCCGCCTCGCGGACAATCGTATAAAGACCGGAGAG
>JAPKMU010000161.1 GCA_026645745.1 Anaerolineae bacterium | reverse complement strand
GCTTATGGAACCAGCACCGGACATCCGCAGTTCAATCCGAATACGGACTTTAACGGCGACGGATTGATCAGCCTGCTCGATTTTTCACTGCTGGCGCTTAACTACGGCGCGACAGTCAATTGAAGCAGCATTACAGACAATAACTTCGTGCGAAAGGACTACCCCATGCGCGGGCGCTTCATCAGTTGGGTCATCGCATTTCTTCTAATCGTCCTTGGATTCGCCAAACCGTTCGCGGGGCGTGTCAATGCCGCGCCGCCGATTGCCTATGACAGCGCATTCACCTTGTACGAGGATCATTATGAGCCTTTCGCTATCACGCTGACCGCGACTGACGCGGACGGCGATCCCCTTACCCTCTCGATCATCACGCCGCCCGCGCATGGCACGCTGAGCGGCAACCCGCATTATGATCTCGGCTACGAACCGGATGAAGAGTACCACGGAATAGATTCGTTTGTGTTCAGCGCCAGCGACGGCACAAACAGCGACACGGGTACAGTCACGCTGACCATCATCGAGACGGATGACTTCGGCACTTTGACAGACCCCTATGCGCCGTACCAAGAAGGTTTTCCGATCCTCGCCCGTCCGAGCGGCGTCCCAGTCATCATGGACGGTGCGCCGGGTAATCCTGAACCATGGGTAGTGGTCGACGTCGATACCAATGCCCCCGCAGCATACATGGACCTGATAAGTTCTGTAGGCGGTCGCATTACGCTTTCCACAGTTGCAGGGCTGACCTTTACGAGGGGGGACGGCACTGACTGACGACACGGAAATAAACTTTAGCGGCACATACGCGGCAGTGAATGCTGCCCTTGACGGTCTGATTTTCACACCGTCGCCCAGTCTACTGCCCGGACAGTCCGAGCATCTTTTCGCACATTTGGCAACGAGTCCAGCTTTATATCTTTCAAATGCTTATATCACGGTGACGATCGCGCCGGAGTTCGAGGACACCTACGTCATCAATGGAACGCTCGAAGAATGTGACAAAGAACCACAGCAATTTTACTTCGAGGTCTACCCTATCACTGCGAGTGCTAACTCTATTGTCCGTGCCAGTGGAACATTTCCCGGAAGCGGACGAGTCGCCCTAAACACATACAGACCTTATCGCGTTACGGGAAACCTTGACTTCGCATATGGCTTTGATGGAACAGACAATCCTGAGATGACCGTCGGGTACAACCCGCCGCTCAATTATTATCTCGCCGTAGAATCGGATCGGACAGGTGCGTACTCGATCACCCTTGACGGAACGAACTTGACGATCGGTGAAGCGTTGAACTGCGGGAACTTAGACGTGTACCCCGCTTCGCTGACGATTGAAGTTGACTTGCAAGGACGCCCGACGCCGCCGCACCCAAGCTGGGTGCTGCCTCTCTATATCACGATCGTCGCCGGTGATACAAGTCAGATTTCGTTCAACTACTGGCAGTACCATCCGATAAACTCCGATGAGAACGGGTTTATCACGATTGATCCGCTGCCTGCCGACGCCGATGCATCCGTTTGGATTTGGACACCGGGAATATTAGGCGTAGATGTGCAGGATTTTCCACTAATTCCCGGCGAGAACTATTTATATGCGTTGCTCCGTGCCGGTGACGCAGACGGCAACAGCCGCGTCGATCTACTTGATTTCTCGCTTCTCGCGGGGGCATTCGGCACGAGTACCGGACATCCACGCTTCAATCCGAATACGGACTTTAACGGCGACGGATTGATCAGCCTGCTCGATTTTTCGCTGCTGGCGCTCAATTACGGCGCGACGGTCGATTGAAGCAGGCGGAGGACACAGAGAGAAAGCTGTGTCCTCCGCGTTTTTTGTGGAATTTCCTACACGCTGCGGAAGAACAAAAATACGAAGAACGTCACTGCGCCCGTGAGCAAATGCCAGATCGCGTGACCTTGTAACCAACTGCGCGGCGCGCACCAAGGACCGCCCGTATCCGACAATTTCCAGATCAGGATCGCCAGCCCCAGCGCGACGAGCGCCGCCACGAACCACCACCATTCAGCGCGCTGAACCGGCGCGTTCGTGGATGCCAGCACGATCAGCACGACCAGTTCAAAAACGCCCCAGATTGCCCCGCCGATGATCGAGAAGTTTTCGCGGAATCCGGTGCTGCGCCAGTCGATCAGCGCGACGCCGATCCCTACCAGCAGAAACGTGATCAAAAACGCGACCTGCCAGCCTTGATCGAGCATCGTCGCACCCGCCGCCATCGTGAACAGGGTGAACAGCGTGAACAAGAAGCTGAACAGAATCCACAGGTGGATCGAGAGCGAATCGAGGTAGCCGCCCCAATTCTTCATCGAACCGTGAAAATACGCGCTGCCCGGTCCCATGAAGATCACGATGACGACATATAAGAGCGCGTACATCGTCGTCCCCGTCATCGGACCGCCGCTGATGCCGCGCGCCCGCTCGTCACACACGATGTACAGGATCGCCATGCCGGATAAAATCCACGCCAGCGTTGACCACACATTGATCGGCTGTTTGACGATCCCGCTCGAATACGCTTCGCAGTAGCAGGGCGCACTCGCGCATTCACCGTCCGCCGGAGAACTGGGGATCCACCTTACCGCCGCCATGATCCCGAACACGCCAAGCAGTATCCCCGACCAGACAATGCCTAACCACATTTCTGGATAGCCGTTGGCAACCCCGACAGCGGCGATCACGCTCGCCGCACCGCCCAACACGATGATCAAAATCAAGGAAACTGCCAGCCGCGCGCGTTTATCGGCGCTCGTCAGCATCGAACCGTTCATGCGTGTCCCCCCTTGTTTCGTCAACGGGTACAGCGCTAAGGTTCGGCGTAAGGGTGGAATGAAAACCTCAGCACCTACGCATGGTTATAGCATGAGTCGGCGTACTGCACTTTTCGGGCGATGACCCCGTACCTATTCCCTACCCGCACAAACGTGATTTTATCCCCCGTTCAGCATTGGTGATCGCTATACTGTTTCGGAACATGTATTCGTGCAGAAAGAGACGATCCGATGACACGTCAAACGGTCTTATTCGTGGTGCTCGTGCTGCTCATCGCCGCCTTCCCCGCCGCCGCTCAAACGGGCAGCGCCCCTGTTTTTAATATCAACACCGCCAGCGTCAGCAGCGATCACAATCTTGTTACGCTGTCGCTGCCGTTCACCGATACCTACGGCGACTCGCATTACGCCCAAATTGATTGGGGGGATGGCATCGTCCAGCCGGGATTGGTTCAGGCGAACGTCGTGCGCGGCGCACACACCTACGCCGTTAGCGGTACATACACGATCCGCGTGGTGCTGCGGGACAGTACCGGACTCAGCGTGACGTGGGAGACCGTGTTTTCGACCGAAACAGCCAACTACGCCGTCGATCCGAATCTTCCCGGCGCGGCATTGTGCAGTGAATACAACGGCTTATCGACTTCGAATTTGCGCGCAGGCGTACCGGAAGCGATCCGCCAGCAGGTGTGGTGCCGCCCGTTGAGCGTACAAGGAGAGTTCACAGGCTGGACGGGGATGCTCCCCGCCGGAAGTGGTCATATCGGTGTGCAAGACGTGTTGAATCAAGGTGTGCTGCAAGCGGTGGATATTTTCAGCACGACGGGATTAGCCGCGCCGAACGGTGTTTCGGTTTGTCTGCGCGGGACGGGAACAATGCTGCTGCTCGTCGGCATTCCGCGCCAACCTGTTTGGTTGGGCACGTTCAACAGTGCTGATCTACCGGGGTTCACCTGCGCAAGCGTATCGCAGTTCGGGACGCTCGTATTGGTCACGCTCAACGCCGCCGAAATGATCGCCTCAGCACAGCCCGCCGAACCGGGTCAGATCGTGACCGCTTCCGGTCGCGTGCTGCCGCCGCTGCCGGACTACGCGCCGGGGGTTTGGCTCCAGCAGACCGGGGCGTGCCTGCCCGTCACGCGCGGCATGGTCTATGTGCGCGCACAACCGAGCGAAGGCAGCGCCGCGCTAACGATTCTGCCGCACCGCAACCCGGTCGTGATCGACGGCATGATCGGCGTCTGGTACGCGGTCGCGGTGAACGGCTTTGAAGGCTTCATCCGTGCCGATCTGCTCAGTTTTGAATGCGGGTATTACGCCGCTGTAGGTTGATGCTGCGCCTGTTTTGCACAGCGCTTCAAACATTGCGATAATGCCATTCGTTTTACTGAACAGAAAAGGAAAAACGAATGGCATTGTCCCGGTTCGCAGGACTTCTCGCACTCCTGTGCGTGATCGTGATCGCAGCCTCGCTGAGTACCGCGCCCGCGTTGATCGCCCAATCACCGAATCCCACTGACGAACAGGCAACCTTGAACGCCGCTGTACAAACGCTGATCGCAGCGACAGCACAGGCGCACACTCCCACCCCCGACTACACTGCAACGGTTGCTTCGATGCTCGAAATGGCGCTCACGGCAACCGCCACCGCTCTCCCGCCGACCCCTTTCCCGGCATTCGATCCGGCGGCGATCCAAATCACCGAAACCGTCGAATATGATCTTTTCGCGGGTCCAGCGCGATCCGGCGCGTTTCTATCGCCTGACGGTGAGCGTTTTTTGTACGTGGGCATGGGCGACGAGTTGTGCGTTTATGAAACGTTTGGTGGGCTGATCGACTGCACACCGCTTGACGATATCCGCTATGATCCATCCTCGTTCGCGTGGTCACCGGATGGGCGCTATATCGCCTTTGTGGACAATACGCCCATTGTGACGCTTCAAGACTCGGATATATGGCTGTTTGATACCGAACAAGGGACGGTCACCAATCTGACCGACGATGGCGTTCAGATCGGCGTACTTCGTGCGATTGTGAACGGCGACAACTTGGAAGACGCCGCTCCGGCGGATATTCAAGCGCGTTTCAGTCCAGACAGCGCATTCGTGTATTTTGTGCGCTACGAAGCGCAGGATCAGACAATCGCTTCGTCCTTGTACCGGATACCAGTGAGCGGCGGCGAGGCTGAACGGGTGTCAGTCTTGACGGAAGATGCCCGCGAACAGGGGTATGTCACCCTGATGGATATTTCGCCGGACGGTCAGATGTTCGTCTTTGACGTGTCCACACGCGATCAAACCACGCTCAACCTATACAGCCTCGCCGGGAACGAGACGCGTGAACTATACGCGCTTGATATGGAAGCGGAACGGATGGCGGAAACGCTGGAGTTTTCCCCGGCAGGGGACGCGGTGCTGTGGCATGATGCGCTGCTCGGTTATTCCGAGTCACGCGATCTCATCCACGCCCACATCACCACGCTGGAAGGCGACACATTTTCCGCTTCATCTGATCCCGGTACGATCATCGCGGGATGGTCACCGGATGGCAGCGCGATCGTGTATATTGTGCAGGATGCACGCGAACATGAGCGCACCGGGTTGTATGTCGGGCGTCCGGGCGAAGTCGGACACCTGATCGCGTCCCCGACCGAAGATTCGCCGCTGATCTTCGCACCCATTCTTCCGCCCCGGTTGGAATGGCGACCGAACGGCGCGCTTTTGTACACACAGGCGGGCGGCAGCCCTCTCTATGCCGTGCGCTTGGGTGAGAAGTAAGGAAAAGCCCTTCATAGTAATAGTAGAGGAACAGGACATGCCCTGTCCTCTACTTCTCGCCATCTTTCTTCCCCGGCACTTCCGGCAGCGTAGTTGGGATCGAAGGCGGCTTTCGGCTCAGCGAGACTTCAAGAACCGAAGTCATCTGCTGTACCTGCACCATGCTGATGTTCGCCTGTGGAGCGCCAAGTCGGTAAGCCTCGCGTGCCTGCTTTTCTAATTCGAGTTTCTCCCGCATCACATGAATCTGCTTTTCCTCAACCTCAGCACGTTTTTGTGCCAATTCCAGTTCGGCAAGCTCCCGTTCGTGTTTTCGCCAGTATGGACTGATCAAACTTCGCAGAATTTTGAGCGCAGCAGGGATTCCTGTGACTTCTACGCTGACCGGCGAATTCTGGCTGATTGTCTTTATTTGCGGTGGGATAGATTCCGCGCCCCTCGCCTCATCAATCAGCCGCTGCAAATCGAATAGCGCCTGTAGGTAGGGTGCCAAATCATCACGCAGCACTTCGGGGGTGAGGCGGTATACGTCTTCAAAGACCATTGTTTCGGATAACTCTCCGCCCAGCGCCGCGATTATAAAGCGATTCAGTCGAACAGCATGTGTTAGCTGCTTTTGCAGCTCCCGAAGGACATCACTTACCACAGCTTGACCAGCAATGTGATGTCCAAGAGCACGGGCGCGGGTAAGGGTAAGGTCAAGGTCAAAGGCAAGGTCAAGAGCACGGGCACGGTCAAGATCGAGGGCACGAGCACGGACAATCGCAAGGGCACGGGCACGGTCAAGGGCAAAGCCAAGGTCAGAGATGCTGGCAAGGTCAAGGACAGCGGCACGGGTACGGATAAGTGCGGCATCGAGATTTCTTGAGATAGCATCATGGAGTCGATGAAGCAAATCAAGCTGAGCGACATCGCTAGGAGCGGAATGATAGAGATGTAATGCGCCATCGAGATCATCTGCTTCGATACGTTTTAGAACTGCTGTGTAGAGGTCATCAAGGCGGGTTGTATCACGCGTGCCAATGGTCATCGGTGTACTCTCGTCCGTCTGCAATTGCACATAATAGTTACAGAGTATACCGTGTATCCAGCGGCACGCGCTTCGTACTTTTTTCGCCAGAGAACAGGGGACATCATGCAGCCTCTTAGGGTGAGGCGTTCCGCGTCTTCAAAGCCTATGGTTTCTGATAGCTCCCCAACGCCGCGACGATAAAGCGATTCAGTCGAACAGCATCCGTGATCTGCTTTTGCAGCTCCGGTATAGATGCGCGATCAGCAAAGGTAAGGGCACGGGCAAGCGCACGACCGCAGGCACGGGCACGGGCATGCGTAAGGTCAAGGTCAAGTTCAAGGTTATGGGTAAGCGCACGGGCAAGCGCACGGGTAAGGGCATAGGCGTGGGCACGCGCACGGGCAAGCGCAAGATCAAGGGCAAAGTCAAGGTCAACAAAACTAATCCTTGAACTGGCACTATGGAGTCGATGCAGCAAGTCAAGCTTGGCAGCGTCGCTAGAAACGGCATGATAGAGATCGAGTGCGCCATCGAGATCATCTGCCTCAATACGTTTTAGAACTGCCTCGTATAGATCATCGAGGCGGGTTGTATCACGCGTGCCAATGGTCATTGGTGTACTCTCGTCCGTCTGCAATTGCGCATAATAGTCACAGAGTATACCGTGTATCCAGCGGCACGCGCTTCGTGATTTTCTCGCCAGAGGATAGGGTATGCCCTGTCCTTATCCCTCCCCGCCGAGATACCCCGCTGTGAGCGACTGCACATAAATGCAGTCCTTCCAATCGATCATCACATCGCTTTGTTCAACCGGCGTGTCGGTCAGCGTGACCGATGCGCCGCGCACGATCGCAAACGGGGTCGCCTCGTCGCGTTCCCCCATGACCAGTTCCGCCGCCGAAACGATCTGATCCGTCACGCTGCGGCGCGTGACCAGCAGCGGTGAACCGAACAAATCCGGTTTGCCGCGTTCGTCCGCCAGCGGTTGAAAACCACTCGTCGCTAATGCAACTCCGGTCGTTCCGGCGCGCCCCGGCATCAGCCAACTGTCGGTGAGGATCACGCCGATGCGGATATTCAGCCGTGCTTGTAGTTCGGCGCGAATGCGGGCGGCGCTGGCATACGGGTCTTTCGGGAACAGCACCGCGTATCCCGGTGGAATATTCGAGCGGTCGATCCCCGCATTCGGGGAGATGATCCCGTTCTTCTGCGTGAGCAAGAAGCCGGGAATCCCGCCGAAGATGTGATCCGCCTCTTGTAAGACCAACTGCGCCATGACTGGATTCATCCGGTAGCGTTCCGCGAGGCGGTGCGCTTCGTCGCTGACCGTAATCGTATCGAGCTGAATCACCCGCCCCTCGCTGATCGCCGTGTACTTGCTGCTGATCGCCAGCACATCCCCGGTTTGCAGCCGTTCATCCCCCGCGCGCAGCGCATCCATAAACGTCTCAATGAGCGGAAACGCGGCGCTCATGACCGGAGCGCTCACCGGAATAATCGTGATCGACTTCACTATCGCTTGAACCTTTCCTTAGGCAGCGGCTTCTTTGCCGTTTATTACAAAATTTCCACTTTTCGTTAATGTGTTCTAACGTGCTATTTTCAACTTCGCGTTACAATGTGTCCTGTTCACCTATGCAGAAAGCGCCGTCTGATGGGAATTCGTGTATTCTGGGAAGACGACAACCACCGGATCATCCGGTGGGAATTTGAAGGCAAATGGACATGGCAAGAAGTGTATCAGGCGAGTCAAGAGTCCATCGCACTCCGCGAACAAGCTGGACATCCTGCCGTCGTTCTGGTTGATCAGCGCAAGGCGACCAACTCTGTTCCGGTTGGCGCGGTTCATCACCTGAGCAATTTGATTCACATGGGGCGTTCAGATCGCCGCTTGTTGGTCATCGTCACCCCGTTTGAGTTTTATCATCAGTTGGCGCGCATCGTCCTCGGCGTTTACCGTGAATTGGGTCGCAAGATCATCATGGTACGCACGATGGAAGAAGCCGACGCCGCGCTTGAACCTTATCGCAGCGAAGCCACACCTCCCCCTCAGGCTTAGGATATGCCTTACACCTACACCGCATTCCTGAACGAAAAACAGGTTTTCACCCATCAAAATCAGCGGATCGCCTACTTACGCCGGGGCGATCTATCGCTGCCGGTGGTGATCTGCGTGCATGGTTGGCTGTCGCACGGCGGCATCTGGGATCACACCATGAATGCGCTCAGTGATCACTGGCAGTTCGCCGCCATCGACCTGTTAGGGCATGGTCACAGCGATAAGCCCGCCGACGGCGATTACTCGATTGCGGCGCAAGCGGCACGCGTGATCGCGCTGGCGGATCACCTCGGTGTGGACAAATTTACGGTGCTTGGTCATTCGATGGGCGGACAGATTGCGCTCTACTTGGCGATCCATTATCCCGAACGGATCGCGCGGGTGATCGATGTGTCAGGCGTGGCGGTAGGGCTGCTCTCGGCTTATATCCGCTGGATCATTCAGCCGATCTTTATGGTTGGGGCGCGCTTCCCAGCGATCTGGCATTTCTCGCGCTTTGCGACCCGTTTTCCGCTGTACCGCGCGATCTTCGATTACCCGATCTTTCACCACTATTGGAATGTGCCGATGATGGGCGAATCGCGCGAACTGGCGCTGATCCCCGGCATTGAAATTCCCGCCCACCGTGATCTCGTCGAGATTCCCCGCGCCAACTTGACGGGCGATCTGGCACGCATTCGCGTTCCGGTGCTGATCGTGTTCGGCAGATTTGACCGGACAGTGCCGCTCGTCAACGCGGAAATCGCGCATGAGCAGATTCCCGGCAGCCTGTATGTGATCCTTGAGGAGTGCGGACATGATCCAATGGATGAACAACCCGCGCGCTATCTTGAGGCGCTTGAGGCATTCTTGAGGGCTTGACATTTGTCATGTAAGTTTCCATGACGTTCCGCTATAAATATTTCATCAGACGTAATATTTCGTAATGCCCCCCGTCGAATTGACATGCGCGGTCAACGAAGGGGAAAGCTGTATGGCGAAGGTTGTTATCATCGGGGCGGGATTTGCAGGACACACCGCCGCCCTATACTTAGCCAAAAATTTGGGTCGGGATCACGAAATCACGGTGATCAACCGTTACGATTATTTCTTGTTTATTCCCTCGCTCGTGTGGGTCGGCGTCGGGCGTATGAACCCGAAGAAAACCCATTTCTCGCTCGAAAAAGTCTACAAGAAGCGCGGAATCCGCTTCATGAAAGCCTCCGCCAAATCGATCCACGCCGACGAAAATTATGTGATGGTCGAATCCGATAACCAATCCGTGCGTGTCGATTACGACTACCTAATCGTGGCGACCGGACCGAACCTTGATTACGATGCGACCGAAGGCATGGGACCCAAACACGGGCATTCCGTCTCGATCTGTACGCTGGATCATGCCATCGAAGCGAACGAGGAATATCAGAAACAGGTCGCACGCCTTCAGCGCGGCGAAGAAGTCCGTTTCGTGGTCGGCACGGGGCATCCGGGGGCAACCTGCCAAGGCGCTGGCTTCGAGTACATCACCAATATTCACAAAGACCTTGTCAAGCGCGGGCTGCGCGATAAAGCAAAACTCCTGTGGCTGTCAAACGAAGCCGAAGTCGGGGATTTTGGCGTGCGCGGAATCGAAGTCAAGCAAGGCGATCAAACGCTGACGAGCGAAGCGTTTATCAAGGCGGTTTTCAAAGAATACGGCATCGACTACGAAGTTCAAAAAGGCGTGTACAAAGTCGATGACTCGAAGATTTATTGGGAAAACTACGAAGGCGAATACGGCGAAACCCCTTACGACTTCGCCATGCTGATTCCGCGCTTTGGCGGACCGAAACTCAAGTACATCGGTGCGGATGGTTCGGATATTGCCGACAAGATCACCAACAAAGCCGGATTCATCACGGTGGACGGCATTTACGGCTTGAGCTATGACGAGCTGGTGAAGACTCCACAAGCTTGGCCCGCGACCTACCAAAACCCAACCTACGCGAATATTTTCGCCGCCGGAATTGCTTTCGCACCCCCGGGACCCATCGCGCGACCCCATGTGACCAAAAACGGCACGGCGATCACGGCAGCCCCGCCGCGCACGGGTATGGTTTCCGCCGTGATCGGGCGTATCGTCGCGCTCAACATCGTCAGCTTGATCAAGCACGACAAGATGACGCACGGCGAACGCATGACGGAAATGGTCGCGGCGTGTATCGCATCAATGGGCGACTCGCTGTGGGATGGTTCCGCCGCTGTGATGATCCTGTATCCGGTAGTGCCGAATTTACGCGCCTATCCCAAGACGAATGGGCGGGACAGCTTCACAACTCACATGGAGATGGGGTTAAGCGGCGCATGGATGAAGCGCATGATCCATTCAACCATGATGCACAAAATGCGCGGGCGCATCGGCTGGAACTTGATCCCGGAATAGCACACGAGACTTTGAAAGGAAAACCACCATGTCGTCGAACGAATACCAAATCACGGATTCCATGCGGTCGCGGATGAATTCCAAGCTGTTTCAGTTCTGGCGCTTCATGATGTTGAATTTGCGCATTCTCCGCGCCGTTGATCACAGCAAACGGAGCTAAAGGGTAATCCTGCTGCCTCTTTACC
>JAPKMU010000160.1 GCA_026645745.1 Anaerolineae bacterium | reverse complement strand
TGACCGGATGACAGCCACCAGTGCGTCGGATCATCTTGCGGTACAAGCGTGAAGAAGTCGGTCAACTGCGCGCCGGGAAGATAGCCATAGGGATACGGATAACCATCCGGGCTGACGCCTTCTGAGTGACACTGACCGCACGTTTGCGGGTCAATTGCCGCGTTGATGCTGGCACGAATTTCAACCAGTTCTTCTTCGTCGGGTCGGCGTCCGGCGTCACTGGCGATTTCAGCGTGTTCTTCACCGGGACCATGACAGGCTTCACACTGAACCCCGTCTTCTTCCCAACGCATACGTTCGAGATTCAGCCCAGTTGTGTGGCAGTAAGCACAGCTTTGATCCCAGTCATACGCGGGATCATCCCATGAATCCGCGAGGGCGAGCGGCTGCCATTCGGCGGCGGCGACATTCCATTCAGCCGGAAGCACACGATAATCGTCGTCTTCCAGTTCAACAAGATATCGCTGGACGTACTGCCCCGAACCCACGATCAACGCGACATCATCCGCCGTAAACGGACGCGGCGCATCTTCGCCGGGGAACTGCACCATCCGTATTTCTGAACCAGCGTCAAAATCGGCAACGATGGCATCCTCGTCATCCTGCAGCGTGAGCGCATGCCGTGATTCATCGTGGCGGCGTGCTACGTCGCGGTGACAATCCGCGCAGTCACCCGCACCGATGTAATCCGGCGGCGAGTCTTGCGCCAACAATGTCGATGCTCCCAGACCCAGCAGGCTGAACCCGCTTGCGAGAAGCACGACCCCGATCAGAACAATTATTTTCACTCGTGTCATGGGCTTTGCTCTTCCATGCTTCCACGAAGTACATACGAGGTAAGCAAATCAGCATTTGAGGACAAAAACGGGTGGACGATTTGGCTAGTGGACATGCGATACGCCCAACCACCGCTGTGATCGGCGGCGGCTTCCTCATTCACCGGGCGCGGTCTGAGGATTTCGCCGGTGATTTCCAGCGGGCGGGCAGCGTTGCTCCATTGAGTATCGGTATGACAGGACATGCACGCGCGAAAATCGCCTTCACCGCTCACGTAGACGACGTACTGCGGCACAAGGGTCGCGTAGGATCGGAGTTCCGCCAGCATCGTCGGAAACGACACGAAAGTGAGCAGCAGCGCACCAAACAAAGCGCTGATCCCACCTGCCAGCGAAAGTGCAAATCGCAGTTTCTTTCCTCTAACACCTGACTTCATGAAGTCGATTACCACAACCATCGCTTTGTAACCCAGTTCTCGATTTTCTCCCGCATAAACGCGGTCATCATCATTCAGCGGGATGAAAATCAGTCATCCCGTCGAATGATTCCCCTTAATCTGCCAATTTCAGCCGCATTGCCAACAATGCGGCTTGTGTGCGATCCGATACATGAAGCTTCTGCAAAATATGCTGGACGTGCGTTTTGACCGTCGGCAAGCTGATCGTCAGCGTCTCGGCAATGGTGTTATTCGTACACCCCTGCACCATCAACCGGAGCACTTCGCGTTCGCGTTCACTGAGAGGCTCGATCATCATCTCCAGTGTCGAATCAGGTTCGGCGGCGGCGACATCGACGCTGTGTGCGAGTGCCGCTTGCAGCAGTGTCCGGTCGATCAAGTCATCGCCCGCCGCCGCCGCGCGGACTGCACGCACAATATGATCAGGATCGGTTTCTTTGGAAAGATACCCCGCCGCACCGCCGCTGATTGCCCGCGCCAAGTACGCTGGATTCGCATAGGTCGTCAAAATAATGACGCTGGTTTTTGGGGATACGCTCTTAATGTGAGGAAGGCTCTGCAAGCCGTCGCCGTCCTTCATGCGAATATCCAACAGCATGACATCCGGCTGAAGCTGTTCAGCTAAGCGAACGGCTTCGGTGCCGCTCTCGGCTTCTCCAACGACTTCGATCCCCGGTTTATCCAAGAGTGCGCGCAGTCCTTGGCGCACAATGCCGTGATCATCAACGATGGTGACACGAATGATTCGATCAGTCGTACTTGGCTGCATCATCACTGCTCCCCAGCGTGGTATGCGCCAATGCGAATGGAACATGAACATCAACAATCGTGCCGCCCCCCAGCGTGCTCGTAATCTGGCAAACGCCGTTGATCAGGCTGGCACGTTCCTGCATCGTCGTAATGCCTAAGCCGCGTCCATCGCGCGTCACTGACTCCATATCAAAACCAATTCCATCATCTTCAACTATTAAATGAATGCCTTGCCCGTTGTGAAGCCGAATTTTGACTACGTGTGCTTTCGCATGTTTGCGCGCATTATTCAGCGCTTCTTGCGTGATCCGGTAAAGCGTCACGCCGACGGTTTTTTCCGGCTCGTAATGCAGCGTTTCGATCATCAAGTCGAGCTGCCACCCCGCCGCGCGTGCTGTTTGTGTTGCGATTTCCTCAATCGCCGCCGTCAGCCCAAGATCATCAAGTGCCGCCGGACGGAGTCCTTCGATAATACGCCGTCCTTCGATAATCGCTTCGCTCAGAGCTTCGCAGCCGCTGTGAATATACCCGATCACCTGTGGCGCGTACTGATGACAAATATCCCGTGTATTATTCAAATAGAAGCGTGCCCCAACCAACTGCTGAATCAACCCGTCATGAAGGTCATAGGCAACGAGCTTACGTTCTTCTTCCTGTGCGTGAATCAACCGTTCAATCAACCGGTGCTCCTGCCGCCGCTTGCCTTCAAGTTCGTTCGCCATCTGGATAAACGTATGCGTCAGTATGCCAATTTCATCGCCCGGCGGGCGCTCCGGCATTGGCGGTGCTTTGCCTTCATGACCAAATGTTTCCGTCATCGTTTGCAAATCGCGCACAGGCTCAACCAAAATCCGGCTGATCAGCAGCGCCAACCCTAATGCGATCAGCACCGCAAGGATCACGAACAAGACCACGACATGATAAAAGTCATATACTGAAGTGTAGAGGACTTCGGTGGGTGTGTGCCGAAAGATAACCCAATAATGATTCGTATCTACCGACTCTGGCGTGGGGTAAATCGTGTCGAACGCATACACGCTGTCATCTGTCTGGAAGTAGTCGCGTCCGCCAGTGAGCATCGCTGAAAGGTCTGCCGCAACCGCGCGCGTATCAAATCCTTCTGGATAAACAAGAAAACGCCCCTGCTCATCGATCAGCGCCCACGAGTCAGCGCTCGTCTCAGTAGGCAGTGCGCGCAGCACCCAACCCGCGTGCAAATCAATGACTAATACACCATCTGTCAGCCGAATCGCGTAATGAATGTAAGGTGCGCCGATTGCATCTTCGGATCGAAACGGCGATACATAGATTCCGTCAACAGGCAGCGCCATCGTTTCTTGAAAATATGCCGTACTAGACCGATCTCGCAGACTTTCAATGAAGTTGACATGCTGCTCTTGCTGCCGCACCCCCACCCATTCTTGTCCTGTGCTGTCCAACACGCGGATCGCGCGGTACATCGGTCGCACAGACGCAAGCACGAGTAAGTCTTGCCCAACTTCCTGCTGCCACAGGTCGATTTGCTCCGGTTCGCTCTGCTGGCGCAGCATATTGAGGCTGCGCAGCGCGCTCAAATACAAGGCGTCACCCTGCACTTGCCGCAGCGCACTCATGATGTTTTCTGCCTGCAAATGCACTTGATAAATCGAGCGTTCCAACGCTTGAGCGGACAGCGCGCTGTTGGTGAAAAAATGCCCGTATATGCCGCTTGCGACCAACGGAATCAAAGTGACAAGCAAAAAACTAACGATCAGCTTCCCTTGTAAGCTCCCCAAACGCCTTGTCACAGATACACTCCCCGGTATATTGTTTTATTGTGTCGCACTTTGGTACTCATGATCCGTGATACCCATCACCCAGTAATGGTGTGTTCTTTCCTCCATTCAAATGGGTACAATTGACTAAGCTAATGGCAGCACATACTCCATGCCGTATAATGACATATTCTGAAAGGTATCACATGACAGAACTCAGTTGGGGCAAAACCGCAGATAGCGCCGCGGCGCAGAAGTCCCGCTCCGGCGAGCGCCTAAAGTTCATCATTGGCGGCGCGCTCCTGTTGGGCGCTGTGGTATTTTTGATCGTTTCTGGTACGATGAGTGGTGCACGTTACTTTATTACAGTGAATGATCTGCTGACCTCGCCTGAAGAATACATCGGTCAATCCGTGCGCATTTCCGGCGCGGTTGATGGCACCACGATCGTCTACGACAGCACCAATTTGATCATCGACTTCACAATCGCAGATATCCCCGAAGACACAACTGATCTCGCGCTGACACTCCATGAAGCAGTCAATGACCCGACTGCGGCACGTATCAGCGTTCATATTGAAAATCAGGTCAAGCCTGATCTGCTTCAGCATGAAGCACAGGCGATTCTCACCGGGGTATTGCAGCCCGATGGCACATTCGTCGCGACTGAACTCCTGTTGAAGTGCCCAAGTCGATACGAAGAAAGCGTCCCCGATCAGGTTGAAGAAACTGGTGTTTAGTAAACTCACTTGTCGGGATGTGTAAGTAGTTAGGGGGGAATAACCCATATGCTCGCAGAAATCGGGCTAATTAGCACGCTGTTTGCTTTTATTGCTGCCTTGTACGCCATCGTCGCCAGCGTCTACGGTGAACGGTTTGCACACAGTCATGCCCTCGTCACGAGTGGGCGCAACGCGGTCTATCTCAATTTCGTCTTGATGACGGTTGCGACGCTCAGCCTTCAAATCGCCTTAATGACCCAACAGTATCAGATCAGCTATGTGTGGTCGGTGAGCAGCCCGTCGATGCCGGACTTTTTCCGGTTTACGGCGCTGTGGGGATCGCAAGCCGGATCGATCCTGTTCTGGTCATTCTTGATGAGCGCTTTCACTGCCGGAGCGACCTTCCTCAATTGGAAATCGCAGCGCCGCTTGATGCCGTATGCCATCGCCTACATGATGGCAGTAGTCGCCTTCTTCATCGGCGTGACGCTTTTTATCGAAAATCCGTTTGACCGCTGGTGGATTTTGCCGACAGGCGATGTGGTCGCATCAGCATTCATTCCGGCGGGCGCAGTCGCACCCAGCGCTGCACAACTCGCGCAGACTGCCAACGGCTTAAATCCGCTCCTTCGTCACTTCGGCATGGCAATTCACCCGCCGATGCTGTATCTCGGCTTCGTTGGCTTCGTGATTCCATTCGCGTTTGCGATGGCGGCGCTCGCCAGCGGTGATCTTTCGACCAATTGGATTAAAGTGTCGCGCCGCTGGGCGTTGATCGCGTGGGTATTTCTCAGCCTCGGCTTGATCCTCGGTGGACGCTGGGCATACGACGTGCTCGGTTGGGGCGGTTACTGGGGCTGGGACCCAGTTGAAAATGCCGCGTTCCTGCCTTGGTTAATCGGCACCGCATACTTACACAGCGTTATGATCCAAGAAAAGCGCGGGATGCTCAAAACGTGGAACATGTTCCTCGTGATCGGCACATTCAGCGCGGTGATTTTCGCCACATTCGCCACTCGTTCCGGCTTGGTGGACAGCGTTCATTCGTTCGCACGGTCGGAAATCGGCTTCCCGATGTTCGCTTTCTGGTTCATCTTGACGCTGGTTTCGGTGTGGCTGATCGTATGGCGCAGCAGTCGCGGTGAACTGAAAGATGATCACCAACTAAAAAGCCTGTTCAGCCGTGAAGCGCTGTTTGTCCTCAACAATTTTGTGTTCATCGCGCTGTTCGTTGCGATCTTCTGGGGCAGTTTCGGCGCGCCGATCATCTCCGAATTGTTCATGAACACGAGCATCACGCTCGGCGCGGATTACTTCCTTCAGGTCACGCCGCCGCTGTTCATCCTGCTCTTCATCTTAATGGGCATCGCGCCTGTTTCGGCATGGGGCGCGGCATCGCTGGCAAGAATGGGTCGGGCAGTGCTTATCCCACTGGCGCTGACGGCAGCTTCAATCGGATTGTTCGTTGTGGGCGGCGTGACGGAAATTGGCGCGCTGTTCGGGTATGGCATTGTCCTGTTCGCGGGTTGGGTCGCCGTTGTCGAAACCGTGCGCGGTATTCGGGCACGCCAGCACGTACATCGTGAAAACCCACTCACATCGGTGATTGCCCTTTATACGCGCAATCCGCGCCGCTACGGGGGATATTTCATCCATCTGGGCATCACGATCATCGGCTTGGGCGTGATTGGCTCGACGGTCTTCCAACAGGAGACGCAGCAAACGCTCGCCGTTGGCGAATCGCTCAGTCTTGGCATTTACGAAATGCGCTATGACGGATTCCTCGCCAACCAGATCGCGGAAGATGGGCGCGTGATGGATATTGCTGAACTCACGCTGTTCCGCGATGGCGTTGAAGTCGCACATTTGCGTCCACGCCGCGACTTTTTCCCTGAAGCAACGGATATGAACTCGATGACGATTGCCGGTGCGCACAGCACCGTCGAAAATGATTTTTACGTCATCCTCGTTAACTGGGAGCAAATCAGCGCCAGTTCCGCCACGTTCAAGGTGTATATCAACCCGCTGATCAACTTGGTCTGGTGGGGCGGTTTGATCTTGATCATCGGGACGATGCTGGCTGGCTACCCGCGTGAAACCATGCCCGTCCGCGTGCGCGAAAAGCTGCACGCCGTTCCGCAAGGAGCGTAGTCCCATGCGGCATTTGATGAAATCGTTTCAAGTTCTGATCGCCCTGATTGTGGTCGTATTGATTGCCCAGACTGTGGTCGCACAGGACGGGACAACCGGGGCGGTCACCGATGATATGGTCAACGCAATCGCGGCAAAACTCTACTGCCCGGTTTGCGAAAACATTACGTTGGATACGTGCGGCACAGCAGCCTGCGCCGACTGGCGTTACGAAGTTCGCCTCCAGTTGGAACAAGGCATGACCGAAGAACAGATCATCGAAGACTTCGTTCGCCGCTTTGGGGATCGGGTCGTCGGCACACCGCTTGATCCAGCTCTGCGCGCCTTATCGCTGGTCACACCTTGGC
The DNA here is from genome assembly GCA_026645745.1 of Anaerolineae bacterium. Lineage (GTDB taxonomy): Bacteria > Chloroflexota > Anaerolineae > Aggregatilineales > Phototrophicaceae > Flexifilum. The sequence goes on along the minus strand of JAPKMU010000160.1, from coordinate 4,375 downwards.
TGATCATCGCCGGTGTGTTGATTGTGACAGCCTATGTCATCACACGGCGAAATGCAGCCACAGCCGCACAAGCAGCAGCCCCGGAAACGGGATCGACAGGCAATCGTTATCAAGACATGTTCGAGCAAGACATTTCAGGCTCGTAAGAGGTTAAATGGCTACGAAAATTGGGTCAACACCCCAAAACGGAGATTTCGAGCAGACACCCGCGCCGCTGCCTGAAGCTCCTGCACCGCAGCGGGGAAAACTCAGCGTTGGATCAATGGTGCTGCTTGCAGGGATCGTGGTTGCGGCGGCAGTTTTCGCGCTCGCGCTTGCCCGCCAAAAACAGGAGCAGCCGCGTTCCGGCATCGCACCCGATTTCCCGGTCGAAACGTTCAGCGGACAAACTTTCAACCTTTCCGATCTGCGCGGAAAGGTCATCATGATCAACTTCTGGGCGAGTTGGTGCGGTCCGTGCCGCGACGAAGCCCCGGAACTTCAGTCGGCGTGGGAGTATTACCAAGACAGCGGTGATGTGGTGTTCTTAGGGATCGCCTACGCGGATAATGGACCTCGCTCGATTGCGTATCTTGAGGAATTCGGCATCTCGTACTTAAACGCCCCTGACCTCGGTACGCGCATCAGCGAAGCGTATCACATTCAAGGCGTACCGGAGACGTTCATCATTGATCAAAATGGTGAAGTCGCCGAGTTCATTTATGCTGGCGTCACCCGCGACCGCCTGATCACCATCATTGACAGCATTCTTGCCGAGGGAGCATCCTCATGAGCGGCGGCGGTTTTGTCGTAACAGTTTTTCTGCTGGTGATCGGTGTTGCATGGCTGGCACTTCCTTTTTTGCTCAGGCGCTCCGCAGGGGAGTACGAAGCTGGAGATAAAGGGCGGGATCGGCTGAATTTGGCTTCAGCATACGAACGCACGCTGCTGATGGTGCGCGATCTCGACGAAGATTTCCAACTGGGTAAGCTCCCGGAGGAAACGTATTCTTCGGAGCGTGCGCGCTTGGTCGAACAAGGTGCATCACTGCTCGAAGCGCTGGAACAAATGGGTGGTAAACCGAAGAAGGGTAAACGTAAACGCGGCGATCATGAAGAAATCCCAGCCGCCCCCGCAGCTGAACTTGACCCGGTAGAACAGGCAATTGCGGCATATACACGCGCCCGCGAAAAGGCACAAGGACAGTAAGAGACCCCATCATGACCCATTTCCGACGTTTTATGCCTTTTTTGATCGGGCTGCTGGTGTTGGCTGCATGTGAAGGTGGGTTGGGCGGCGAACCGCGCATCGTCGCCACCCTCCCACCCTCTTCCAGCGGCGGCAGTATCGACTCCATGAGCGACGCCGATATTGCCGCTGTGATGACGCTCGGCAGCGAACTTTGGATTGACAACTGCGCCGAATGTCACGGTTCAATGGGGGAAGGCACGGAGCGGGGCGCTCCCCTACCCGACTTAACCAACCTCAGCGATGAGCGGATATTAATGAGTATCTCGGACGGCGTGGGCGATGAGATGCCCGGCTTCGCTGATGATTTTTCGGCAGAAGAACTGACGGCGGCGATGACGTTTGCGCGTATGATGTCGCAGGCACGCGCCACCGGTATGATCCCGTCCCCGGATGCAACCGAAGACGCGGTCGATTCGGCTGCGGTCGTTGAGCCGATCGCAACGGCTGACCCGGACGCGACCGAAGAGCCGCGCGTCTTGGGCGTCGTCACCGGGCAGATCAGCAGCGGTACGGCGGGAGCAGTCATTCCGGAAGGCTTAGAAGTTTCGCTGCATGTGCTGACCTCAGAAACGGCTGAAGAGACGTTTACAACACTGGCAGACGCACAGGCGAACTATCGTTTTGAGGGCGTACCCTTCGATGCGACTTATGCTTACGTTGTGACCACGCCTTACGGCGGTATTCAATTCGTTAGTGAAATCGTCTCTGCTGATCCGGCTGCCCCTGAATTGGTGCTGCCGCTCGTGATCTACGAAACGACGAACGATCCGAGTGTTCTAACGATCACAGCGAACAGTGTGCAGATCATCGCACTCCAGTCCACGCTGCAAGTGATTCAAATTCTCTCGCTTACGAACTCGTCAGATCGCGCCTTCTTGGATGTCACCGCCGGGGAATCCGTGCGTGTGCGCGCTCCTGCAGGTGCGTCATTTGGCACACCAATGAGCACGCGCTACGGAATGTCCGCCGATGGCGCAGTCACCTATGACACGCGCCCGGTCATGCCCGGACGTGAACATTTGATGCACGTCGCCTATACCATGCCGTACTCAAGCGGCATGTCGGTCACACAGAGCTTTGATTATCGCGCAGAAGGCACGTTTGATGCGATTGTCGGCACGAACGGGCTGACCATCGGTGGAGACGGAGTCGCTGATTTAGGTCCGGTTTCGACGGGCAGCGGGACGATGATGAGCTTCGGCGGCACGCTCAATCGTGATGCGGGCAGCGCCTTTGCCTACACCGTCAGCGGAACACCGGAGGGCATCATTTCCGGCTCGACAGAAACCGCCGCCGGAAGCGCCAGCCCGATTGCATATGTCTTGATCGGCGCGGGCGTCTCGGCGCTTCTCATCGCAGGTTTTCTCGCCATCCGCGAACGGGCGACTACGAACAAACCGCAAGTTCAGCCCGCCGCGCCGACCGCCACCGGCAAGACTGCGATCACAACATTGATGGAGGAGATCACTGAACTGGACGCACAGCACCAAGCCGGTAAAGTCAGCGCGCGCGATTACCAAACCAAACGCGCCGAACTCAAAGCGCAGTTAAGCCAACTTATGAATTCGCAGAAGTAACGTTTAGAGGCACATCATGAACATTGCACAACGGCTTGAACAGCCCGTCGCGGCGGGACAAGCAGCACCACGCGCAACCCTGATCCTGCGTTTGCTAACCGGGCTGACGATTGCGGGGTTCGCGGTAGGCGCATACTTCGGGTTGATCGCAGCGGGCACGGACGTAACTCAAGGCAACGTCCAGCGCATTTTCTACTTCCATGTTGCTGCATTCAGCGCGTGTTCGGTCGCGTTCGCGGCGGCGGTTTTCGGCGGCATCGCTTATCTCAGAACCCGGAGTCCTCGTTGGGATCATCTGGCGCTGGCTGGCGTTGAAGTCGGCTTCTTTTTATCGTTGATCACCCTGTTCACGGGGATGGTGTGGGCGCGTCCGATTTGGAATACGTGGTGGACATGGGATCCGCGCCTAACATCCGCCGCGATCATGGTACTCACCTATGCCGCGTATCTGATGCTGCGCGGCGCAATCGAAAACCCGGATAAGAAGCGCGCGATGGCAGCCGTGTACGGAGTTTTGGCATTCGGGACGGTGATCTTCACCTTCGTGATCATCCGCATCCGCCCGGATACGATTCACCCGACGGTGATCGGCAGCAGCCCCGGTAATGCTGAAGGGGGTTTTGCGATGACCAGCGGGATCACGACCGCGCTCGGAATCAACAGTTTTGTCTGGAGTGTTTTGATCGCACCGGTGCTGGTTTGGTGGCGTATTCGTCTTGAAAATCGTGTCGAACGCGCAAACCAACTGCGCGCCGAACTCTAAACTTCTCAGGAGAGAAATAAGATGCCAGACACCGACTCGTACCTGCTGCTGGGAATCGCGATTACGCTCACCATTCTGCTCGGCTATTCCACGTCACTGCTCCTTCGCTTTCGCCAGTCGAGCAAAATGATCGACACGCTGGAAAAGATCAAGCACGAAGGCTAACAACCTGCACTCCATACAAAAGGGATCGTCCGCACAGACGATCCCTTTTGTATTGCAAAAGTGACTGAAAAATTGGTTTGGAAAAGTGATCCAAAACCATTGGTCGCTTAAACTTTAAAGGCTAAACTTATCTGCGCGCGCCCAGTGCGCCTTTTGCCTCTCCTGAGGAGTCTATACATGCCACAAACGCACACATCATCTCTGCAGCGCCAGCACGGGCGAGCACTCCCGCGCTTGAGCGTACTGCTCATTCTGACGGCATTGATCGCCGTCGGCGTCATAATCGTACCGGGTGCAAGCGCCCAAACGACGGACTGTGCCAGCATTCTGCCGGTCAGTCTCTCTGGTGCTTATGCACAGAATTTCGATACGCTTGCAACCACTGGGACGACCAATTCACTGTTCCCACCCGGTTGGTGCTTGATCGAAACAGGCGGCGGCGCTCGTGATAATGAGCAGTATGCCGCTGGCGATGGTAGTTCAAATACGGGCGATACTTACAGCTTTGGCACTGGAACCAATACCGAACGCGCGATCGGTGGGCTGCAATCCGGTACATTAATTCCGGTGTACGGCGCGGCGTTCATCAACAATACGGGCAGTACAATCGCCGAACTCGCGATCAGCTACCGCGGTGAAG
>JAPKMU010000015.1 GCA_026645745.1 Anaerolineae bacterium | reverse complement strand
TGCAAACATCGTCTATAAGACGATGAGCAAGGAGCCGACTCAGCGTTACCGGATGGCGGATCAGTTGGGGCATATTCTGACCGGCTTACAAGAGCGTGGAAGTGCGCAGACAATCACGAACTTGCCCGCTGCACGTCCGCCGTCTATGCCGACCGTCCCAAATCAACCGTCAGCGATTCCTCCCACGCAGCCGCAGTACCCACCGCCGTCAGGATATACGCCGCGCCCGCAGCAGCCGCTTGTGGGTGTTGATCCGATGCCGACGACACAGCGGGTTGATCTTGCGCCTCACGCGCCGGGGGCGACCATGCCTAACCAGCGCCCGATGGGGTATCCGCCTCAGCAGCCGGGTTACCCACCTCAGCAGCAAGCCCCTTACTACAATCCGAACGTACCCCCTCCGGGAAGCTCACAGCAGTATTCACGCCCATATGTTCCGCCGCGCGCGTCAGCAATGGGTGGAAGCCTCGACTTTGTGACAATTGCGCTTGCAATACTGGCATTTTTCGCAGTTGCGTGCTTAATCCCGCTGTATATTGCGGTGCTTCAAGCCCGTATGTAAAGGCGTACACAAGGCATGGAGTTCATTCCATGCCTTGTGTTTAATCTCCTGTCATCGAGCGCACGCTCGGATACACGCTGAACTCGTCGATGCGGACGATTGCGCCGCCATCGTCGGTGGCGAAGTAGATGCCAATCTGTCCGTCCGGGAGTGTTGAATCTGAGAAACTGAACAGTCGTTGGCTGTTCACATACCCCGTGAGTGTATCAACAAAAATCTCCAGCGTCAGACGATTCACACCACCGCTTGGCTGAATAAAGTCGGAACGAGTCCAATTTTCGTCTGTTCCACGCAGTTCGCGCCATTCTCCGTCTTGACGAATCCAAATGCTGTAACGCCCCAGTCCATCGACGCCAAACACATGATAGTTATCAGCATCTTGGTAGCGGAAAACGACCCCAAACGCGCTGGCGGGCGCACTCGATTCATCCAATGTGCCGACGATTTCGATACCAACATTGGCATATGGGCGTTCTGCCATCAGCGTGATCGCTTCTGCTGTTTGAGGACGCACAAGCGTGAGTTCGTATGAACCTTCCGGCGTTATTCGCTGCGTGAAGCCGCCGCCTTCGCCTTGCACCCAATAAGAAATTGACTCATCGTCAACGTCAAAGGTGCTGGTAAAGAACGCCTCGCGCGCCGGGATAATCATCGGTGAGCTTCCTGTCATCGAAGTCACGTAATCATCGGTGGGCGACGCCGGATTTGCACCCAATTGATCGCGCAAGAAAAATACAGCCGCGCCAATGATAATTACCGCCGCGATAATAACTCCTGCCAGAAACGCTGCTGAGGTTGTCGCCGTTTGTTGACCCGTTTGTGCTGCCGTCGGAACCGGAGTTGCTGCACCAAAGCTGATCGGCGTGTTTATCCGCAGTGGAGTGGGGGGACTGGAAAAGACCAATGTGCCGCGCCCAGATGCAAACGGCACATCTTTGAGCGGCAGTGATTGTGAAAAGGCAGTGTAGAGATCAGCAATAAGGCTTGCACCAGTCGGGTAACGGTCATCTGGTTTTTTTGCGAGTGCCCGTGTCATCACGGCGTCGAGCTGTGGCAGAGGGGTATTAAGCATCTCCGATACTGTCGGAATTGGGGCGCTTAAATGTTTCATCATAACCGAAGCAGACCCGGCATCCTCGTAGGGTGTTTGCCCCGTGATCATCTCAAACAACATCACGCCAAGCGAATAGAGATCGCTGTGAGCATCTCCCGGTTGTCCTGTCGCCTGCTCAGGCGACATATACAGCGGTGTACCTGTCGAAATGCCGTCTTGTGTAAAGCGCGTGCCTTCAATCATGCGCGCAATACCAAAATCGGTCAGGACGGCGTCACCCGTTTGTGTAATGAGTACATTGCCGGGTTTAACGTCACGGTGAACCGTTCCCTGTTGGTGCGCATAGTCAAGCGCGTCCGCCGTGTTCGACGCAATCCGCAGTATTTGATCAGCAGGGAGACGATGCGCGTTACGCTTTGCCTCCTCAAGCAGATCGCGCAGTGAGCGACCGGGAACATACGACATCACCATGTAGTAGAGCGGAAAACCGTCTCGCTCGGTGATGTCGAAATCATAAACTTGCACAATGTTCGGGTGATTGAGCCGAGCAATAAAGCGCGCTTCGCGGATGAATCGTTCTTTGAAATTGGGATCATCGGCTAGGTGCTCATGCAGTACTTTGATCGCTACGATGCGCTCAAGAACAGTATCCCACGCCGTAAAGACGCGTGCCATTCCACCGGCGCCAATACGCTCACGCAGTTCGTAACGGTTGTTGATACGGCTGTTGATAAAGTCGTTCATCAGCATCTCTTACAGGCGTTCAACGGCGCTTACCCTGTATATTATGAGGCTTTTCCGCCTTTTCTGCGATTTTGTAATCAGACTATTACCCTGCGCAGAAAAAAGCCCGATGCTATACTGCCCTTGTAGGGTTTAGCTCAAGGACAGCGCTTATGCCGGCTCAACTGACCAACCGTGCGGAACGACTTGCCCAGATCGAGCAGCTTCTCGCAAAAAACTTGCGAGGGCTTCGTGCTGTCGAAATCGCGGCGGCGTGCGGCGTGGATCGGCGCACGATTTACCGAGATATTGCGCTCCTCAATCATGCTGGTGTCCCTGTTGCGCAGGAATACGGGCGCTTTTATCTGGATCGCGATCAGTATCTTGCGCGTGTTCGCTTGACCTATGCTGAAATCACAGCGCTGTTTCTTGCAGCACTCGTATTGACGCGCCAATCCCGCTTTTTTAACCCCCATTTGGTCGGCGCAGCGCACAAATTGCTCCAATCGCTTCCCGATTCACTGCATAACTCCGCCGAAACTCTTCTCCAGTCGTCTGCGTATACATCACTAGACGTCGATCACGGTGATCTACCGCTCGTGTTCGTGGTCGATACGGTGATTCGTGCATGGACAGAGCGCCGACCGCTTCGCATGATCGTGATACACCGCACCGGAAAACCCCGCATTATTGAGATGGCGATCTATGTCGTAGATTCAAAGCCAAACGGTACACTTTACGCGGTTGGTTATGACGCGCTTTCGGAGCAGATTTGCAGTGTCAAACTGGAACGCATACGCCGGATACGACTGCTTACAGGGACGTATCAGATTCCATCCACGTTTGATGCACAGGATCATATTTGGAAGCGTCCTGATTCGTCCAGCGGGAGTCGCGGCACTTCGTCTTAGCTTTCCTGAGAGAGGACATAGGGTGTGGGTAAACGTTATTTGATCTGGTGGATAGGCGCACTTTGCCTGCTGCTGGGTATCCTTCCAGTAAGTGCGCAATCACGCTCGGTTTACTGGGAGCGTTGGGATGTGACGATAAACGATGTGGATACATCGGAAAACCGCTTTCGCGTCACAGAGGATTACGATATCAGCTTCACGGGGACATTCAGGTTTGGGTCGGTTGCAATCCCACTGAATCGGCTAGAGACGATTGACGATGTTGCCGTGTATGAAGATGGTCAAGCGCTGCGCGAGACGCGGTCGTGCTCCGATAATGCCGGAACATACTGCGTTTTCATCGAAGACGGCTACCTCAACATCACCTATAACTTTTTCCGGTCGATTAGCAATGACCGCCAGAATTTCAGCATCGAATACACGGTTTACGGCGCTATTCGCGTATATGAGGGCGGTGATCAGCTTTGGTGGGATGCCATTCCAGAAGAACACTACGGCTTCTCGATTGGCGAATCGACAGTAACGGTTGAGCTTCCACGCGGGTTCGCACCCCGCGAAGGCATTGATCCGGTTGAAAGCTACGGCGTTCCCGCGGAGATTTCGGTACGCGGCACAACGGTCACGGCGGTTGCCTCTCAGCCGTTGGATGGGAATGATAGTTTTTCACTGCGTGTACAGTACCCCCATGATCCAAATGCAGAAGCCCCTGAATGGCAATCGGGGTTCGATACACAGCGCACATATGAGGAGACGACGCAGCCGCTCATCAATTTGGGCATTCTTGCGCTCACGCTGTTGATCGGAATTGGTCTTCCGCTGTTGGTCTATGTGCAGTACCTGAATCGCGGACGTGATCCGAAGATTGGCGTTGTGCCGAAGTATCTCACCAGTCCTCCGTCAGATTTACCTCCGGCGCTTGTGGGAACACTGGTCGATGAAAAAGCGGATTTGCGCGATGTGATGTCCACGATCATCGACTTGGGAAGTCGGGGTTATCTGGTGATCGAGGAATCCAAAACACCGGGTATGATGGGCATCGGCAGCACGAGTTCATTTATATTCAAGCGGACGGACAAACCGATCAACGATCAGGAACTTCGCACCCACGAGAAGCGCCTATTAGGGAATTTGTTCGCGGGTAATGCAATGGAGCGTTCACTCAGTTCCCTGAATACGATCTTCTACACCGTGATTGCTCAGATGCAAGCTGATCTCTATAAGCAGTTGGTTGCAGAAGGCTACTTCAAGAGCAATCCTGAAAGCACGCGCGGCGTGTGGTACCTTGCCGGTATCATGGGATTGTTGATCGCCGGAGCGGGCTTTTTCGTCGCAATCGGACTCACCGATATTTCACCGTTTTTGTTCTGTCTGCCGCTGGCGCTTGGGCTAGGCGGTCTCGCGGCGTTGATTGCCGCTCCCGCTATGCCGAGTCGTACAGCCAAAGGCGCGGAAGAAGCGGCAAAGTGGAAGGCATTCGTCGAGTATCTACGCAACCTTGAAAAATACGGAGATATCGGCTCGGCGGCAGCACATTTTGATCAATATCTCGCCTATGCGGTTGCCGCAGGGATTGATCGCACATGGGTGAGTCGTTTCCGCCAGACGAATACATACGTGCCGATTCCGACGTGGTATTTCCCGACCTACATCGGGCGTTATCGCGGTGGGTATCATGCCGGAAGTCCGCTTAGTGCAAGGGGAATTGGTGACTTCGGCAGCGGTACTGGGCTTCCGGGAGAGCTTGCGCGTGCCGGTGGAGGATTTGATCTCGATAATGTTGCAGGCGGCATCTCCGAAGGTCTGGAGTCAATTTCCAGCGGCTTGACGAATATGCTGGATTCAGCAGGTCGCATCATGACCAGCACACCACAGCCGCCCCCCGGCAGTTCCGGCGGAGGCTACAGCAGTGGACGCTGGAGCAGCGGTGGGCGATCACTCAGCGGCGGTGGCTCTCGGTCAGGCGGTGGCAGCGGCGGCGGTCGTCGTGGATTTGGTTGATAACAAGGGGAGTAGATAGACATGAATGGCAGCCGTCTTTCCGGCATCGTGTTGAGCATCATTGGACTTGGAATCGCGGTGATCGCAGGGCTTTTCTTGGCGAGTCAAGTGAGCGCCGGGTCACTGGGCAGCGGCGGGGCACTTGTTGGCGCGATGCTGGCATTTGTTCCGGTCGCGCTCTTGTTGGGCTTTGGCGTATATTTGTTCCTGCGCGGCGGTTCTGAGGCGAAAGAAACGTCAACGATGGAGCAGCAGCGCCGGATTCTGGACATCATCAAAAGTCGGGGGCAGGTCGCGGTTTCTGACTTGGCGCTCGAAGTTGGCGCACCCATCAGCACGATTCAAGACCTTGTGCATCAGTTGGTGGGCTTGCAGGTGTTCAGCGGTTACGTCAATTGGCAGGAAGGGGTATTGTATTCGGATGATGCCTCGAAACTGCGCGATTTGACGAAGTGTAAGAACTGCGGCGGCGATATCGTGCTGGCAGGGAAGGGGACGGTCGTCTGCAAGTACTGTGGAACGGAATACTTCTTGACTTAACCCCGGTTCACCTCAGGATTAGGGGATCGAGTAGCAGGAAAACACAGTATAGATCATACAGTGCTACCATCACGAGAGGGAGATTATGTCTGACCTGTACAATAAGATTGTCAGCGAACGCGGCGGATTTGAGCGTTTGATGGCGCGAATCCCCGGATTTCGCGGTTATCTGGAGAAGGCAACGCGCCGTACTGCCGATCAAATGCTCCGCGATTATGTGGTTGGGCGGATGACTCAGCGGGTGCGCCGTTTCTCTGATTTGGAACGGCGGATTCTCGACTTGAGTGACGGTTTTTCGATGATGAGCCGGACAGGTGAAGTCAAACGAAAGCTGCAGCTCTATCGGGATAAGTTCAATGCGGTGACCCCCGGTTTCTCAGGCTTTGCCGATGCTGTTAAGGTCGATGAAGAAGCACTTGATCGCCTGTATGCCTTCGATGAAGCGCAAGTACGCTATGTCGAATCATTTGACAAGGTGCTGGATACGCTGGATCAGGCGATTAAGGCACGAGCAGGTCAGACTCAGCCCGCTGACGGGGAAAACGTCACAAGCGTTGAAGATGCGCTTTCAGCAGTTGAAGCAGTCGCCGTTGAAGCGCTGGATTCCCTTTCCTTGCGGAATGATGTCCTCTCCGACCTGAGCAAGGTTCATGGTAGCTAACACATTCGTTAACGAATTCATCCTAAAAGGAGCGAGGAATGCCACGCATTATTGATGTTATCGATCATGCTGTTGTGTCCGATGAGGAATTGGTCTACCGCGAACCTCAGCAGGGCAGCGGTGACTGGCGCATGGGATCACAGGTGATCGTCGGGGAAAGCCAAGCGGCGGTATTCGTGCGCGGTGGACAAGCGCTTGACGTGCTGCGGGCGGGTCGTCACACACTTTCGACCGCGAATCTCCCAATTTTATCCGGCTTGATTGGTCTGGCGACGAGTGGGCGCACCCCGTTTACAGCAGATCTCTATTTCGTCAATCTCCGCGATCTGCCACAGGTGGGATGGGGAACGAATCCCCCAATCGTCTTGGAAACACCGGGGCGTGGTTTGGGCGTGGTTCTGCTGATTACGCACGGCGTGATCGATATCGGGATCGATGATCCAGCGATGTTTGTCAAGCAGTATGGGATGAATCGCCCTCAGGTGAGGCTTGCGGATATCCGTGACCGAATTCAGAGCGCATTGCTCGGTGATATTGCTGAACTGCTGATGAAGTCTGGCGCGCAAAGTGTGATGGATGCAAACCGTGTTCTGAGTGACCTTGAAGGCGCGATGCTGACCACGTTAAGCGACAAGTTCGCCGCGTTAGGACTTCGCATCAAGGCATTTGAGTCGAAGCCGTTTACCGCGAAAGATGTAACGCTCGAAGAACTGCGCAATTACATTAGCCTTGAGGCGTATGAGCGCGTTCAGCGGCTGAATATCGCGCAGAAAGCCGCTGAGAATCCCGGTATGGGCGGCAGTCTGGCGAGCGCGGGTGTTGGGTTTGGCGTTGGTCAGCAGATCGGTGCAGCGCTCAACCCGGATATGGCGGAGATGCAGCGCCAAATGGCGAATCAGCAAATGGCAATGCAGCAGATGATGATGAACATGATGCAGCAGAACCAGCAGGGTGGTCAGGCTGCGCAGCCCGCTGCGAGCACCCCCGCTGCTCCTCAAACGAAAGAAGAAATTCAGGCGATGCTTGATTCGCTCGACATGAAATTGGCTAGCGGCGAAATCAGCGAAGCTGCGTACAACAAGCTCGTCGAAAAATGGCAGAAACGCCTTGACGAGATGAACGGCTAAGGCAGAACAACAGTTTCGAGCGTATAGCTGTCTCCACTGCCTACAGGGATACGCACACCTGCCGCCGGGTCATACCAGCCGATCACGAGTTGGTACTGTCCCGGCGGCACTTGTTCCAGCGGAATTTCAAACACATCTCGATAGACTGTGCCGACCGACCAAAGTGTTGTTTGAGCACGTCCGAACTGCGGTTCGTGGTCATCCTGTGACCAGAGCGGCGTGCCCGTTATTGGGTTGATGCTGCCCGTCAGGTGTACAAACACCGTGAGCGGCGTTTCGGATGTGCTGAAGGGCTGCCAATACAGCCACACGGGAAGTTCTCCCGTAGGTTCAGGGAGAAAAACTCGATAGCCGACCAACTCTACAACATCGCCAAACTGCACAATTGAGCCGCTAATTTCGTTCGGATCGACTGTCCAGCGCATGTATTCAGCGGCGCGCAGCCCGCCGACCAGTGTATCGCGGACGCGCTGCATGTTCGTATCCAGCCATGTATCAACTACGGCACGGTTTTCCCAATTAGGCGGCGGCTGCGCGATCACCCACAGGCTGGAGGCGGTTTCCGCATAGCGCGCGAGTTCGCCTTCGATTTCTTCGGTGGATTGGTGCGGATTGGCAGGGAGTCTCAGCGGGTCAGAGGGTACACGATTCTCATAGTCGTAAAGTGTGTAAGCTTCGTCCGCAGCAGTTTGGATTACCTGAGACAAAGGATCGACGACGGAGGCAAGATAGAGGGTCAAAGTCCTCCAATTTGGTGATTTCGCATAGTCAGTAAGGAAATACCGAGCGAGAACAGCTTGGTTAACCCCCAACAAAAAGACAAAACTCACAATTCCAACTGCTCGCCACAACCAATTGTTTGACCGCACTCCGACAAGAAAAGCGATCAACACAACATAAACTGCACTGACCATCAAGACATAACGTGGAACAAAGACATTAAGCTTCAATGACACCACGCCAATCAACACAAGGGGTGCTGTTCCCAAGATCAGAAACAGAAACCAACGTTGATCACCACGCATTCGCCATAATGCTGCACCAAACAACAACAACAAGATCACAGCCACTATCGCTGGAAACGTGATCACCTCACCAAAGACCAGTGACGGCACAAACCATGTTATCAACTGGACAGGCTCAAAACGCCCCGCCGTGCCACCATAGCCACTTCCAAAGAGCAATCGTGATTGCAGAAACCACGGCGCAAGCGCCGCCGCGACCACAACAAGCGCCAACCCCCAACGGATCAGCACAGCACGATCTCGACGGTAAATCACCAGCACATAAAGCGTAATCAGAGCAATCGAAAACAGTTCAAGATAGTAGGTATACGCCGCTGTAACAGCCGCCGCGACATACAGCACCCAATCAACACGTTTACCGCGTTCAACTGCGCGCAGTGCTAACCACAAGGCTAACGGACTCAGGGCTGCCCAAATTGCATAATTACGCGCGTCTTGTGCGTGCCATATTTGATAAGGATGGACTGCCCAGAGAAGAGCGGCAGCTAGTCCCACCCGTGTTCCTCCAACGCGCTTTCCGAGTGCATAGAGAATTGGTGTGCCAAGAATATTCAATAGAGCTGGCAGAAAACGCACCGTGTACTCGGTTATGCCGACAAGCATCCCCCAGCCATGAAACAGCACGTAGGCAAGCGGCGGCTGTGGATCAACCGTAGCGATATTCTCCAGCGTTTGGGAAAGCGGCTCACGCACCCAGTGGAGCAGGGTAAACGCTTCATCTCCACGAAGCGACACACGATTCAGGTCGTGAATGCGAAGGAACGCCCCCAATAGGATGATGCCTATCAGGAGCGGGAGTACGGTTTGCTGCTTTGGTTTTATCACAGGGTTACTCTAGCGGAGTGTCGCGGCTTCAAATGCGGCAATCTGTTCAGCAGTCAACACATCTTTCTTGATTTGGTCGTGCGCCTGCCACTCGTCGCGCAAGAAATCCTTGAGAAGATATTTCTCTTCACCAGTTGCAAAGACAACAGGCACATCAGTATCCTCGACTTCAATGGCGGTACGAGGATCAACAAACACGATAACCGGATGCACCTCAATGCCCGGAGCAATTGGCTCAAGCTTCTTTTGCACATGTGCAGCGGCGAACTTCGCATCATCTGTTGGGTTACCGAGTCCATCGAAGCGAAACATGCTGAAGAAGCGGCTTATCGCACTCTTGTGACTTTTCCATTTGTTGCCAGTCACACTGAAGCGCCCATCTTGAAAACGCGTCACCATTGCATAGACACCGCGAGGGGTAATCAGCACATGACGAGCAGGGAAGTGATAGTAGTTATACAACACACTCCGATTGCTCAACCCCTTCATGTTCTGACGGATAACCTCCTCTGGGCGCGGCTGACGCACCCAGAGGTTGGTAAACCGCACCGAAATCATCGAGAAGATGAAAGCGGGGGGCAGCATCAAAGAGGAAAGCACGATGCTTAAGAACTGATTATCAGCGACCTCGGCACTTAAGCTCCATTGACTGCTAATGAAGAACCAGACAATCAAAAGCCCAAAACTGCCGAAAAAGAGATACTGCGCCAGCTTCTTCATCCGCTTGACCAGCGCTTCGTTGGTTTCAACTCGCATTTATGCTCCGGGCGTGAAGTAGGCGATCTGCCCGCCATAGTAAATTTCTGCGCAAATCATATCCCCGAACCGCTGTGTTGGCAGAATGTTCCATGCACGCGGTATACCATAAGCATTCCCAAGCACTGCCGTTTCGAGATGTTCTGCGGCAGGGCGTAGACAGTGCGTTACACCAATCTCCAAGCGTGTCGAGACGGCATACCCATCGTTAAAGTAGATGGCGATGTCGTAAGTCTCCCCGCGCCGCACATACCCCGGAGGATTAAGCGGCACAAATGCAGTATTCGTGATCAACTGACAATGTAAGTTGACAGCATCACGATAGCTAACGGTTTCATCCTGTGTATCCCACAGCAGATTCAAGCAGATGGGATATGGCTGCATCACCAGCAGATTAGCATCAGCGGCACCAACGGTTTGACTGGCATAACCGCCGGAGTCAGAACCGGTAATTTCAGCGGTGATACGAGCTTTGCCACCCATATTCAGATTGACAGGGGCAGAACCATCACCGGGACCAAGCACCCCAGCAGAACCAAGATTGTTCAGGTCAAACGAACCACCGGATGTCCATGCCCAGTAGGTGAGGACAGACGATCCCGACCTGTCAGCATAAAACTCAAAGCCTACCGGGAGATAGAAGCCAATCCACACGGCGGGCTGCGTCACGGTAACTGGTGAAGGCAGCACATAACGAAAACTTCCTGATGTATTGATCGTCACCTGCGCCGAGTAAACCAATTGGGCATCAGATGGTGAGCCGCTGTTGGCATCCTGATAGATAACCAGCGTTGAAGGCACAGATGGCACAGGCGCAGCCACATTAATCGTAACGGCATCAATCACAGCCGGGACTGCAACATTTGGAACGCGCAGATCAAAGCCGTTCATGACCAGTGTTGCTTCACCGGAAATGTACCAAACCGTATTCCCTGAACCAGAGTTTACGGAGAGGATGGTTTCACCTGCTGCAGCTGGCGTGATGTTCATCCCGAAGATCAGCACCAGTGCCAATCCCAAGGTCAGAATCAAACGAAATGGGTTTCTCATACTGTATCCCCTCATTTACGGAGAGTCCTTTATATCCGCCGCGCTATTTTAGGGGTATCCGTCAGGATGTGCAAGCAAGGAAGGCGGCGCTATAATCGCTCATCCTTGCCCGTTCACAATCTGGAACGCAATCTATGCAAGAGTTCGTCATTCTTGGCTTGGTGATGATTCTGGGATTAGGCGCTTATTGGTCGTTGGTCATCTTTCCACGACAGCGCGAATTCCAGAAACAGCAGAAGTATGTCCAATCGCTTCACACTGGTGATGAAATGATCACCTATGGCGGTATCATCGGTCGGATTCTAGATATTGATGAGGATCACGGCGTAGCACGGGTTGAAATCGCTGAAGGCGTCATCATTCGCATTCTAACGGCGGCACTCATGCGTCCATATGATCCTGAGGAATTAGCGGAGAATATCCGTAAAGCGCGCGGGGAGCATCCCGCTGGAACGGAATCGTGATGCGCAAACACTACTACTGGCTAATCGCTGTACTTCTCCTCACTGCATTCGCGGCATGGGTCAGTTTACCGGAGAATCAAGGTATCCATATCGATACCAATTCCGATGGGACAAACGAATTTGACCTCAATGTGACGCAAAGCCTCGGTCTTGATCTTGTCGGTGGTTTGCGTGTACTGCTGCAAGCAGAACTGCCCGCCGGATCATTCACAGTCCAAGATTTACAGCTGACCGAGCCAACTGTACAAATCCAAGGTTCTGATCGCATTCTTGTTGAACTACCCGGCGTAAGCGACCCCGAAGTGGCGGTTCGCACAATTCAACAGACAGCCCTTCTCGAATTTATCGACATGAGCGGCTTGGGCGCAGAAGCATCGCGTCTTGAGGGACAGCAGCTTTTGACAGACGAGCAGCTTCGCATTTACCAAGCGCGGGCTGCCGCCAGTGGTGATGCTGTCGAAACGCCGCCGGGTTCTGTGAATCCGCTGACGGGGCAACCATTTCATACCGTGATGACTGGTGCAGGACTTCAAGCGGCGGCTGCACAGTTTCAAGTCCAGTGGTTTATCGAATTTGAACTGACACCGGAAGGTGCGGCAGTGTTTGGTCCCTTCACGGGTGAGCATCTCAATCAGCCGCTCGGAATTGTATTGGACGGCGTCTTGCTTTCAGCACCATCTATCGGCGCACGACTGGATACAGGCGGCATCATTGAAGGTTCGTTCACGGAAGAAGAAGCAAAGCAGCTTGCGCTTCAGCTTCGGTCCGGTGCGCTGCCAATTCCGCTGCGAGTGGAGAGCGCGGAACGTGTAGGCGCGACACTCGGACAGGAATCGGTTACCCTGAGTATTCGTGCCGGGGTGATCGGGGTGGTGATCATCTTCCTATTCATGCTGATCTATTACCGCGTACCGGGCATCGCGGCGGCATTAGCGCTGCTGGTGTTCATCCTGCTGAATCTCGCTGCGTTCAAGTTGATTCCGATCACACTGACGCTGGCAGGGATCACCGGTTTCCTGATTTCAATTGGCACGGCGGTTGACGGCAATATCTTAATCTTTGAGCGTATCAAAGAGGAATTACGCGCCGAACAATCGCTGGATGATGCCCTTGAACTCGGCTTCCAGCGCGCATGGCAGACGATCCGTGACTCGAACACATCCACGATTATCATCTGCGGCATTTTGTTCCTGTTTGGCTTAACCCCCGGCGCGAGTGTTGTGAGCGGGTTTGCGGTTACGCTCGCACTTGGCTTGATCATTAACTTGTTCACCGCCGTGATTGTCACGCGCACCTTCCTGTATGTTCTCGTCGCGTTTTTGCGCCAGCCGCTTACTCAGCGCGCATGGCTGCTTGGTGTCTAGGACGGTCTCGGAATGTTCAGCTTGATTCAGAAGCGCAATCGCTTCTTCGCGCTGTCGGCGGCGATCATCATCCCCGGCATCTTTATCATGGTCTATTCGCTCATCTCAACTGGCAGCTTGTTCCAATTGAGCAATGATTTTGTCGGCGGAAGCATTTATGAACTGCGCTTTCTCAATGAAGGCGCAACCGAAGCGGGTATTCGTTCTGTATTTGCGCAGTTCAATGACCCGAATGTAACGATCCAGCAGTTGGGCGAACCGAGTGAATATAAGTGGTCAATACGTGGCGAATTCCAGTCGGATGCAGCAGTCACAAATCAGATCGTCGAAGCGCTGAATGCGCTCGCACCACTGGATCGTGATTCGCTGCGTATCGAACAGGTTTCAGAAACGGTTGGCGCAGAAGCAACACGCGCCGCATTCCTCGCCGTACTGGTTGCAACAGCGGTTGTCACCGGGTTTATCGTGATTGCGTTCCGACAGGTGCCGAATGCATTCCGCTACGGCGCGTGTGCCATCGCCGCCATGATTCACGACGTGCTTGTTGTTTCCGGCGTGATGTCGCTTGCGGGACTCGTACTCGGATGGGAAGTCGATGCGCTGTTTCTGACGGCACTCCTGACGGTTGTTGGCTTCTCGATTCAAGATACGATCGTATTGTTCGACCGTATCCGCGAGAATATCCCAAAGCATCTTGGCGAACCCTACGAAACGATTGTCAACCGGAGCATCTTGGAGACAATCCACCGTTCGTTGGCAACACAGCTCAACGCATTCTTCGTCATGATTGCGATTTTGCTGTTCGGCGGCGAGTCTATACGTCAGTTCATCGCCATTCTGTTCATCGGGCTTCTCACCGGTACATACTCGTCGATCTTTATCGCCGTGCCACTGTTGGTGGCGTGGGAAAAAGGGGAACTACCGCTTGTCAATCGTTTCAGCCGTGCTGCAAATGAGAGTACCTAATCGATGCGCGCGTTAACCTTAACCGATGCCCTTCGTTTCCAGACCGCCTACCCGGAACCTAAGCGCCAAGTGGATGAGGCGTTGATCCGCGTCCGCTTGGCGGGGGTCTGCAATACCGACTTGGAATTGGTGAAAGGGTACATGGGCTTCTCGGGCGTGCTTGGGCATGAGTTCGTCGGGGAAGTTATCGAAGGTGATTCCGCATGGGTGGGACAGCGCGTTGTAGGCGAAATCAATGTTGCGTGCGGTGCGTGTGATTTGTGTCATCGTGGAATGCCCACCCAGTGCCGCTATCGCACGACACTGGGTATTGATCGGAAAGATGGCGTCATAGCCGACCGGGTGGCACTGGTACATCGGAATTTGCATGTCGTCCCGGATCGGGTGAGCGACCGCCAAGCCGTATTTGTCGAGCCGCTTGCGGCAGCCTTCCAAGTCTTGGAATCGATCCACTTGTCACCCCATGATCGGGTGGTGGTGGTGGGTGCGGGTAAACTCGGGCTTCTGTGCGCGCAAGTCGTCAAATTGAGCGGCGCAGACCTCAGCGTTGTCGTACGGCGTGAAGCGCCCGCAAAACTGCTGAATCAATGGGGGATTCGTGCAGTCTCGATTGATGAACTACCCGCGAAACGCACTCAAGTAGTCATTGACTGCACCGGAAACCAAGAAGGTCTTGTCGCATCAATGAACTTGGTCGAGCCGCGCGGCACTATTGTCCTAAAAAGCACCTACGCAACCCATCCGACCATCAATTTATCCTTGATCGCCGTCGATGAAATTCGTGTGATTGGCAGTCGCTGCGGATCTTTTCCGTCGGCAATACGCGCTTTGGAAGCAGGTTTGATCGATGTCGAATCCATGATCGACGCCGTGTACCCGCTTGATAGGGCACTCGAAGCCATGCAACGGGCAGCACAGCCGGGAGCGCTTAAAGTGCTGCTGGAAGTGTAAGGTAAAATGTCGAGCCGACATCCACCTGACTTTCCAGCCAAATATCGCCTTCGTGCGCTTCAACAATGTGCTTAGCGATTGCGAGTCCTAGTCCGGTTCCTGCTGCCGTATCCGCAGTCGCAGCGACCCGGTAGAACTTCTGGAACATGTGTTTTTGATTGTCTTTGCTGATCCCGTAGCCCGTGTCAGCAACGGCGATTTCCACATAAGACACATCATGACGTGTGGTGGGGTAGGCGCGTACCGTCACCCTACCGCCGTCGCGGTTGTATTTGATCGCATTCGTCAGCAGGTTCAAGAGCACCTGCTTGATCTTTCCACGATCCCCGGTGACCTCAACGGGTTCGTAGAACCGCTGAATTGTGATACCACGCGCGGCGGCTTGCGACTCAACCACATCGATTGATTCGTCAAGCAGTTTTGCCGCGTCAAATGGCTGAATATCGAGACGCACGCGTCCGGACTCCAATCGGGCGAGATCGAGAAAATCACTCGTCAATCGGATTAAGCGTTCAGTTTCGCCCTGCATGGTGACGACAATATCTGAACGTTTTTCTTCGGGGAGATCATCACGGCGCAGCAGAACAGCGCTTGTCTTGAGTGCCGCTAGCGGTGTGCGGAGTTCATGCACCATTTCCGCCATAAAGTCACTTTGCTGGAACATGCGTGCGTTTTCGATAGCAATTGCCGCCTGACCCGCGAGGATACCCAGCAAGCGGACGTCCTCATCCGTGAAGCGCTCCCGGTTGCGCTTGTTGATCGCCTCTAATGCACCAATAACCTTGTTGTGCGTTTTCATCGGTACGGCGAGAATGTTTCGCGTAGTGAACTCAAGTTCATCATCCACTTCATCAAAAAAGCTGGGGTCTTGCTTTACATCCTCGATAACGCGCCCTTCACCATGCATCACAACCCAACCCGCAATACTGCCTTCCATTGGCACGATGATATCCTGCATCTGTGCCATCGTGTTTGGGTCGGATGCTTGCTCAAAACGCAGTTCGCCCGACGCCGGATCGATCAGGAGAATCGACACGGCTTCTGTGTTGGTTAGCTCCAAACCGGCAGCGATGATGCGCTTCAGCAGCGTCACATGATCGAGCATAGAATTCAACTGCTGGCTGATTTCGATAATCCGCTCGTAGCGGTTGAGGCGCTGCTGATAGTGCGCTAACAGCGCGCTCGCATCTGAATCATGGGCAGAGCCAAGTGAGGTTGTCATGCGAATTTCTCAATCCTATCAGCAATCGCCGGGAGCACGACTGCGGCATCTGCATGCAGCGTGACGCGCGCCTTCCGGTCAAGATGCGTTGGCTGTAAATTGACGATGATAAGCGCTGCGCCGTTTTCCAGCGCGATTTCTGGTAAGTCATTTGCGGGAGCAACTTCGAGGGACGAGCCAACAATGATCATGACATCCGCGCGTTGAGCGGCGCGGATCGCGCCATCAACCGCCGCTTGCGGCAGCATATCGCCGAACAAAACCACACTCGGTTTCATAACGCCGCCGCAGTGTTCACATCGCGGCACAAGCCGATCCCTCATAAACTGATCCATTAGTGGAGCAGTCGGTACTGTCCGTGCGCATTTCTGACATACCGCATCACGCAGATGACCATGCAGTTCATACACGGTTCGGCTGCCAGCGGCGCTGTGGAGACCGTCGATGTTCTGGGTAATCACTCCGGTGATTAGCCCTTGACGTTCCCAAGCCGCAAGCGTGTCATGCGCAGGATTTGGAACTGCGTCTCGCGTCAAACCAGCTAACGGATAAATCCAATTATAAAACGCCTGCGGATTGTGCGAGAAACCGGGAGCACTGGCGACTTCCCACATATCAACATTGTTCCAAATGCCCGATTCAGGGCTGCGAAAATCCGGGATTCCTGAAGGCGTACTAATACCCGCTCCCGTGAAGGCAATCCCGGCGCGCGCCTTGCGGATAATGTCGGCAGCTTGTGCGATCAGTTCAAGATCCATGCGCCCGCCGGGAAATCTCTACTACGGCATCGTTTCGCGCGATGCCATCAAGCGTCCGATATTGTTGAGGTCTTCGGCTAATTTGATGATCTGGCTGGATACAATGGCAGTTGGCTGAAGCATCACAACCGGCACGTTAGCGATCAGCGACTGCGTGGTTAACTCGGACGCAAGCGAGACGTTTGCGCGCACTTCACGCCCAAGAATACGCTCAACTTCATTCCAAGAGAGCGGTGACCCGGATGCCGCACGGTTGACAATCACGATATTCGTCGCACGGTGCTGAGGGCGTTCCGCGTCGATTTCCTGAAGTTGATCGCGTGCCATTGCCAAAGTAATCGTGATCGGATCGAGGACCATAATCAATTGATCCATCTCACGTTGAAGCCGCATGAACAGCGGATTGGTATAAGTGCCCAGATCGAATACGACAGGCGCGCCCATCCCACGCAGCGTCTTGACGACTGCCGCTGCTGTTTCGGGGTGGGGTTCAAGCTGTGCCTCTTTCGCATGGGCGGAGCAAAGCAGTGCACGCAGCCCAGACGAATGCGTGACAATCTCGCCCTCAATCGAGCGTGGACGGATTTCATCAGGCGGCATTGCGAGTACGTTCGCCATGCCCTGAGCATCGCCTAAACCGAGCGCTAAACCAAGACTGCCCATTCCAAGACGGAAATCAGCAACCACCGGGTCTTGCCCCGCCAGAAGCCGCGAGGCGGCGATATTCATGGCAATGGTGGTCGTCCCAACGCCACCCTTCGCACCGAAAATACCGATGGTCATGCCGCGACCAGCTTTGGTCTGCCGTTGTGCCGCGCTGCGAAGCAGGATCGCGCGCACACGCGACGCTAACTCCGCCGGATGCGTGGGTTTTGTCAGATAATCATCTGCACCCGCTTCAAAACCGGCAACTTTATCGTCGATCAATGTCTTCGCGGTGAACATGATAATAGGAATGAGTTTGGTTTGGTCATTCCGGCGCAGGCGACGACATACCTCGTAACCATTCATATCTGGCATCATGACATCGAGGATGATCAAATCCGGCTGCTGTTCCGCTGCCTTTGCGAGCGCCTGATTGCCAGTGCTGGCTGCGACAACATCATAACCGTTACGCTGAAGCATCAAGCCGATTAGCTTCAGACTGTCAAGGTCGTCATCGACTACTAGGATTTTCTCAGCCATCGCTGCGCTAGCCCCATATGCAGAAATTAGAACGCGAAGATGGCAAAAGCACCCATCCATTAAGCATAAATTTACACAAAAGTCTAACACGGGTATCCATACGGCGCAAGCGGAACGCATTGCGCGGAAGAAGCGCACAGCGCTATGATATAGGGACAACGCAGTTCGATAATCGCAGTGAGGTGGATTGGTGACACCGCACCAGCCAGACGGATTAGAACAACTTCTAGAGGCAGTAATGGACAGCATCAGTGATCCGATGTTGATCCTTACCTCCACATTCGAGATTATCCGTGCCAACACAGCTGCACAGATTCTATTTGGTATTGAATCGCTGCCAGCAGCGCTTGCTGCCGCAGTTCCAGAGCCATTGGTGAAACTGGCGCGTGATGGTGAACTCCTTCCGGAATGGTCACCGGATGGTGAACATGTTTACATTGCGCGTATCCAACAGGTCAATCCTGAACGCCCCTTGCCAGAACATCATTTGATCTTTGTGCTGCGTGATGTCACGCAGTTTCGCAAACTCAGTCGAAATCAGCATGAATTCATGCGTATCGCTGCGCATGATTTGCGCTCGCCGCTTACGTCGATTCAAGGCTTCGCCAACATGCTTCAACTCGGATTAGTCGGCGAATTGAACGAAAAACAGCTTCAGTTTGTTGAAAAAGTTCTGTCGGGCATCTCGCAGATGACTGCGCTCGTCGAGAATATTCAAGACGCTGGGCGGTTTGATCCCGAAACTGGCTTCTACGAGATGCTGCGTGAGCCAACCGACTTGATGGATTTGGTGACCGAAATCGTCAGGAAGCACCTTATTCCGGCGGAAAAGAGCGAACTCACCATAACGACGGAAATCGCTGACGATATCCCGATTCTCAGTGCGGATACCAATATGCTTGAGCGTGCGATTGCCAACCTTGTTGATAACGCGATCAAGTACACGCCAAACGGCGGGCGCATCACGATCAAGGTCTTTGTCCAAGACCGCAGTGTGATCGTCGGCGTACAGGATAACGGATTGGGAATCAGCCCTGAAAATCAGAAACGCTTATTCCAGCGGCATCAACGGATTGCACGACAGGAGCACAAGCGCGTCAAAGGCAGCGGCTTGGGTTTATTCATCGTGCGCAGCGTAGCCCAACGGCACAACGGTGAAGCGTGGGTGGAAAGCACAGAAGGGCAAGGCAGCACCTTCTTCATGCGCATTCCGCTGGATGGGACTAACGGCATCAGCACAGGCAATGTATAATGCGGCTGTAGACCATTTGTTCTTAGTTAAAGCGGCTCAACATGCCAATTCACAAATTAGCGGAAGACGTTGTCGCCCAAATCGCAGCGGGTGAAGTCGTCGAAAGACCGTCCTCCGTCGTCAAGGAACTGCTTGAAAATGCGATTGACGGCGGCGCGGAGACTATTCATATCGGAGTGTGGGGAGATGGACGCCGCAAAATCCAGATCATGGATGATGGGTGCGGCATTCCAGCGGAAGATATTGAGCTTGCCTTCATGCGCCATGCGACAAGCAAACTGGATACCGCTGAAGACCTGTATCGTATTCTCACACTCGGTTTTAGAGGGGAAGCCCTCGCAAGTATCGCGTCGGTCAGTCATGTACAGATGTCGACCCGATGCGCGGAAGAATCCGTTGGTACGACGATACGATTAGAAGGCGGAACAATTGTCAACCGGAAGTCAGTTGGGCTTCCTGCGGGAACCACGATCACGGTTGAGCAGCTTTTCTTTAACACCCCGGCGCGATTGAAATTCCTGAAATCTGAAATGACCGAAAAGCGCCAGATTGCCAACCTGATCTCGCGCTATGCAATGGCATATCCGCAAATCCGTTTCGTTCTTGAGCAAGATCAGCGTGAAGTTCTGCGTGCTGGTGGTTCAGGTGATTTGGCGGATGTTCTGGTCAACGTGATCGGCTTAGACACGTTTAAGAACATGCTTGAGGTTGATACACGCAGCGAGGATTATCAGGGCATTCGCGTATATGGCTACACATCAACGCCAAACTTGCATCGGGCCGATCGCTCAAAAATCACACTGTTCGTCAACGGGCGTTGGATTCAAGACACCGGGCTGACTCACGCCGTTGTGCAAGCCTATCACACGCTCTTGATGACTGGACGCTACCCGATTGCGATTCTGCGAATTGACATGCCGCCGGAGTTGGTCGATGTCAACGTGCATCCAACTAAAGCCGAGGTGCGCTTCCAAAGTCATGAGCAGGTATTCAGTGCAGTGCAGCGCGCGGTGCGGCGCTCACTGATCGAACATGCGCGCGTTCCAAGTTTCCGTACCGGACGCGGATCATTCACCGATGCTGGGCGCGATTGGCGCGACACATCCCGCCAGATGGATATGGAGCTTGATCTACGCGACCCCGGTCAACATGCCGTCAGGCAGTCCGAAGATGCTACCGGAGACGGCAGCGAGATACCAGAGGGTTTAGGTGCGCCAGCGCGTCCGCGCACCTTACCAATGCTGCGCCTCGTGGGTCAGATCGCTGCAAGTTATATCATCGCGGAAGGTCCAGCAGGGCTGTACTTGATCGACCAGCATGCTGCACATGAACGCATTTTATACGAGCAGTTCATGGCGGATTACGCACAGCAGCAGACGGTGGCGCAGTATGCGCTAGAGGCGCAAACGGTGCATTTGTCCGCACCCGAAGCTCGTTTGCTAGAAGCATCACTTGATGCGTTGGCGCGGCTTGGATTTGGGATTGAACCCTTCGGACCTAATTTGTTCGTTGTACGCAGCGTCCCCGGTATGCTGGCGGACGGCGATCCGGTGGAAGTGATCACCAGTATTATCCAAGACCTCGAAGCAGGGAATACACCGGGGCAGCAGGCAATCGAAGACAAGATCATTTTGCGTGTATGCAAAACTGCCGCCGTAAAAGCGGGGCAGATTCTCAGCGTTGAGCAAATGCAGGGTTTAATCCGGCAGCTTGAGCGCTGCGATTCGCCGCTGACGTGTCCACATGGTCGTCCCACACTGATCCACATCAGCAGCGATCAACTTGCGCGTGAGTTCGGGCGGCTCGGCGTTTAGCGGCTCTGCCACGTAAATGTGCGCACATTTCCCGGCGCACCGACAATCGCATAAGCGCCGTCGGACGTTTGGGTAGCAACAGCAACACGCCACCGAATTGTATGTGCCTGTCCATCCGACGGGATCAGGCTGTCGGGCAGCATATAGGCGGTTGTCGTTGTCACGCCGTTGTAAATCGTTCCGGCAGTCACGTCCTCGATCTCGACAAAATACACCTCATTCGGCAGCAGCATTCCGACACTTGTCCATTGCAATTGGAAAGTGCGCGCTGGTGCGACCCCACCGTCTGCCGGGAAGAATAAACGCGGTGATGGGTGAGTCGGCGTGGGCGTGGGCGTTTCGCTGCCCGAAGGTGTGGGGGAAAGCGTCCGTGTCGGCGTTGGCGCTGGAACATTGACCGTATCGCCCACCACCATGAATACATTGCATTCCGGTCCGCCGCTTGGGTTTGAGAAGTCACAACCGATGAAACCCAACTGAGGGTTAATCGTCGCCAAAATGCTTAGATTCGTCTCGTATTCCTGCGCGAAACGCAAAATCGAATCATTTTCTTGGATTTCGACTTGAATGATCTCGGCGTTCTCCGGCAGTCCGACTTCAAATAGGGATGGCTGCGCTGTCTGCGTGAGATCAAACCCCTCCGGAGTTGGTTCGGGTGGGAGCAGGGGAATATAGATGGTCGAGCCGGGACTAGGCAGTTGATCAATGCTGCGCACGCCCGGATTCAATTCTAGGAATTCAGGAATTAAGCCGTTGATCTGTGCGACTGTATACCGAAAAGGCGGCGATAAAAGGACGTTATAGAACGTGTCGCCTGCTTGAATAATGTACGCAATTGGTCCCGGCGTCGGGCTTGGCGTAAGTGTGTCGGTTGGCGTACCGGGAGTCGGTGAAGGCAGTGTTGCTAGGCGCGGCGGCGTGGTACCCGTCATCGTAGCGCTTGCAGTTGCGGGCGGAAGCGTAAACGTTGGCGGAAGCGACGGTGTGATTTGCACAGTTGGCGTCGCTTGTTGTGGAATAGTCGAGAGTTCACAGCCCGCCGCCAGCACACTCAGCGCTGCTAGCCCGGAGATCAGCGTACCGCGAAGCATGAAACGTGATTTCATGGATTGGTCATTTCTCCAGTTGGGGTGGGATCACCCAGTGCTTCCCATGTGAAGGTGCGAGGGTCAGTGGTGAAGCGTGCGCTGGCGGGGTCGCCGTTGCGAACAACGCTCACCATCCATTCGTATTCATGGCGGCGCGCATCTGTTCCCTGCATGGTCGAGGGCACGATGTAGAACAACTGAGTTGTGAGGGCGGTTTCAGTGCGATT
This sequence comes from Anaerolineae bacterium, assembly GCA_026645745.1. Taxonomy (GTDB): domain Bacteria; phylum Chloroflexota; class Anaerolineae; order Aggregatilineales; family Phototrophicaceae; genus Flexifilum. Next base: position 6,954 of record JAPKMU010000015.1, on the reverse strand, counting down.
TGCCGTCAAATCACGCAGAGTGACAAGATACTGCTCATCAAGTGCAAGCGTTCCTGTTGGAACCCAGCGCAGTGTGATCAAGTCGGCGCGCATAAATAGGGCGCGATTGCTCGGACTCATCAAGCTCGGCGCATTAAATGTCGCCGTTGCTGTAGGGGTTGCCGTTTCGCTGCCGGATGGCGTTGGGGATAGAGTGGGAGTTGCGGTTGGCGCTGGGACGCGCATCTGCTGACCGGCGACCAAGAACACAGTACAGGTTTCGCCACCTGTATCCAGACCAAAATCACACTGCAAAAAATCGATTTCGGGGTTCAACTGCGCCAACACTTCGGCGTTTGTGTTGTATAGATAAGCAATTCCGACCATCGTTTCGTTGGTCTGGATGATATGCCACATCACACCGGGAATCAGAGTATCAGTTGGGGTTGGGAGAACTTCCTCAAATACTTGTGCCGCCAGCACCGTTTCCACATCACCGCTGGATGCGTTTCCCGCGTCGGCAACCTCAATTTCGTTGTCAGCCGCACCAGATGCATTTGGATCAACCGTCGGCGTGGGCCAAGGGATTTGGATCAACTGACCTGCGATTAAGGCTTCTGGAGCAGACAGGTTGTTCATTTCGAGAATTTCGGGAAATACGTCCTGTGAACGGTGTCCGCAGCTGTATGCGAGGTCGATGAGCGTTTGCCCGGCTTCGACTCGACGTTCACAGGGACCGGGCGTGAAGGTCGCGGTTGCAGTAGGCGGCGCTGGCGTAATCGTCGCCAAACGCGGAGTTGGATACGGTGTGTTGGTGAATAAGGGGAGCGGAGTATCAGTCGGTACAATCTCGATACTTTCGCCAATCTGTGCTGTCTGTGTAATCGTCACGGTGGGCGGAACTTCCGTCGGCATACGCTCCGCAAGTGAGCGCGCTCCCAAAAAACCAATGAGTCCCGCGCACAAAATCAGTGGCAGAACCAACAATCCACCAATGAGCAGCATACCGGAGTTGCGCGGCGTTTCGCCCTCCAGTAGATCGGTTTCTCCGTAACGCCGATCATACGTCGACGACGGCGGTCGAAGAGTTGCGGCTGTTCCTTTTACGGGTGCGATATCCGCTAGGGATGTGCCGCATGTACTGCACATCACAGCATTCGCATGGGTGCGTGTTCCGCAGATCGGGCAAATTTTGAAAGATGATGCCAAAACAAACTGCCTCAACTCGCTTTTCCGGGTACAGCGGGGGAGATTATACCATATAATCACGGTGATACTTGAGTGTGCCGCAATCGGTGCAGCAGGAGCGAACAACAATGTCCAGTTCTTATACCAAGAAGCTTGTGGCGTATCATATCAGTCGCTTGAAAGATAAGAGTCCTGATGTGCGACTGAAATCAATTCAGGAACTTGCGCAGTTAGGCGATACGGATGCCCTCACCGCTTTAGAGCAGGTTTTCAAAACGGATGGAGATAAAGACGTGCGCAAGGCGGCTCAGGAAGCCGGATTGGCGATTTATACTGCAAACAAGGGGAGTAAGTGAGAGGCGGCTGCCGCCCCTCACTTGATTGGTTTATTTACACATGCTGGAAATGCGCTCTGCGATCTGTGCGGCACTCGCCTCAAGCGAAGCAAGTTTGGCACGCTCCCTTTCGATCACGTCAGGCTGCGCACGGTTGATAAAGCCTTCATTAGCGAGCATCCCACGTGACTTCTCGATCTGCACCGTCAGTTTGGCGGATTCCTTGTTCAGTCGCTCACATTCAGCGCCAAGATCGATGAACTCTGCCAGCGGTAAATACATCGTAACTTCGTTCACCACGACAGATGCAGATTCACCCGGCGGATTTTCGCCAGCACCAAGTTTCGTCACCGTCGCCACATTGCACAGCCGGGCAAACAGGTAGCTGTACTGATCAAACAGCGCACCGAAACCGCCCACCGAAGCGACAGCAGTGATCTTGCGTCCCGGCTCGACTTTGTATTCGTCACGCACGTTGCGAATCCCGCGAATCAGATCGATTAGGATCGTCATTTGTGTTTCCGCCGCGTCATCGAAGTAACGTGCGTCAGCGATTGGGAACGCTGCGATAATCAGCGCTTCGCCTTCATGGGGGATATGCTGCCAAATCTCTTCAGTCACGAACGGCATGAATGGATGCAGCAGTCGCAGTGCTTGATCTAGCACATACACCAGCACCTGACGAGCCGTCTGTTTTTCGGCATCATTTCCTTGATAGAGCGGGTACTTGCTCATTTCGATATACCAGTCAGCAAATTCTGACCACAGGAAGTCGTCGATTTGACGTCCGGCTTCGCCATATTGGTAGGTTTCGAACAAGCGCGTCACATTCTCGATCAAACGGTTGAGACGGCTCAAAATCCAGCGCGATGGCAGGTCAAGCGCTTGCGGCGGAGGTGCGCCAAGCGGCACATCACCATCGAGATTAACCGTCACAAAATTCGCCATCTGCCAGATTTTGTTGACGAAACGCCAATTGCGTTCAACGCGACCGGTGTCCATGTTAATGTCGTTGCCCGGAGTCGCGCCTGTCGCCAGCGTGAACCGGAGTGGATCAACGCCGTACTGCTCGATTAATTCGGTCGGATCGATCACGTTCCCTGCGGTTTTACTGATCTTGCGCCCATGTTTATCGCGCACCAGCCCGTGCAAGTACACGGTATGGAAGGGTGGTTTATCCGTGAACCATAAGCCGAGCATAATCATGCGTGCCACCCAGAAGAACAGAATGTCGTAACCTGTTTCCATCACATGCGTGGGGTAGAAACGCTGCAAATCGGGCGTCTGTTCGGGCCAGCCCAACGTGCTAAAGGGCCACAATCCGCTGCTGAACCATGTATCGAGCACATCTTCTTCGGGTTTCCAGCCATCGCCGGGCGGCGGTGTTTTGCCGACGTGGATTTCGCCGTTTGGACCGTGCCATGCCGGAATGCGGTGTCCCCACCATAATTGGCGGCTGACGCACCAGTCTTCGATGTTTTCGAGCCAATGGTAATACACTTTCTCGAAGCGCTCAGGCACGATTTGAATCGCGCCGCTGCGAACGGCATCGAGCGCCTTTTCTGCCAGCGGTTGAATCTTGACGAACCACTGCATACTCAACATCGGTTCGACAATCTCGCCGCCGCGCTGACTGCGGGGGATGATATAGGTATGCGGTTGGGTTTTGATCGTCAGTCCAGCATCGGTCATATCTGCCCACAACTTTTCACGTGCAGCAAAACGATCCATCCCCTGATACGCACCTGCGTTCGCGTTCAGCGTCGCATCCGGATTCAGGATGTTAATCATCGGCAAGTTGTGCCGCCGTGCGATTTCGTAGTCGTTGAAATCATGCGCAGGCGTCACTTTAAGCGCACCTGTGCCAAACTCACGATCCACGTAGGCATCCCCAATCACGGGGATTTCGCGGTTGAGCATCGGCACATATGCCTTCTTGCCGATCAAGTGTTGGTAGCGCTCGTCCTCAGGGTGCACCGCAACCGCTGTGTCGCCTAGGATAGTTTCCGGGCGTGTGGTGGCAACAGGCAAAAATTCGCCGCCCTCCACCGGATACTTGAAGAAGTACAGCGTACCCGCTTCCTCTTCACGTTCCACTTCGAGATCAGAGACGGCTGTCTGTAAACCGGGACTCCAGTTGACCAAACGAGTGCCACGATAGATCAGCCCTTGATCCCATAGGCTGATAAACACTTCTTGCACGGCTTCAGAAAGTTGATCGTCGAGCGTGAACCGTTCACGATCCCAATCGCAGCTTGCGCCTAAGAGTCTCAACTGCTGGGTGATTGCGCCGCCGTATTTCTCTTTCCACTGCCATGTACGCGCAAGAAACTCTTCGCGTCCCACTTCGTGTCGGCTTGTTCCTTGGTCGCGCAGCATCTTCTCAACTTGAAGCTGGGTCGCAATACCGGCGTGGTCTGTTCCGGGAACCCACAATGCAGCTTTACCACGCATACGCTCAAACCGGATCATGATGTCTTCGACGGTCACAAACAGCGCATGACCCAGATGCAGTGCGCCTGTCACGTTAGGTGGCGGCATGCTGATCACGAATGGTTCTGCATCAGCGGGAGCAGACTCTGGCTTGAACCAGCCCTTTTCCTGCCACCATTGATAGAGGCGGCGTTCTGCCTCTTTAAAGTCGAAGTTTTTCGCCATTGTATTTGCCATTTAGCGATCTCCTAGTGCTAAAGCCATTCAACGCTTGAACGGGAAACGGTATGTCTTTGATGCCTCTTGCTTGCGTGCCACTATCACACGCTCAGAGCGATCGGGTTGATCACTGATGATGTCAAAACCGGACTCCAACAGAACAACCTTGACTTCATCTGTTGAGAGTGGGCGATAGACTACACTCCGCTTTACGGTTTCATACTGGCTGCCATCACCCTGCACAATGTACAAATTCTGCGTCGCGGTGATGGGCGGTCCATCCTCCCATTCCCAAATATCGAAGGTGACAAATTCATGCCCATTATCGAGTTCATGAATCAGACCGGGAATGAAGCGCGGGCGATCTTCAATCATGTCGGCGAAATCACGCATACCGATCACGAGCAGCCCACCAACGCGGAGCAATTGATTAAAAATTCTCAGCGCAGTTTCAATTTCCTGATCAAGCAGCAAGTGGGGTAGTGCGCTGCCCTTTGTGATCACGGCATCAAACGGCGCTTGCACGTTAGAAAGCAAGTTCAAAAAATCGGACTGGATAAACGCGATCTTGCCCTGAACGCCTTGATCTGCAGCGATTTCACGGGCGCGAATGAGCATCCCTTCACTTGGATCAGCGGCAGTCACGTTGAATCCAAGTTTTGCGAGCGGAATCGACTGCACACCGGAACCGCATGAGGCATCCAATACACGCGTGATTCCTTGATTGCGAAAGATGGAGCGCAATCCTAAGCCCTCGCGCTCCATCTGAGTCTCCCAATCCCGAAAGAACAGTGTGTAATGTTGGGCAACCGCGTCATAAAACGGGTTGGTATCGTTCGTCATTTCCACAACGCGCCCCCTAGGAAATACAAAAGCCCTTTCCATCACAAGGACGAAAAGGGCTTTTTCGCGGTACCACCTTGTTTCTCGCGCAGCAGAACATCATCCACTGCGGGAACACTCTGACGCGGTAACGGGCGACCCCGGTTGATCCTACTACGTGTTCAGATCAACAGCTCATGAGCGACTTTTCAGCGTTTCGTAGTGAGCAGGCTCTCAACCCATCGACCTGCACTCTCTGTCACCCGATTTTCCGCTTACTTCTCTCAGTCAACGCCGATAAAGATGAGATTGTGATCCAGTATAGCACCCGAAAAGTTGCGAGGTCAATCCCCTTCGGTGAGCGGCGGCACGACCGTGTTGACCAATGCTTGAATACGCGCCGATACCATATCAATCGCTACGGTATTTGACCCACCTTCGGGAATGATCACGTCAGCATAGCGTTTGCTCGGTTCAACAAATTCTAGGTGCATCGGTCGAACTGTTGCCATGTACTGCGCAATCACTGACTCGACCGTGCGCCCACGTTCGACAATGTCGCGCTGCAAACGCCGGATAAAGCGAATATCCGGATCAGCATCGACATAGATTTTGACGTCGAACAAAGGACGAAGCGATGCTTCCGAGAGGACGAGGATGCCTTCAACCATGATGATTGGCTGCGGCGGGATCACCTGTACTTCGGCGGCACGACGGTGTTGGGTGTAGTCGTAGGTGGGAATTTCCACCTGCTGCCACGACTGAAGGCGAAGGATGTGCTCTCTCATTAACGAGGTTTCGAGCGCATCCGGGTGATCATAGTTGGCAAAGCCGCGTTCCGCGAGCGGGACATGGCTCAGATCTTTGTAATACGCATCGTGAGGCACATAAGCGATATTGTGACTGCCAACCCGATCAAGAATTGCCATGGAGATCGTGGTTTTGCCTGATCCCGTGCCGCCCGCAACCGCGATTGTGACCGGACGGTGGCGGTGTTCGTGAATGATACCCATCACTCCACCCTCAAACAGCTAAAAAAAAGCCCGCACAGAGGCGATCTGTGACGGGCATTATAAGAGCCACCGAAGGGATTTGAACCCTTAACCTCACGCTTACGAAGCGTATGCTCTGCCGTTGAGCTACGGTGGCAACTATTGGAAAAAGTATACCCGTCTAGCCGATGGCTGACAAGACCCTTTTTCCCCGGCTTAATGACGGAAATGGCGTACACCCGTGAAGACCATAACGATATTCGCCTTATTTGCAGCGTCGATCACTTCACTGTCACGGATGGAACCACCGGGTTGAATCACTGCCGTAATCCCTGCTGCGACGGCGGCATCTATCCCGTCTGCGAACGGAAAGAAGGCATCTGAAGCGAGGACTGCTCCGTGCGCTTTATCACCTGCTTTTTCGATAGCGATTTTCACCGCATCAACACGGCTTGGCAGCCCGCCGCCGATGCCCAGCGTTGCGTGCATGCGGGCGATCACAATCGCGTTTGACTTTACATGTTGAACCGCTTTCCAGGCGAAGCGGAGCGCGTCAATTTCTTGCGATGTTGGCTGTCGTTGGGTCATCGTCTTGAAGTTTGTGCCTTCAGGATCACCCAGATCAGCCGTTTGAATCAGCAAGCCGCGATGCACGGATCGAATTTCAAGCTCACGCCCATCGTACATCGCCGGAATCTGCACCAAGCGACAGTTCTTGCGTTTGTCGTGGAGTGTATTCTGAGCGGAGAGCGAGAACTGTGGAGCAGCAATCGCTTCGACAAAGAGAGAGCCTATTGCCTCAACGAAGGCATCATCGACTGGACGATTCACGGCAATCACACCTCCAAAGGCGGAGACGGGATCGCTCGCTAGTGCGTCAGGAAAAGCTTCCGCGATTGTTTTCGCGGAAGCAATACCGCAAGGCGCAAGGTGTTTGACAATCACGACGGTGGCTTCGCTGAAACTGCTCACACTACGCCACGCGG
>JAPKMU010000159.1 GCA_026645745.1 Anaerolineae bacterium | reverse complement strand
GCTCCCATGCCGCCGGGCTTTCCGCGTAAACCGCTTTTAGTTCCGCATCGACTCGATCCAATCCTGCTGACGGCGTCAGCGGATCGCGATCGCCGGCGAGGCTCAAGTGGGGACGCGGGGCGGTTAAGCTGTTGATCTGCGCGGTCGTGAAATGTTTGAGCAGCGACGGGACGTAATAATACACGCCGTGACCATCTAACCCGCTCGCATCAATCAGCGCTTGATAATCGGTCATGCAGCAAATATCGACGCATACCTTGATGCGCTCATCCAGCGCGGCTGTCCACCATGCCAGCGTGCTGCCCATCGATAAGCCGAGCGTGCCGATCCGCGCCGGATCGATGTCCGTTCGGCTGGTTAGGTAATCGACGGCGCGAAGCGAGTCGTACACCATCATTCCCCACAGCACTTGACCACGCCACAGCATCTCTTTGAAGGTCGAGCTTTCGCTTCGACCGCGTCGTTCCCCAAAACACCAATGATCGATGCACAACGCGGCATAACCCGCTTGGGTAAGCGCTTCGGCATACGGCGGATTCTGGATCGCGGTGCGCCCGCGAATCAGTTCATCTTTGCCCAGTTGATAATCGCTGCCATGCGCATGCTGATAAAGCACGACGGGGTAGGGTGGTGCGTAATTCAGCGGCGTTACGAAATACGCGGGAACAGGTTCAATCCCGTTTAGGTCAAGCACGAGCGTTTCGAGCGCATACCCGCGCCCTTCGGTGAGATGGAGTGATGTCGCCGTAATCGGTCGGTCACGCGGCGGGAGATCGCCGAGCAGGGCGTAGAGTTCGGCACGGCGGGCAGGTTTATCAAGGCTCATAGGCATTTATGCCGCACCTTCAGCGGAGTCGGGTACAGGTTCGCCCGCGTAGGCAAGGATAATCTGACTGCGCGGAATTCCAGCTTGCAGCAGGGCATCAACGAGAGGTTTGTTATTGATGTCATGCTCAATCACAATACTGTCGTGCGTGATGCGAACGGCAAGTGACGTTGTTGTGAAACGCTTTCCCTTCAAGGTTGCTAACGATACGACAGTGAGCAGCCTGCGGTCTGCGCTGGTGGTCAAGACGCTGTATCCGTTTAATCCCTTCACGGCGTATCCGGACATTACGTCCATCACAATGGTAGTTAGCCCTTCCATTGGACAATTTCCTCCGTAAGCGGATTAAAAACGACGAGCCTTATACCCAAATCCACTATTGCTTGCTTGGCGACCGGAATCTGGAAAATTCCATCGTACGTTGTTGTGGGGATCGCCAGATAAAGCGGCTGCTGCAGCTCTAGGAAATCAAGCATTGCTCGATATACGACATATTGCCCAATTGCGGACATCAAGGCATCCAACATTGATGCAGATGGGTCAAACCCTTTGATTTCTATTAGGATGAGCGTTTCGTCGTTTTCACGCCTGATACCCAAGTCAATCCAAATGTGCCGATGGTTATCAGACATATAGACTTGTTCGCGTGCAATTGTCCAACCAGCCTTGACAAACGCTCGTTTGACGAGTTCGTGATATCGATCTTTAGCGGGCAATATAACGCTGTCCTATTTGCTGCTATCCATTCTCCAAACGGAAGCCATGCCCGCGCACAGTGACGATATACTGCCAATCCGGGTCAACTTCCGCGATCCGGTCACGCAGGCGGCGCACCAGCGCATCAATCGCCTGTTCGCTTACACCTTCACCCACTACGTCGGGCCACACTGCCTCGATCACGGACTCGCGGGTGCAAATCCGCCCCGTATTGTTGAAAAGCAGTTCCAGCAGGCGATACTGCGGCGGACTCAGCGGCGGATCGATCTCTTTTTCACCGATGTATACGCGGCGTGCATCGGTATCCACACGTAACCGTCCACCCGGCTGCGCCGGACGCTGTGATTTACCGATGAAGTCTGGCGCATCGATCAGGTTTGGAGCGGTTGCGCCTGTACCCAAAAATTGTAGGTTTAACACTTGAGCTAAATTGATTTCGTCACCGTCGTAGAGCTTCGCTTCGCCTAGCAGTTTATGTCCGTTCAGCCAAGAGCCGTTTTTGCTATCAAGGTCTTCAATAAACCAGTCGTCCCCGGCTTTGAAAATGCGGATATGCTGCCGCGAGATGGCGCGCTCTGGGATCATGATCTCGCAGTCCTCGCCGCGCCCAACGCGCACATTGTCCTCCGTGAGGGTTCGCTGGCGCTCTGCTGCTTTTTCCCCCTGAATAATCAGGATCGGGCGCTCTCCGCTGCTATCTGACATAGACCGCACTCCTTCAAGACGTTGCCGTTCGCAGTGATTGAATTATACACCGATGCCGATAGATGACTACTGAGCCGCGCCTGACGCCGGAATCACTACCGCGCCCGAAACCACTGTCCCGATAGGCAGCCCTTGATCGGGAAAGATCGGCGTTGGATTAGCGGCAGGGATCGCCCCGCTCGTCGTGCCGCGATAAAACGCTACGACTGTCGTTTGACCACCGACAAACCCGGGGTTAGTCAGTACGCTCCCACCTGCAATGTCAATCGTGTGGATGCAGCGCTGGCGCGGACCGAGAACACGAATATCAGTCTCCGGGATGGTTGCGGGCTGACCAGAGCGTACCCCCAAGCCGACACCGTTGACCGATACATTCGACGAAAAAATGATTCCCAAGCCGCTTGTGCCGTTATCCCCGACGATTACCTCGTTGTAGTTATACACAATGGGGACTGCGCCGACGGAATTATTGATGACCGTAATGGCAATGATCAGGCTGCCCGCGCCGTCGCTTGGCAGTCCCGAGGTGCTCACACGAAGTTCGAGCGCATCCTCGGCAGCGCGACCGAGCAAACTTTGATGATTTGCCCTGTCATCGGCTCTCCGCAGGCGGTCACACGGCACACCCTCAAAATAAGGTGAGATCGGGGCTAGAAAGCGGGATACCGTTCCGGGTCCTGCGAGGAACGCCAGAACGACCAAAAGGATCAGCCCCACAATGATATTCTGGTTGCTGCCTTCTCGACGAAAGATCCCCATGAGCGGGTGTCTACCTCTCCTCAAGCCGTAGGCGAAGGGTTGTGATCAGTGCGTCGCGGTCGAGTGTTGCACCGTCCAACCACAGCGCATCTTGATTGTACTTGCGGAACCACGTTTCCTGCCGCCGGATGAAATCATGGGTGGCACTATAGATCGCGCTCACCGTCACGTCAAGCGGAACGCCATCGATCACATGCGCGGCGAGTTCTTTGTAACCCAATCCTGTCATGGATGGGAGCGACGGAGAATACCCCCGTTCGAGCAGTCCGCGTACTTCGTCCGCGAATCCCGCACGGATCATCGCATCCACGCGTCGGTCTGCTCGTTCATACAACGCTTCACGGTTAAGGGTAAGCCCGTAATGCAAAATGCGGTAGGGTGGGGGTGTTTTCGTGCGCTGCGCGCTGAAGGGCTGTCCGGTCTCGTGGATGACTTCTAAGGCGCGAACCACCCGCCGCACATTGCGATAGTCGATCTGGGCGTAAGCCGCCGGATCAAGCACCCGCAGTCGATCACCGAGCGCTGCCGCACCGTGCTGTATGGCATAGGCTTCGAGTTCCGCCCGTAAAGCCGGATTCGGCGCGACTTCCGGTACGCTCCACCCCTCAATCAATGCCGTGATATACTGCCCCGTCCCGCCAACCAGCAGGGGGAGTTTTCCGCGTGTGTGAATATCGCGGATCGCCGTGTTTGCCAATTCAAGATACGTCGCAAGTGACAGCGTTTGATCCGGGTCAACCACATCGATCAAATGATGTGGTGCGGCGGATCGTTCCTCGGCGGTTGGCTTCGCCGTACCGATATCCATCCAGCGGTATACCTGACGGCTGTCCGCGCCAACGATCTCGCCGTTCAAGGCTTGCGCGAGTGCGATTGCCAGTCCGGTTTTTCCCGTTGCGGTTGCGCCGACCAGCACCACAAGCGGAGGATTCGCGCTTATTCCCACGTTAGTACATCCTGAATGTGGTCGATGATCGGGGCATTTTTGCCATCCAACGTGATTGCAATCGCATCAATGCGCCATGAATCTTCTGTCAAGTTATGCACTTCCGCGTAAGCATACGCCGCGCGGATCATGCGTTCGCGCTTACGTCGGGTGATCGCCTCCAGCGGTGCAGCATCAGGAGCGCGGCGCGTTTTGACTTCAACGAATATCCATTGATCGCCGTGCTGCGCTACCAGATCGATTTCTCCGGCGCGTGCGTGCCAATTCATCTCGATAACTTGATAGCCGTGAGCGCGCAGATAATTCGCTGCGGCAGTTTCTCCGATTTTGCCGAGTGCAGATGTTCGTCTCATTCAGCGCATTTTAACGAATTACGCCCAAATTAAAAACAAGGGCGTAGTCAATCATCTGGACTACGCCCCTGTGAGTATGCTTTTTGCGTCGTTGTGTTCGTGCGCTTAGAGGCGCTCAAGTACCTTGCGGAATTTGTACCCGTACACAATCATGCCGCGTTCGCCTTCAGCCGTTAGCTTGCGCGTGACCATTTCGACACGATCACCAATGGCGATTTCACTGGCATCCACCACATCCGTAATCTGCGCCGTGACCATCGTGCCTTCATCCAACTTGATCAGCGCCAAGATATACGGGGCTTGTTCCTCATAACCTTCGGGCGGCTCTTGTACCGTCGTATAGCTGAAAATTTCGCCAGTTCCCGCGAACTGATAGCCTTCTCTATTATCGACGCCTTTGGGCGCTGTCGTCATACTGCCAATCCTTCATCTACAGAAAAAACGCGCGCTCATCACCGGATGAGCGCGCGCATGAGTTAGCGACCGATCACGCCGACACGCTGGGGTTCACGCGTCGCAGTCTGCGCTTCACGCTCCGCCGGGGCTGCCGCACGGTTGTGGAGGCTGACTTCGCCGTTTTGAAGGCGCACACCTTCCAGACGATACCGCTGTTTATTGATGCGCCAGTGACGTGAAATCTGCATTGCCGTACTCCTTAACCAATCATGAGCGATTGTGCTTTTTCGCACGATATGGTTTTCATTCTAGCGGCTCTGATCTCTCAAAACCTCTCATGAGAGCTTTGTTCACCCTCATTTGCTCTCACTTTCACAACATCATGCACGTTGAAAAATGTGCGTAAATGCCGTGCTGCCTAAACCGCCCAATGACTGTATCAGCGCGGTTTGTGCATTTTGCACTTGATTCGCTCCAGCCGCACCGCGAAGTTGTAAGACCGCCTCGACCGCTTGATAAACACCCGCTGCGCCGACCGGATTACCACGACTCTTGAGTCCGCCAAACGTGCTGAGCGGTAATTTACCCGTCAACCCGATTTGGTTGGTCGTTGCCCATTCCCAACCGTGTCCACGATCCGCAAAACCCGCCGCTTCTAACGAAAGTGCCGACAAAATCGTGAAAGCATCATGCACTTCAAACAGATTCACGTCGCCTGCGCTAATTCCGGCTTGAGCAAACGCGGCAAGTGTCGAGCGTTCGACCGCGCGCAGCCACAGCGGGTCTTCACGGTCATGCAGTGCTAAAGTATCACTTGCGGCGGTGCTGGCGAGCACGTGGATCGGCTGTGGTACAAGGTCGGCGGCGCGGTCAGCGCGGGTGATAATCACGGCGGCAGCGCCGTCCGCATCCGGAGCGCTGTCAAACAAGCTCACCGGATCAGCGATCATCGGCGCTTTGCCGAACGCCCCCGGCTTGAGTGTATTGCGATACATGGCATTGGAATTCTTCGCGCCGTTGGCATGTGCATTGATGCTGAAATTCTCAAACGCGCTCAACTCGACGCCGTACTCGTGCATGTAGCGGCGCATCAGCAGGGCGGCTTGCGCGGTTGGCGTCATTCCATGAATACTCTCGTAATCCGCGTCAAGGCTGACCGAACGTGCTTTTGTACGCGCTGTGCCAACTGTGTCGGTTGATTTCTCCACGCCCAACACCAGTACGGTTTCGACCATGCCTGATGCCGCAGCGAGAATACCCGCCCGCAGTGCCGCGCCGCCAGATGCTTCCGCTGCTTCAATGGTGAATGTTTCTGCACCCTTGAGTCCGGCAAAATCCGCGATCAACGCGCCTAACTGCGACTGACTGCTGATCGTAGCCCCGAACGCGTTTCCCACATAAACCGCGTCCACACGTTCGAGTCCTGCATCGTCCAGTGCCGCACGGATCGCTTCACGGGCTAGGTCACGCAGACCACTTTCCCAATGTTCTCCTACGGGCGTTTGCCCGATTCCGACAATAGCAGTAGGCGTCATGTTCAGTCCTTCAGCAAACCGCGATAGCGGGTATAGGTCGCGTAATCAATCATCGTCTTGCGCGCGATATAGTCGCGTGTTTTGGGAGCGCGGTCGCGCACCTCGGTGATACGATCCGTCACGAGGATGTCAAACGCATCCGAACCCGCGCCGCTTCCGTAGCTCACCATCAAAATTCGGTCGCCCGGTTTCGCTTCGTCAAGGATCGCCGTCAAGCCGAGCATGCACGAGCCGGAATATACATTCCCGATTTCATCGGCAAGCAGTCCGGTGCGAATTTGCTCCTCTTTGAAGCCGAGCATTTTTGCCGCCCGTTCCGGGAATTTCACATTTGGCTGGTGGAATACCGCATGCGTGTAATCGGATGCTTTCGTGCCCATCATTTCCATCAATTTACCGGATGATGACAGCACATGATTGAAGTATGCCGGTTCACCCGTGAAGCGTTCGCCGTGACTGGGGTAGCTCTCATCGGCACGCCGCCAGAAGTCCGGCGTATCCGTCACAAAGCTGTAGCTTCCTTGATACACGGCGCATGCTTCTTCGGCGGGACCAATCAAGAATGCTGCGCCGCCGCTTGCTGCTGTGTATTCGAGCGCATCACCGGGACGGCTTTGGGCGGTATCCATGCCGATAGCGAGGGTATACGATCCCATCCCGCTGCCGACGATTCCGATGGATGCCTGAACCGCTTCCGTTCCCGCCTTACAAGCGAATTCCCAGTCTGCCGCTTGAATATTCGGGGATGCGCCGATGCTTTCCGCGACGATTGTGCTGGTTGGCTTCACTGCGTAAGGGTGGCTTTCGCTGCCGATCCAAACTGCGCGCAGCGCCAGCGGATCGATGCCCGCACGGGCGAGTGCGTTACGCGCTGCCTCAACAGACATTGTGGTGACATCCTCATCGGGACCTGCCACTGCTTTTGATTTGACCGGGCTGCCGCCCAGCCCACCCGTCCACACACGGGCAATCTCCGCCCCCGGCAGACGATAGCGCGGGACATATGAGCCGTAGCCGACAATCCCGACCTGACGGTTCGGGCGCATCAGCATCGCGCTCCCTTGATCAAAAGGATTCAAGCCGTTTACATGCATCGCATCTTATCCTTGCAGTTCCTGTAGAATCTGTTTTGCGCGTTCCGGGCGAATATTGCCTTCACTCACCATCTGTTCGACCACTTGATTGACAAGCGCCCCGCTTGCGCCTGCCGCGACCGCAATCTGACGTGCGTGCATCCGCATATGACCTTTTTGGATACCTTCGGTCGCTAGGGCGCGCATGGCTGCGAGGTTTTGAGCCAAGCCCACCGCCGCGATGATCTCGCTTAGTTGGCGGGCGGATTGGATATTCATAATTTTGAGCGCTACTTGTGCCGCCGGATGGACGCGGGTTGCTCCTCCGACGATCCCGACTGCTAACGGCATTTCGATTGCGCCGCGCAAATTGCCGTCGTCATCCTGCCACCAGCGGGTGAGACTTGAATAACGACCGCTGCGCGCGGCGTAGGCGTGAGCACCTGCTTCAACCGCCCGCCAATCATTCCCGCTGGCGATCACGACTGCATCCACGCCGTTCATGATTCCCTTGTTGTGGGTTGCCGCACGGTAAGGATCAGCTTCTGCGAATGCGCCCGCTTCAACCAATGCGCGCACCACATCCGCGCCGCTGAGGTCGCCTGTGGTGAGTTCACTCGCCGGGATCATGCCTTCCGCCCGTGCTTTGCGCTGATCGGTCAAGTTGCTCAAGATGCGCAGATTGACCCGCCCACCTGTGATCTGCTCGATCTGCGGCGCGATGTGCTCCAGCGCCGTGTTGATTGCATTCGCGCCCATCGCATCGCGCGTGTCGTACAAGAGATGCACGATCAGCATCGCGCCGACCGATGTTTCTAAGAGGGGGCGTACCTGCAAATCACGCGCGCCGCCGCCGCTCTTGACGATGCTTCCGCCGATCCGGTTCACTTCGTCAAGAAGCGAGGCTTTATTTGCCATCACTGCGCCAGCCGCGACGTACACCGCTTGCGCCGAACCGTCTCCGATCTCAAGCACTTGAATCTGACCGATCATGACGGGTTCATCGCTGCTGGTGACAAATCCGCCGCCTGCGCGGAACAGTTTCGCGGCATTACTCACTGCCGCTACAACGGAAGGCTCTTCAATCGCCATCGGGATCAACACATCTTGATTGTTGATCAAGAAATTCGTGGCAATTCCAAGCGGCAGCGCGTAGATACCGATCGCATTTTCGACCATGTGATCGGCTTGCGCGGCATTCAGCCCGTTAATTCCAAGGAGCGCTGACTGTTCCGCAGTGGTTAATCCTGCCCACTGTGCGACAACCGCCGAGCGCTCCGCCAAAGAACGTTTATAGAAACCGGGTAAGCGTGAGGTGTGTTCGTTCGTCATAGTCCCTCAGTCTAACAGGCGAGTCCCCTCAAAACCTCTCCTGAGCGCTCTCAAAAACTCTCAACTCGTGAAAAGATGCACAAGATTTCAGCGGTCGCCTAATCGCTGGAAAGAGCACACGGGGTTCACCGTTTCTAAATTCCCTTGCCATGCGATTTCTTCCTTGATCCGAAAAGTCATATGTCCAGACTCATCTACATGGAGATAAAGCCTGTTGCTTTCACGAGAAATGTGTAAGAAGGGTACCCAGTCGGGGAGGGATGCAGCAACAGAGAAGTAGCCATCACGCCGAATCTGAAAGAAGATTGGCGCACTTTGATCGCACATGAGCGAAAATCCGCTAGCAGTGGTTTCCAGCGTGAATGGGGCGCGTGTGCTTCCCGCTGGTGTGAATTCCAGCACAGTGAGATTATCGCGCGGGGGATCAGCCGCTCCACGCAGCAAGACTGCCACCAGCGACAACCCGATTACAAGCATCGTGGTGAGCGTGATGAGCAGTAATTTCCAAAAGCGAGGCGTAACGGATTCGATCATGGGTTATCAAACAAAAACCCGCCACAATCCGGCGGGTTTCTGTCGCTGTAAATTCATGCGTGGCTTAGTCCGGCAGGATACGCGTATCCATAAAATAATCGAGCCAGACCACAAAGATCAGCCCAATCGGGAATGCCGTCCAGAAGAAATATTGATAGCCGTAGATGGGGATTGTGATCGGATGTCCGTTATGCGGTCCCATCCAAGGTAGGATTGCCGTCACGAACACTGCCGCGATGGCGAAACCCAACACCATCGAGACTCCCCACACGAGCAAACGACGGAACATAAGCGCAGACATCCAGCGTACTCCTGCTTCCATTGCTTCTCTAGAGAAATAGAATACCGCGCATTGTAGCGCGTTTGCGCTTTTTGGCGCAAGGGATGAACTTCGCTGTATGGTTCAACATCTTCTGTAGGTGCGTCATTAAGGCGCATTTCTTGTAACAAACCCGGTTTGCCATTAAAATTCAGAGAATTCAAAACGATCAAGACATATCCAACCCGATTCGGCGGTGTTATGAGCTATGTCCTGTCGTCGAGACGTTCATCGACCACAATGTGCAAGCTTCGGAAGTGTAAGGGGGCAGTACGTGGCTGACCTATTTGACAAGGTAGCTCAAGATACACGCGCAAAAGAAGCGATTGAAGCCGGGATATACCCGTACTTCCGCGCGCTCAGTGACACGGAAGGCGCAGTCGCGCGCTTTCAAGGCAAAGAAGTGGTCATGATCGGGTCAAATAACTACCTCGGCTTGACTACCGATCCTCGTGTACGCCAAGCGGCGGTTGACGCCGTCCATCGTTATGGCACCAGCGTGACAGGTTCACGCTTTTTGAATGGTACGCTGGAACTGCACCTAGAACTTGACCGCCGTTTGGCGAAGTTTGTGGGAAAAGAAGCAGCGCTCGTTTTCTCGACGGGCTATCAAACCAATGTCGGCACAATCAGCGCGATTGTTGGCAAAGGCGATTATGTGATTGTCGATAAGGACGATCATGCCAGCATTGTCGATGGCTGCATTATGTGTCGCGGCGAAATGAAGCGGTTCAGCCACAATGATGTCAGCCGTCTCGACGAAGTGTTGGCGAAACTCCCGCCCGATGCGGGTAAGCTGGTGGTGGTTGATGGCGTGTACAGCATGGGCGGCGATATTGCGCCGCTGCCGGAAATCGTCGAAATCTGCAAGCGGCACGGCGCGCGGATTATGGTCGATGACGCGCATGGCATCGGCGTGACGGGCGGCGGACGCGGCACGGCGCATCATTTTGGGTTGACGAATGAAGTTGACCTGATTATGGGCACGTTCAGCAAGAGCTTCGCGTCGATTGGCGGTTTCATCGCTGGCAGTGCCGACGTGATTCACTTCATTCAGCATAACGCTCGTTCGCTGATTTTCTCGGCGGCGCTTCCCGCTCCACAGGCGGCGGCAGCACTAGCAGCGCTCACGATCATGGAAACCGAACCGGAACATGTCGAGCGCATGTGGGAAAACGCCGAATACATGCGTAAGGGTCTGAACGAGATCGGCTATGATACGGGTACAAGCAACACGCCGATCATCCCGATCATCATCAAGGATGATTTCCGCACTGTGTTGGCATGGCACGCGCTGATCGAAGAAGGGGTGTACACCAATCCAGTTGTCCCGCCCGGTGTGCTGCCCGGTCAGAGCCTCCTGCGCACCAGCTATATGGCGACGCACAAGAAGGAACATCTGGATCGCGCGCTTGCCGCCTTCAAAGTGGTGGGGGAGCGGCTCGATATTTTGCGCCAAGATGATGCGCCGGTTGCCGTAAACAACTAGCTCCGAGCATTGAGCTATTCAGCAAAAAGGCAGGACGGTCACACCGTCCTGCCTTTTTGATTCAACGCCGTTCCCCTCTCCGAAATTCAGTTGGAGAGGGGAAAAGTGATGGAATTACTCTGACTTCGCTTCTGAGCCTTTTTTGCCGGAAAGCGTGCTGTACAGCACTGGAACGAGGATCAGCGTCAACAGCGTACTGCTGAACAACCCACCGATCACGACCGTACCCAGTTCTGACGCGATAATCGCACCTTCGCTCAACCCGACCGCAAGCGGAACGAGCGCGAAGATCGTCGCAATTGCGGTCATCAAAATCGGACGCAGACGGCGGTCTCCCGCTTCAACCAAGGCGTCGGTGACGTTCATTTTGCGTTCGCGGCGGTTCGC
>JAPKMU010000158.1 GCA_026645745.1 Anaerolineae bacterium | reverse complement strand
TGAACCACGATGCCAGCGCCAGCGCCGCGCGTCCGGTCGCCGCTGTTCTTGCGGGCGATCAGCGCCAGCCCGCCGAGCATGTACAAGACATCCAATCCGGCATTCACCCACAGTATCCGCTTGAGGTTGTTCGCCTCGCGGGTGCGGCGCTCAAGTGTGTGCGCGTCCTCAAGCGTGCGTTCGCGGCGTGCTGCGCTGACCGCGCCGAAGTTAGCGATCAACACATTGACGAACGCCCACCCCGCGAACTGCGATCCGATGCCCTGTAGAATCCGGTTCTTATTCAAGAGGAGGATCAAGCCTGCCGTGAAATTCAAGATATTCCACGCCAACAGGCGCATCGACAGCAGGCGCTGAAACTGCCAGATCGTCATCGCTAGATGTCCTTCTTCTCCAACCATTTATCGATTAACGGAGGTTGATACGTCTCAAGCGTTTCGATGGCGCTTGGCACATCCGGGCGGACGACGAGAATACCCCGGTGATGCGGGCGGATAAAGCCTTCTTGCGCGATGTGATCAAAATAGGCGATGAACGGCGCGAAAAAGTTCGCGGTGTTGAGCAGCACCAGCGCCTTACGGTGATAGCCCAACTGCGCCCATGTGACCAACTCCGCGATTTCATCGAGCGTTCCGAAACCACCCGGTAGGGTGATCACCGCATCGCTGATATCTGCCATGAGCGCTTTACGCTGGTGCATTGTTTCGGTGACGTGCAGCTCGGTCAAGCCCGCGTGGGCGATTTCTTTCTCGACCAATGCGCGCGGAATCACGCCGACGACTTTCCCCCCGTGCGCAAGTGCGGCATCGGCGACCGCGCCCATTAAGCCAACCTTGCCGCCGCCGTAGACGATTGTCCAGCCGCGTTCAGCGGCGGCTGCGCCAAAAGCACTCGCAGCCGCGCGATATTCAGGACGTACACCATCCATTGAGGCACAGAAAACACAAATTCGTTTCGACATCGATGACCCCATTCATTCACAAACCAA
Organism: Anaerolineae bacterium; assembly: GCA_026645745.1. Classification (GTDB taxonomy): domain Bacteria; phylum Chloroflexota; class Anaerolineae; order Aggregatilineales; family Phototrophicaceae; genus Flexifilum. Next base: position 10,387 of record JAPKMU010000158.1, on the reverse strand, counting down.
AATCATGCAGAGCGCTTGATCCGCAGCAGACGCAGCAGCCAGCGCGGGGCGCGCCGCTGACTTTCTTTCGCGGTCACGAGCGTGACGCCCATGCTGATGAGCGTGTTCGTCAAGAAGAAAAACAGTGCTTCTTCAAACGGAAGTTTACCGCCGATTTTGAAATTGACCGACTTTTCCGGGTTGATCGCCCACGTACCCCCTTCAATCGCCAGCGAATCGGCAGCGCTCAAGTAGATCGACGTTGGGATGATTCCCAGAGCAACGAGGCGGCGGTGCTGCCACAGAATATCCCCACCGAACAACGTTTGAATCATGATCGGAATCAGCGCCCATGCCAGCGTGATCGTCAGGTAGGTGCGGGATGTCCCCCCGCGCAAGAAGCCGATCACCGCGCGAATCCAGATCAAGAACAACGCCGCCGTCATGCCTACGCGGATCAGGCGGGGATGTTTCGGCTTTTGATCGTTAGGCTTCAAATAGCGGGCTAGAAATACCAACCATGAGCCGGTGAGGAGGGTTTGCAGCACGAAGAAGCTGTATTCCTCAATTGGAACCCAGCCGAGAACCAACCCGGTCACGAGCTTGGGATCGTACCACCAGACGCGAGTAGCCACGAGATAATTGTCCCAAGGCGTAGTGTAAGCGACCGCGACCGCTGCCATGCCCGCGATGGTGATATCAGGCGGAATGCCGCGAAATGCTTCCGGCAAGGTCTTGCCGCGTTTGCGATCACGCCATGCAATCGCGGAGAGAATGATCAGAGGCGCGACGACAAATCGCGCGAGAAAACCGAAATACTTCATCAGGGCAAAACCTTTGAATCACGCAGAAAACAGCAAACGCGGACGATTCTTTGAACGTGTTTTTTAGCATCAAAGACACGCCGCTCCCCGCCCGAACGCGGTTGAGGATAAGTCAGTTTTAGCAGAAGTGTATGAGCGAAAGTATAAGACTAGGCAAGTCCTTGACAAGAGCGAAATAGGGCAAACGCATCAAATCCAAGAGAAAAGGAAAACTTAACGCAAAGACGCAATGACGCGAAGATGCAAAGAGACTCAACGTGTGGACGCAGCTTTGCGCCCTTGCCACTGGCATTTCGCCGCTTGACTATTATTTGATGCGTTTTCCCTAAAGGGCGAAAGGTGCACGTAGGTCGAAAACGTTGACACTTCGCATGCTGCGTGATAGCATATCGAATGAACGTTCATTCGATATGGACTGTCATGACTCAAGAAACCGATAAGCGCCGCGCGATTCTGAATGCAACACTTGACTTGATTGCCGAACACGGTTTTCATGGCACTTCGATGTCGATGATCGTCAAGCGGTCACAGGTGAGCGCGGGCATCATCTACCATTATTTTGAGAATAAGGACGACCTGATCGTGGCGCTCTACGATGAGGTCAAGGTGGATTTCACCCGTGCTATGCTGATTGGCGCTCCGCAAACACTCCCATACCCGGACAGGCTCAAGCGCATTTGGCGCAGCGCGTATGAGTACGCTGTCAGCCATCCCCAAGAAACGAGTTTCATCGAACAGTTCGAAAATTCGCCGTATCTCCACATGTGGAAGCACGACGAATCGAATGAGGATACCCGCACATTGTATGGGCTGATCGAGCAGGATATGGCGAGTGGGTACATTCAACGGATGTCGATGGAAGTCTTGTATGTGTTGACGATTGGCGTAGCGATCAATCTGGCAAAGCGTCAGATCGCCGGGAGTGTAATCGTGGATGAAACCCTGCTCGAACAGGTAGCGATGGGCTGTCTGCGAGCAGTCGAGTCGTCGTAATCGCTTTTTTTTAGCCCGTTCGAATGAACGTTCATTCGACTGTGTGAGGAGTCAGTCACGATGCAGAAATGGACAGCAGACCAGATGCCCGATCAGACCGGGCGTATCGCCGTCATCACCGGAGCCAACAGCGGCTTAGGCTATGAAACCGCACTGGCGCTGGCGCGCAAAGGCGCACATATCATCATGGCGGTGCGCAATACCCGCAAAGGCGAGGTTGCGCGTGCCGAAATTCTCAAACAAGTGCCGCAAGCGTCGGTTGAACTGATGCGGCTTGAACTCGGCAGCCAGCAGGCGATCCGCGCATTCGCAGCGGCATATCGCGCGCGCTTCAACCGGTTGGACATGCTGATCAACAACGCGGGACTCATGGCGACGCCTTACGGCAAGACCGAGGACGGCTTCGAGACTCAGTTGGGCGTTAACCACTTGGGGCACTTCGCCCTGACGGGTCTGCTGATCGATTTGCTGATCGCTACGTCCGGCAGCCGCGTCGTGACGGTGAGCAGCAGCGCGCAGTATTTGGGCAAGATCAATTTCGCCAATCTGCATGGTGAGCATGGGTATCACCGCTATATGGCGTATTGTCACAGCAAGCTGGCGAACGTCCTGTTTGCGTTTGAGCTTCAAAGGAGGCTGGACGCCGCCGGAGCGGGGACACTCAGTTTTGCGGTGCATCCCGGCTTGGCGCATACCAACTTGCAGATGAATACTGCTGACAACAACCACACCGAATGGGAACGCGCCATGTATAAGATTGTGCTGGGCGCGGTGGCACAGAGTCAGGCACAGGGGGCGCTGCCAGAGTTGTACGCCGCCACCGCGCCGGGGCTGAAAGGTGGCACACATTACGCACCCGATGGTATTTTGGGAGGGCGCGGTTACCCGATACAGCGGCGCGCGGCGGGCGCAGCTTATGATCGTCAAACGGCGGCGCGGTTGTGGCAGGTATCAGAGGAATTGACGGGAGTGCATTACGAGTTTCTGATCGATACGCCGGAGCACGCGAGCGTTCTCGCTTAAGTGGCACCCCACACATTACTCGATAGGCTGTTGGCGACCGGGATCACCAACAGCCTTAGATATTACGATCAGACTCATGAAAGTGGGGTAGAGCCAAGCCGCTGCACAAAAAGAGTGTGCAGCGGGTTTGGGATAAGTTGGGATAAAAGCCCCCTGCCCTATCCGATATTATGCAGACGATCGGAGATCGTTTGAGATCTCGTGATCGCTTCTGACCCCCCTTTGATGCAGCGCCTATCCCCTACCCCACCCTAAACAAACATCCCGATCACGATATCCCAACCCGTTTTTTGCGATTTCCAGCCGCGAAAACGGTATTGCGATCCGCAATCCAATCACATCCAAATAAAACTTGGATATGAACCAAACACCTCCGTTTGCGCTAGTATGTTGAGATGAATCCTAGACTGCTAGATGGAACAGACAGTTGACCTCTGCACCTCAAACGCTTACGCTGGCGTGGGCTGCACGCTTCGCCCTTATTCGACTGCGCGCGGGATGGCGCTCACGCTTAACCATTGTCGTTGGCATTTTGCTCACCACCATCGTTGGCGCACTCACCCCGCTCTATACCACACTGGTCGCTCAAACGGGCATGGTGCGCCGTTTGGAATCACTCACGCCGCACACCGTCAATATTTACGCTCAGGTAGCATTAAGCGGCAGCGATGCGAATGTTGATCAGGCTTGGCAGGCTTTAGACTCGGCGGTGCGCACCGATGCCAGCGTTCTATTCGATCCCGTCAGTGAAGATTGGTTGGGCAGCATCTTCGCATCAGGCGAATCAACCTCGATGTTTGTGATCCGCGACGGCGCGGACATCGAAAATCTCAAGCTGAGGCTTGCTTACTACGAAGATTTGGAAAACCGTGCGCTATGGTCTGCTGTTCCTCCGACGAATGCTGAATACGGCGTGGTGATCCCGCTGGAACTCGCGTCACGGTACGATTTTGAAGTCGGGGATGTGCTCACGTTGGATCAACGCGGCTGGGAGTCGAGCATCCCGTTCACGGTCGAAATCACGGGGATTATCAGCGCGCATGACCCCGACGATGCCTACTGGATGCAGCCTTCGCCGCTCCGCGTGACCGAATCGCTTGGCACAACCGAGGCGAATCTTTTCGTCAGCCGCGCCGATCTGCTGTCGGTGATGATCCAAAATGTGCCGCAAGCGCGTTCATTGATCGGGTGGCGCATTCTGTTTGATCATGCGGCACTGCCTGTTGGACGCATCGAACAGGCGGTTACGCAGACCCAGCAGTTTGAATACGAACTCACACAAGATGCGATCCCCGGATATACAACCGAACTCCCGGAGACTCTCACCCAGTATGAAGCGGAATTGGGTCTGCTGAATGCGCCGTTCGGCGTGCTCATGCTGCAAGTCGGGGCGCTGGCGCTATTCTTTCTTGTGATCACGACGGCATTGGCGCAGCGAAGCAAACGACGTGAAGCGGCGATGCTGCAAAATCGCGGTGCGCTCAACGGTCAAATTCTGCTGCTGCATGGGCTAGAAGCGTTGATCATGAGTGCAGGGGCGGCGCTCGCCGCGCCTTTCATCGCCCGTCAAGCGCTGATCTGGTTCGCTCCGGCGCTGATCGACGCAGACCGCGTGACGCTTGATCTTGACGCTGCGCCGTTCATCTATGCGGGAGCGGCGGCGGTTCTGGCGGTACTGGTGCTGATCGGGACACTTCGCCCCGTCCTGAAACTGCCGCTGATCAACACGGGCGGGAGCGCGATGCGCGCCGCTCATCAAAGCTGGTGGCAGCGGTACTATGTTGATTTGATCGTGTTGATCCTTGGCAGCGCGGCGCTGTTTCGCTTACTTTCGACCGAGTCGCCGTTTGCGCGGTCATTGTTGGGCGGGCTGCGCGCTGATCCGATGCTGCTGATCGCCCCGGCGCTGCTGTTCTTCGCGCTCGGCAGTGTGACTCTGCGCCTGTTTCCGCTCCTGACGAGTGCAGCGGCTGGCGTGCTTTCGGCTCGGCGGGAAATATCGGGCGCGCTCGCTGCATGGTCGGTTAGCCGCGACCCTACCCAATACGCACAGATCGCGTTTTTGCTGGCGCTCGCGGTTGGTGTTGGCTGGTTCTCGGTGAGCTATCAGGCAACACTGGCGCGCAGTCAAGCGGATCAGGCACAGTACCGCGTTGGCTCGGATGTGCGCTTGATACCGGACGAGGATTCACCTGCCGCTGCGCTTACGCTTGCGGACTATGCCGCAATGGGAGGTGTGGAAGCGGCGGCGGCGGTTTACCGTGCCGATGGGCTTAATTTTTCACTTGATGGACGCGAGATCATTCCCGGTACGTTGATCGCCGTTGATCGTGGCATGTTCGCGCAGACTGCTTATTGGCGTGAGGACTTAGGCGAACTGCAAATGCCGCCGATCATCGAACCTGTGGATAGGTCGATCACGCTCCCGCCGGAGGCAAACCGTCTGCGCATGTGGATACGAGCCGATGAGGTGATGATCGATCCAACAACAGGTGAACTTTCCAGCGGAATGCCGCTGATCACCAATCTCTTTGCGATGAACAATTTTTTCGCCCGCGTGATCGACGAAAACGGGGTGTTTCATACGATTGGCTTGGGCGCACGGGAGATCGAAGGCGGACCGGCAGTTGATGACATTGAAGCAATCTTTCAATTTGAATTGAACATCACCCCGTTCTCATCACCGGAAGAAGTCGAAGCCGAACGCACCCGCTTACAAGCGCTCCTTGAAGGCGTGAGCGGGTGGATTCGCTACGAAGGCGAAATTCCGCCGGAGGTTCAGGGGAATCTGCGGCTGGATATGATTTTCTGGCAAAACACCACCAATCAGGCATTCAACAGGATTGGACTCAGCCGTATTCAAATGGCAGGGCTTACGGCGCTCAATGAGGATCAACCCGTCGGGCGAGATTTGATGACGGCTGATCAGGAATGGACACTGACATTTGATAACGCAGCCACGACCGAAGGCTTGATCGACCACGTTGAAACTGTCAAGGGCGGCGGCTGGCAGGTTGACTGGTCGCAGCGCTCGAACCAGACGATTTTGGGGATTACACTGATGCCGCCCGGCGATCCTGTTCCCGCCGTCGTGAGCGCCGAATTTGCCGCGCGAAATGCATTAGAAATTGGCGCACCCTTCGATTTGTACCCGGACAGCCGCCCCGTGCGGCTGCAAGTCGCCGCCGTGACGGCATTCTTCCCGACCTTGTACGGCGATCAAGCGCCGTTTGCCGTCGCTGATTTGAATGCGCTCCTGTACGCACTCAACCGCCGTCCGGGAGCAGCACGCTACGCCAGCGAAGTCGTGAATGAGGTGCTGATCAAGCTGGAGGATGGGATCGATGCCGAAACATGGCTCACCGCCGAACAGCACTCTGGTTTCACCGCACAAACGTCACAGGCGGTTCAAACGGCACTGCGCGATGACGCGCTCACACTGGGGGTCAGCCGTTTGCTGTTCATGGCGTTCGTGATCGCGTTGATTTTGAGCGTGGTCAGCTTGGTCGTTTATGCGGCGCTGAATGCACAAGCGCGCAGCAGCGAATTCGCCGTCCTACGGGCGCTTGGCATGTCTTCCAGCCAGATCGCGCAGATCATCGGCATGGAGTTGGTGGTCGTGTTCCTCGCCGCCGCGCTGCTCGGCGCGGTGATGGGGGCGCTGCTCAGTCAATTGGTGCTGCCATCACTGGCGATCAGTCCCGACGCGAGCCGGATCACCCCGCCGTTTTTGGTCGAGGTTCAAGCCGCCGCGCTGTTGCAGTATTTCGCGGTTCTGACTGTCATCATGGCGGCTGTGATCGCCTTTACCGCGCTGTTGATCCGGCGGCTCTCGCTCGGTCAGTCGCTGCGTTTTCAAGGAGAGTAAGCGATGTCGTGGTCGCTGATTTTACGTCGCATGATGCGCAGCCGCCGCGACATGATTATGCTGCTGGCGGCGCTCAGTCTCGTGACGGGATTTTTTGCGCTCGGTCCGCTGTATTTGCGTGCGTTGGGCGAATCAGGATTGAAGTATGCGGTCGAAACCGCCCGCCCGCGTGAACTCACGCTGACACTGCGCAGCGATAAGCCGTTTGATATGGCGGATCGCCCGCGCATCGGGGAAACACTCGGCGCAGTTTCAAACGGCGTAGAAGCGCTCACCGTGATGGAAGGCGTGTTGTGTAACAATATCCAGAACAATCTGTGCTTCGGTGATGCTTACTTTCGCGCGTATGTCCCGGTCGCCTACGAACGGCTGACAGAACGTTTTACGCTTTCCGAAGGTCGATTCCCGGCAGCGGAAAACGAGATCGCTATCACACGGGTGATAGCCGACAATCAAGGGTTGACGCTCAACACACCGATCTTGATCTATCCCGATTCGCCTGACGAATTCACGCTGATAATCGTTGGCATTGTCGAACCCGTCGCGCTCGATGACCGCTTTTGGCTGAATCAGAATCTGCTGCTTTACGGGCAGTTGATCGACGTGACCGAGAACTTTCAGCGCTTTGATATGGGCGTGATCGTCACCGAGGCGGCTTACGAATCGCAGATACGCGCAATCGCGCCTGGGAACACCCGCTATGATTGGTATGTCGAAACGAACACGGACGCACTGCGCGCCGCCAGTCTCGATCAACTGGCGACCTCGTTTGACACCCTTGAACGCTACTTCCGCAGCGCTGATCCCGAATTCGAGCTTGCGGGTGGTTTATACACCTTGGTGACCCGTTACATCACCGATCTGCGCGCGGTTGAAGGCACGCTGATTCTGTGTGCGGTCGGCGTGCTGGTGCTCTTGTTTTACCAACTGATGATGACAACAGCGCTGATACTCGAACGTCAATCGTTGGAATGGTCAGCGATCAGCAGCAGGGGCGGGAGCACCGCCCAACTCATTCGTATGCAGGCGGGTACGATGACGATTCTCGCGCTGATGGCGTTTCTGATCGGGCTTCCGGTCGCCTTCGTGATCCTCATGTTGGTCGGCATTTTTAGTCCGCTCAGCGCCGTGATCGCCAGCGGAACAGTGCTGACGACGCTGCCGCCTCTCAGCGTGATCTTGTGCGCGGCGGCAGCACTTACCGCAGTCGTCGCCCTGACGATTCCGGCGATTCCAGCGGCGCGCACCAGTTTGTTACGCCTCAAACAGTCGATCAGCCGTCCACCGCTCGCCCCGGTGTGGACGCGCTACTTCGTTGATTTTACGTTGATCGCGCTCGGTGTATTTCTGCTGCTGCGCCTATATTTCTTATTCGGTGGGACAAGCCTTGAAGAATTTGTCCGCGATCCTTCGGCGCTGCTGCGTGTGATCACTGCGAATACGGCGCAAAACACAGGCTTGCTCAATGATCCGTTCAATCTTGCCGCCGCTGCGGTGTTGATCACCGGGTTGATCTTATTCTGGTTGCGGTTGTTCCCGCTGTTTATGCGCTTGCTCGGCGCATTGACCAGCCGCTCTAACGGGTTAGCCGCTCCGCTTGCGTTGTGGAATATCGCCCGAGACCCCGGTCATTATGCGCAGTTGGTGATGGTGATGATCGGGACACTGGCGATTGGTACAACCTCGCTGGTGCTGGCGGCGACTCACGATGCGGGGGCATGGAATACCGCGCGCTTCACGACCGGAAATGATGCGGCGGTCACGTTTGAACTTGAAGCGCCGCCTGCGGATGTTTTCGGTGTTGAGCAGCCCCCTGAACTGCTGCTGCGCACCCAAACCGTTGAGCCAAGAGAGATCGCCGTGACGCAAATTTTTGGCATCTCGGCGGAGCGATTTGAGGCGTTGGGTGGCACGATCAATGATGCTCCCACGCAAACGGCAGGTATCGCGCTTCCGGAAGATGCACGGGCGATTACGGTTCAAGTTTTGGTTGAGCCGCACCCGGACGGCGCGATCAATACCCGGATCGCCGTCGAAGTTGTGAATCAATTAGGCGTGCCGCGCACGATCCGCATGACGACCGCCGACGAAACCGTGACAGGTGAATTTGTTCCGTATACGGCAGAACTGCCCGATGATCCGCATCTGCCCTTCCGGTTGATCGGTTTTCGCTTTCAAAGCCGCGCGGCAGACTCGGAATACAGCGGTGTTGAGGATCACATCCTCTTTCTTGACGATCCCGCGTATCTCACCGCCGATGGCAGCGCTGTGATAATCGATGATTTTGAGCGCAGCGCGATCACCGATTGGTTATGGGGCGAGAACCGCTTCGGCGTTCCCGGCACGAATCGCGGATTGTTTGCGTCAGCGTCGCGTTCGCAGCAGGTTTCCGGTCAGTACAGCTTGCGCGCACAAATTACGGTCGCACAGATCGGCGCGCAGTTTGATGAGCCGCTGCTTCAGGCTCGCCCGCTTACTGTGGAGCAGTACATCCCGATCATTGTGTCGCCAGAAACCGCGATAGTCCTGACTGACCGCGAACTCACACCGGGCAGCCGGGGTGAACTTACGCTGAATATGCGCGAAGGGGCGCGGACTCTGCGTTACGAAGTCGCCGCGATTGTCCCGGCGTTCCCGTCAGCAGGGGATCGCTTTTTGATCGCCTCTGCTGACGCGCTGATTCCGTTTTTGAATGCCGCCGCAGTACCGCAGCGCTATTATGGCTTGAACACCGCATGGCTGACTCTGCCTGATCGTTTGCTCGATCCCGATACCCGATCGCGGATCGAAGCACTGCCCGGCGCGGTGGATACTTCCGAAGCGTGGACGATTTATAATCTGCTCGTGCGCCAACCGCTGCCCAATGCCGTTGTTGGCGTACTTTACGCTGGTTTTTGGGTGTCACTGGCGCTCGCGCTGCTCGATTTCGGCTTCTATCTTGCGATGACCGTATCGCGCCGCGCGACCTCGTTCGCGGTGCTGCGCGCGTTCGGCTGGCAGCGGGCACAAGTTTGGGGCTTGCTCATTTTGGAGCAGGCGGCACTGGTGATCCCCGCACTGGTAATCGGCTTGGGCTTGGGCGTGATGCTTGCGTATCTGCTCGCGCCGTTTCTCGCGTTGTTCGGCGATGAAACACTGCGCTTCCCGATGACGCAGATTGGCGTGTTATTTGCAGTGCTCATCATCGGGTTTGCGGCGCTGCTGTCAGCATCAGCCGTGATCATTTCGCGGGTAGGCGTCGGTCAGACGCTCCGTTCAGGTGAAGAATAAGTAGGATGAGTGATAAACCGATGGCGTATGTAATCTGCGAAAATCTGGTCAAAATCTATAAAGTGGCGGATTTGGAAGTCGTCGCCCTACAAGGGGTTGAACTCACGGTCAACGCTGGGGAGATGATGGCGCTCGTCGGTCCGTCGGGATCGGGGAAGTCCACGCTGATGAATATCCTCGGTGGGTTGGATACGCCGACCGCCGGACAGGTCCATGTCGGTGATTACAACCTGCTTGAGCTGAAAGGGCGCGATCAGGTGATCTACCGCCGTCAGGTTGTCGGATTCGTGTGGCAGCAGACGGCGCGGAATCTGCTTCCGTATTTGACGGCACAAGAAAATGTCGAACTGCCGATGGCGCTGAACGGGGTACGTCCTAAAGCCCGTCGTGAGCGCGCTCGTGAACTGCTTGCCGCTGTGGGATTGGCTCA
>JAPKMU010000157.1 GCA_026645745.1 Anaerolineae bacterium | reverse complement strand
CAACGCGTTTGATATGCCCGATGTCGAAGTCTTCGCTGCTGCCGGAACGCTCTTGCGGCGCTTTCTGCCGGACTATTTGCTGATTCATCCAATGGGATTGGATACGCTTGGAGAGGCGCACGGCGCGCAAAGTGAGCAGTATCGCAAACAGGTGATCGTGCAAGATCAGATCATCGCTTATCTTGTACCCGATGCATTGAAAGCCGGATATACGATTCTGATCACGGGGGATCACGGCATCAGCGATGATCGAATGCACGGGGGCACAACTGATGATGTGCGTCATGTGCCGCTGTACCTGATCACGCCGGACGGAATGGGGCAGGGTGACACCGGGCGCACGGTTGCGCAGCTTCAAATCGCGCCAACAGTGCTAAAACTGCTTGAACTACCCATCCCCGAAACCATGCAGCAAAAACCACTTGTGTGATGAAAAAGGACGAACATGGATCAAGCAGCACTTCGCTCGTATTTGGAATTTGCGCTCGACGCTGTGTGGCAGGCGGGACGTGTGACGCTCCGCCATTACCAAACCGGGATCGCGTTTGAGCGCAAAGGGGATAACTCGCCTGTAACGGTGGCGGACAAAGAAGCCGAACAGGTTTTGCGTGATCTGATCAATCGCTACTACCCGGATCACGGCATTGCTGGTGAGGAATTTGGGCGTCAAGAAAGCAAGAATGGGTTGTACTGGACGGTTGACCCGATTGACGGCACAAAGTCATTTATCTGCGGCGTGCCGTTTTACAGCAACCTGCTGGCGTTGGTGGACGAAAATGGGCGCTCAATCGTCGGTGTGGTGAATTTTCCCGCGCTTAACGAAATTGTGTACGCGCATCGCGGGATGGGGTGCTGCTATTGGAATGGTCGCTCAGCGCGCGTCAGCACAGTGGATAAGCTGTCGGATGCTGTGCTGTTGATGAGTGACATGGTGGGGTACGGGGAACGTCAAGCAAGGTTTGAGCAGCTGCTGAACAGTACCTATATTCAGCGCACATGGGGCGATGCTTACGGATACATGATGATTGCCACCGGACGCGCAGATGTGATGGTTGATCCGGCGATTTGGCTCTGGGACTGCGGACCGCTGCAAGTCATTCTTGAGGAAGCGGGCGGCACGTTTACCGATTGGAAAGGCACGCCGACAATTCATACAAACGAATCGGTTGCGACGAACGGCGTCTTGTTTGATCAAGTGATGGCGATCACACGCGGATAAGGACAACGATGTTTGGGATCAATCAGGAAAAAGCGGCGGCATGGTATCGAGCAGCCCGACCGCGCACACTCACCGCGACGTATGCGCCGCTCGGCGTGGCGGCGGCGATTGCATTGTCACAAGGCGTTTTTGAGCTGATCCCATTTGTGCTGGCGCTGATCGGCGCGCTTTTTTTGCAGATCGCCGCGAACCTGATCAACGAGTATTTTGATTTTCGTCGCGGCGCAGACACGCATAAGGTCGCGGGGCAGGGCATGATCATTAAGAATCAAGTCTTGACCCCGCGTCAGGTCTTGATCGGCGCGATTGTTACCGTCTTGATTGGATGTTTGATTGGGTTGTACCTGATGTTTCAATCCGGTCCGCTGCTGTTGTGGATCGGCTTGGGCGGCGTGTTCGTGGTGATCACCTACACAGCGGGTCCATTCCCGCTGGCATATAACGGGTTAGGCGAAATCGCCGTGTTCATCTTCATGGGTCCGCTCATGGTGTTGGGCGCGTATTATGTGATGGCGCGCCAATTTGACTGGATGCCCGTTATTGCAGGTATACCTATTGGGGCGATGGTCGCCGCGATTTTGCACGCGAACAACATCCGCGATATGGACGCAGATCGTCAAGTCAACAAGCGGACGATGGCGCTGCGTCTGGGGCTGCGCGGCGCGCGAATCGAGTATGTAGGGTTGGTTGGCGGCGCTTATGTGATTGTGGCGGTGCTGGTGGTGTTTGGTTACATGCCGCTTACAGTGCTGTTGGTGGCGGTCACACTTCCGGAGGCGTTGAAGCTGATCCGGTTGATCGTCAGCACCACCGATACGAGTCTTCTGCATCAAGCGCAGGGACGCACCGCGAAACTTCACGGTGCGTTTGGCTTGTGGTTGGTGATCGGTTGGCTGGCGTGGTTAGTCGTGAATCGACTTTTTTAGCCGCGCATCAGCTTAAGCGCGCCGCTGACGAGAAGCGCTGTCCCCATGTGGAACACCGACTCGTCAAGGTCAAAAATCGGGCTGTGATGCGGACGGTGAACGTCATCCCGCTTCGCGCCGAGTAAAAACATCGCGCCGGGGGCTTTGCGTGCCATAAACGCGAAGTCCTCGCCGCCCATGCTCGGATCATTGCTGACGAGCGTTTCCGCACCGTAAAGATCGGTTACAACGCCGCGCAGTGCGGCGGCAACACCGGGATCGTTATAGGTTGACGGGCATCCCTTCACGATTTGAAGTTCATAATCGCCGCCGAATCCGCGCGTCAGCGCCAGTGCTGCTTCGAGTTCGCGCCACAGTTTTTCACGGATGTCGTCTTGATAACTGCGAATCGTGCCGCGCAGTTTGACCGAATCAGGGATGACGTTGTTTGCGTCGCCGCCCTGAATCGCGCCGATGGTGATCACGGCGGGGCGGATCGGGTCAATGCGGCGCGCACGGATGCCGTGAATCGCGTTGATGATCTGCGCGGCTACGAAGATCGGGTCAACGCCGAGATCGGGATGGGCGGCGTGCGTGCCTTCGCCCTTGATTGTCGCGTAGAAGCTGTCCGCTGCTGCCATGATATAGCCGGACTCCGCGACGATCTTTCCGGCGGGGATATCGCTGGCGACATGCAGCGCGATCACATGATCAACGCCGTCAAGCGCGCCTTCTTCAACCATGCGCTGACCGCCGCTTTTGCCTTCGGCATCTTCGGTTTCTTCACAGGGTTGAAACAACAGCCGAATCTCACCACCGAGTTCGTTCGCCATTTCTGCGAAGATTCGCGCCGCACCGAGCAGCATTGCCGTGTGTGAATCATGCCCGCACGCATGCATTTTCCCCGGCGTTTGCGATACGTAGCTGACTTCGTTTAATTCGTTAACCGGGAGCGCATCCATATCAGCGCGCACGGCGATCACCCGCGAACCTTCACCAATGGTCGCCACGATGCCTGTTTTTGCAACTCCGGTTTGCACCTCATAACCGAGACTCCGCAGTTGTTCGGCGGCGATCCCGGCAGTGCGGTATTCCTGAAAGCCTAATTCGGGGTGTTGATGAATATCACGCCGCCACGCGACGATTTGATCCTGTAAAGCGGTGGCGCGTTCGCTTACCTCCGCGTAATTCATCATAAAGTCTCCTGCATATTTGCGATGGTTAATCAGGGGTTTTAACATGGAGGCGCGCGAATTGACAGTACCAATTGAGGAGAAAAGACCATCGACGCCCAAATGCTCAAGCCGCTGTTCATGCTTGATTCAAATGTGGCTTTTCTAAATCACGGTTCTTTCGGGGCATGCCCGCGCCCCGTCTTTGAGGTCTATCAGGAATGGCAGCGGCGCTTGGAGTATCAACCTGTCGAGTTTCTGGGAAGGCGAATCGATGGGCTGCTCGACGAAGCGAGACGCGAACTCGCGGCATATCTTCACGCCAGCGCCGATGATTTGTTTTTCGTCCAAAATGCGACAACGGGGATCAATATCGCGGCGCGTTCGCTGATGCTCAAGCCCGGTGATGAAATTCTGACGACCGATCACGAATATGGCGCATGTGAGTACACATGGGAGCATGTATGCGCGAAAACGGGTGCGGTGTATGTTCAGCGCGATATTCCGCTCCCACTCACAACGCCGGAAGCATTCGTCGATCACCTATGGGCGGGGGTAACACCTAACACGCGGGTGATTTTCCTCAGCCATATCACATCACCGTCCGCGTTGATCTTTCCGGTTGAAGAAGTCTGCCGCCGCGCGCGTGCCGCCGGAATTCTCACCGTGATCGATGGCGCGCACACGCCGGGACAGATTCCGCTCGATTTGTCCGCCGTTGACGCCGATTACTACACAGGAAATCTGCATAAATGGCTGTGTGCGCCGAAGGGATCAGGGTTTTTGTACGTGCGGCGCGATCATCAAGCAGGAATTGAGCCGAACATCATCAGTTGGGGATGGCACGACGACGGGACGTTTATCGCCAAGAATCAGAAGCAGGGCACACGCGATCCCGCTGCTTATTTGAGTGTTCCGGCGGCGATCCAGTTTCAGCACGATCATGATTGGGACAATGTGCGCGGGCGCTGTCATACAACGGGGGCTGCACTACGGGAGCGCCTGAATTTACTGCTGAATCAACCGGAACTTGCGCCCGCCTCGTGGTTGGGTCAGATGTTCACGATCACTCTCCCGCAGCACGAGCCGGATGCGCTCAAAACACGGTTGTATGACGGCTACGGTGTCGAAGTTCCGGTGGTGCGCTGGAAGAATGGGCAGGGACTCCGCGTTTCAATCCAAGGGTACAATACGGTGAACGACCTCGAACGATTGACCAGCGCGCTTGCGGAGATTTTCAACCGATAGATGAACGTTCTCGAAAGCCTTGCACGAATCGCACTGCTCCTAACGGGCGTGTTTATTGTTGCCAACGTGGTGTTGAGTGCGCTCAAGACCTTCGCACTCCCGCGCAGCGCCAATGTCACGCTGACGCGGTGGACATTTCATATCATTCGACGCTTGTTTGATTTGCGCACCAAGAAAGCGCGCAGCTACGAGGAACGCGACCGCATTATGGCGCTGTACGCGCCGATTAGCTTGTTCGTCCTGCCGATTGTCTGGATTGCCGGGGTGATTGTTGGCTACACGGTCATCTATTTCGCGCTCGGTTTGGATGCTTACAGCGCCTTCAGAACCAGCGGATCATCCATGCTCACACTTGGATTCTTCGTCTCTGAAGGCACAGGCATGTTGGTGCTTGAGTTTAGTCAAGCGGCGCTGGGGATGCTGCTCGTCGCGTTGTTGATGGCGTATTTGCCGACGATGTACGGTGCGTTTAGCCGCCGCGAGTCAGCGGTCTCGCTCCTCGAAGTGCGCGCCGGATCGCCGCCGTCGCCTGCCGAGATGCTGATTCGGCTGCATCAAATTCAAGGCTTGGAGCGGCTTCACACGATGGCGGAACAATGGGAAATCTGGTTTGTTGAATTGGAGGAAAGCCACACCTCACTGTCGGCGTTGGTGTTCTTTCGTTCACCCAAACCGAATAATTCATGGATTACCGCTGCCGGGACGATGCTTGACGCCGGAGCGTTGATGGCGTCTACGGTGGATCGCCCGGATGATCCCCAAGTGCAGTTGATGATTCGCGCGGGGTATATCGCACTGCGCAGCATCGCGGACTTCTTTAGCATCGCCTACGATCCAAATCCAAAACCGGATGATCCGATCAGCATCGCACGCGAAGAATTTGATCAGGTCTATGATCAGTTGATCGAGGCGGGCGTACCTGTCAAATCGGATCGGGATCAGGCGTGGCGCGATTATGCGGGCTGGCGCGTGAATTATGATCGAGTGCTGCTGGTTTTGGCTGAACTTACGCTCGCGCCTTATGCGATGTGGATTTCGGATCGTGGGCTTTCGCACACGGCTGATCCTGTATACCGGAAGGGAAATCTCAAGCGGTCGCTGGCGATCATGAGTGGGGGAAGGTAGACCCTTCCCCCGCTTTTAGCTTACGGTTATTCGGGGATGACGAAGACTGCGGTTGTGCGCGCCGGAATGGTGAACACGCCCGTGTCGGTGTCAAACGAAGCGCCTTGAACGACAGGATCGCTCGACGATGCCTGAACTGGGTGCAGTTCAAACGGATAGCTGATCAGGTCTTCACGCGTGAACGTGATTTCGTCCGGCGTCGCGTTGAAGAATACCATGACAAAGCTGTAATTCGGGTCTAGGTTCTCAGCGTCGCTGTCATTGAGCGCCATCACGATCAAACCCGGAATCTGATCAGGTCCGGTATTGTCGAAACGGAGACGCGCCATGATTTCGTCGGCGGTTTGCAGACGGAACAGCGGTGAACTGAAGCGGATTTGCAGCATTTCGCGGAAGTGCGCATTCGCCGCGAGAATGTCTTCCTCACCGACGGTCAGGTTCGGGTTCGCCAGCAGCGGTTGGTAAATGCCCCAGTTATCGCCGCGTGTCCACGACGGCGGCAGACCGATACCCCAATTATTCGATTGATACGTCCAATCTAGCGCATTGTACCAATCGCCGCTGTTGTAGCTGTTCCCGTCCAGCGACTTCGAGCGGAGAATATCATCGCCCGCGTGGAAGAACGGAACGCCCTGTGACAGCATCACGAGATCGAGCGCGAGGTTTTGGACGCGCACCCGATCCGCCGCTGTTGTGGTCGTGGGCAGCTTCAACTGAAGCGCATCGAAGATCGTTTCGTTGTCGTGCGCGCTGACGTAGGCAATATGTTCCTGTGGATCGAGCGTGTATCCGGTCGGGGAGCCGTTGTAATCGACATCCGCGCCCGTGACCATATCACCGGTTGCGCCCGTGAAGCTGAAGTCGGCAAGGTTGCCCGCCAGCCCTACACGAATGCGATCCGCGAACAGGAGCATCAGGCTTAACTGCTCGGCTTCGGTGCGGTCTTCGGTTTCGTTAGGGTCAACCAGCAGACCTGTCGCAAACCCTTGACGCTGCCAGTCACCGAACGGGTTACCGCCGCGCACACTGTCACGAATACGATCATTGAATGTGCCGATGCCCGTACCGGGGAGGTTGAGCTGTGTCGCGTTGACGCCGCGCGCCCCATCCGCAACTTCACCGAAGTTCCAACCTTCGCCGTAAACGTAGATCGCGCTGCCGTCCACGCCGTCTTCTTCCAGCGTGAGCGAATCGAGCGCGGCACGGACGGCTTCCATGTCCGCCACCATATGATGACCCATCAGGTCAAAGCGGAAACCATCAACCTTGTACTGAGTCGCCCATGTGATCACGCTGTCGATCATCAGGCGGCGCATCATATCATGTTCGGTCGCGGTGTTCGCGCAGCAGGTCGAAGTTTCGAGCCGACCGGACAAGCCTAAGCGGTGATAGTATCCCGGCACGATCCGGTCAAGGACGGAATTTGGGTTCTGTCCGGCGGAGTTCGTGTGGTTGTACACGACATCCATCACCACACGCAGACCATTTTGATTCAATGCCTGAACCATTTCACGGAATTCGACAATGCGCGCCGTTCCGTCCGGGTTGGTCGCATAACTGCCTTCCGGCACGGTGTAGTGGAGCGGATCGTAGCCCCAGTTGAAACCGTCAAGATCGCGCAGCGGATCGATGACCGCCTGTTGATCTTCGCTGTCCGGCGGGAAAAGTTCGAGCCAACGCGAATCGATCTCTTGGCGTTCGCCCGCGACTTCATTGATCGTCGCAATATCGAACGCGGGGAGCAGATGGATATGGCTTAAGCCCGCTTCAGCAAGGGCGCGCAGATGGCGCATACCAGCGGACTCGACATCGGTGAAGGCGAGATAGGTGCCGCGATGTTCCGCCGGTACGCTCGCATCTTCAATGCTGAAATCACGGATATGCAGTTCATACAAAACGATGTCTTCCGGTGCGGCAAGCTCCGGCTTGACGAGTTCGCTCCAGCCTTCAGGCGCAAGTGCCGGATCGTTCAGATCGACAAGCTGGCTGCGCTGGCTGTTGGTGGACAAACTGACCGAATACGGGTCAGTGACGAGGTTCTGTTCAACCGTTTGGGTGGACGGAGCGTACACGGTGACTTCAAACAGATAATACTGCCCGTACCACGACGGTTCTCCCGTGAGTGACCAAACACCCGTCGCACGATCAAATTCCATGCGCGTTTGCGTGCTGCGTGTTTCAGGGTTGGAGTCAGCGAACAGATGGAAATCGACACGCTGTGCGGTTGGTGCCCATACGCGCACCGTCGGCACGCCGTCTTCATCCCACGTCACGCCAAGATCGCCATCATAGGCGAACATGTCATCGAGCACACCGGGAATTTGAATGCCCGTCGCATCGACGAGTACACCATCTGCGTCTTCAGCGCTGATGATGATCTGGCTGCGAAGCAGACCGGGGATCAAGCCCAGATCATCTTCGGAGAAGCGGATTGCGGTGTATCCCTCAAGCTGCGGGAATTTAGCGAGTACTTCTTCGCTCAGTCCTGCTTCGTCAGCTGTGAGCGTGACGCTGCTGCCGCCGGACATTGCGGGTCCTGCCACCTCAATACCACCAACCGCGCTGTAGAACACACGGAAAACCATGCCTTCTTCTGGCGTGATGTTCCATGCAATCGTGTCGCGCGTCACCCAATGCGCCTTCGACAGCGCAATGTCAATCGCGGGTGGGGCTTCGCCGCCGATCTGGATTGTCATAATGTTCGTTGCGGTGTTGAACAGGAACTCGACAAGCTGATTATCTTCGCGGACAACAAACGGAATATTCGCACCATCGCGTGCGCCTTCCGCGCCGTAGTTGAGTGCCCATGAGCCGTTCAGCGCGACTTTTGCTTCGTAGTTTCCGGCAAGCAGCCCTGATGTGCTGAACACATAGATGCCATCACCATCCGGGTCTTGCAGAGCGCTTAAGAAGCAGTCGGGTGCCCAATCACCGGGGCAGCCGATTTCGCTCTGATAGTTACCGGGAACACTCGCAATGATGTTGTTGACGCTGTCCCACACCCATCCCGTATCATGGCTGTAGGCGAACGTGACTTCAGTTTCTGCTTCTAGAACAAGGGGAATATTTGCGCCGCCGGGTTCGGCATTCAAACCGAAGTTGACATCCCAAGAGCCGTTGAGCGCTACTTTGTATTCATAGCTGCCGGCTGGAAGCGTGAACGTCCCCATCCAAATGCCGCCAACTTCGTCATAGGTGAGCGCGGTTGCTTCGCATTCCGGCTGCCAATCGCCAGAGCATCCCAACACGCTTTGAATCGTTCCGGGGATAACAACCAGCGTTGGGAGTTCTCCCGTATCCTGTGCCTGTGCAATTCCCGAAAGTGAAAGTAGAGCGATCACCACAAGTAGTAAGCTCAACCGTTGGGCGATCAACGTCTTTCGCGTGAAGCGTTTCACGTCGAAACCTCCTGATAAATCTTCGACAAAACAATCTACTAACACTGGGGGTATATCCTCAAGCAGAGCAAAAGTCAACAAAATTGTGAATAACGTCTACTCCCGCTCCGCCGAGTGTCGTGAATTGGAATCACAAAGGGGACGGCTGGCGACCGTCCCCTTATGTGAGTTGAGTTGTTGAGTGGGTTAGTTGTGCGAAGGCGCGTTGATCTTAACGCTGACCGTGCGCGGCTGGAGTTCAGGGCGCTTTGGCAGCGTGAGGGTGAGAACACCGTTATCAAGCGTCGCTTCGACCGCGTCCGCCTGAACAGGCTGCGGCAAACGAACCACACGGCTGAACCGACCGCTCACCCGCTCGGTAACGAGGGCGCGTGTGCCTTCCGCCGGAGCAATCGCGGGAATTTCGCCGGAAATCGTGAGCGTGTCATCCTGAACGCTGATATTCAGCTTATCAGCCGGAATGCCGGGCAGCGAGGTGATCACTGTGTAGTGATCCTGCGCTTCATGCACATCGAGCGTCAGACGCAGGTCGCCCATGTTTTCGAGGGCGTTACCATAACCGCGCCAGCTTTCGTCCATGAGACGATCCATCGCGTTCTGCATTGCCGCCAATTCACGAACAGGATTCCAACGGATCAAGGATGCCATGATTTTTCTCTCCTCACACATTTGCTACACTGCACTACATCCATAAGGTAAAACGCGGCGTATATGAGGTCGATATACGCCGCGTAAAAATGATGTAGGAGGAGAATCGAAAATCTATAAGAGGCTTATGCCTCCTCACGCGGTTGTTGTTCCGGCAAACGCACATACAAGCGTGTGAGCCATCGCAGCCGTTCCTTGCCATCGTTTGAAAGCTGTTCCGGGAGGAAGCGCCAGCGCCAATGTCCGGTTTGCTGCGGTTTGTTCATGCGGCAGTCCGCGCCCAAGCCCATAATGTCTTGCAGTTGGATGATCGCTGTGTGGGCGACCGACATCATCGCAAGGCGAATCAGTGTCCAATGCGGTTCGGTGACGTTGTAGGCGACATAACTGCGGAGGTGATCCTTGATGTGATCATCGGTTTCCTGATGCCACCAGCCGAGCGTCGTATTGTTGTCGTGTGTTCCGGTGTACACGATGCAGTTTGGCACATGCGCATGGGGTAGGAATCCGCTTGCTTCGTCGAGATTGCCCCATGCGAATTGAAGGATTTTCATGCCGGGCAGGTTAAATGTATCGCGCATTTCGTTGACATCAGGGGTGATCAAACCGAGGTCTTCCGCGATGATAGGGAGGTCACTCAGCGCCGCTTGCACCGTTCGCAAGAACTTCATGCCGGGACCGGGAACCCACTGCCCATGTACGGCAGTCGGTTCGCTTGCGGGGATTTCCCAGTAAGCCGCGAACCCGCGAAAATGATCGATGCGGACAAGATCGACAAATTGGAGTGTATTTTTGATGCGGCGAATCCACCACGCGTAACCATCTTCTTCCATCACATCCCAGCGGTACAGGGGATTGCCCCAGCGTTGACCCGTTTCGCTGAAATAGTCCGGCGGAACACCCGCGATTACAGTCGGATTGCCGCTTTCGTCGAGGTAGAACAGATCAGGATTTGCCCACACGTCGCTGCTGTCGTGTGCGACGAAGATCGGGAGATCACCGATCAGCAGAATGCCTTTGCTGTTGGCATATGCTTTGAGGTCGCGCCATTGGCGGAAAAATGTCCACTGCACAAACTTTGCCTCAGCGACTTCGACCGCATTTTCTTCCGCCGCCTTGATCATCGTTTCGGGGTCGCGCAGCGCTTCGTTCTTGTCCCATTCGACCCAAGTCTTGCCACCGGCTTTGGTCTTGAGTGCAAGATAAAGCGCATAGTCCGTAAGCCAGCTTTCGTTTTCTTCGCACCATGCATCAAAAGCATCTTTTTGTACTTTTGTGGCGGTCTCAGCGAAACGGCGGTATGCCTTTCCAAGTATTTCAGTGTGATAGATGATGACGGGTCCAAAATCAACGGCATACGGCGGAAAATCGGGGACGGTGGCGACATCTTCAGGCGTCAGCCAGCCTTCCGCGACCAGCTTATCAAGACTGATCAAGAGCGGATTTCCCGCAAAAGTAGAAAGCGACTGATATGGGGAGTCCCCGTAGCTGGTGGGTCCCAGCGGGAGCATCTGCCAGTATCGCTGTCCCGCACTGACAAGATAATCAACAAAATGATATGCCCAGTCACCCAGATCACCGATCCCGTAGCGACCGGGGAGCGATGTTGGATGGAGGAGAATGCCGCTTGCACGCGGAAAACGCATGGTTTGTCCTTTCAG
>JAPKMU010000156.1 GCA_026645745.1 Anaerolineae bacterium | reverse complement strand
TCTCAGCGTGCTTTCGCCGCCGTTCTTGATCATCGTCGTCTTGCAGTACGTCACCGATCAGCGCATCCGAAAATCGCTCTTATACTCGGTGCTGTTTGCCCCTTCTTTGATGACCCTTCTTTTTGCATTCACAAATGAATTTCATGGCTGGATTTGGACGATTACCGCGCTGGATCGCAGTGCTGGTTTTACCGCGACCCTGTTTGAATCGGGCGTGTGGTATTGGGTCAGCATCGTTTATACGCGCGGGTTGATCGCCGTCGCCGTGATTCTTCTCCTGCTTGCTGCACGGCGCGAACGCGGCATGTACCGCCGCCAAGTGCGTTGGATGCTGCTTGGCGCGATCACGCCGCTTTTGATCACGATCCCGTATTTGATGGGTGTTTTCCCGGACGGCTTGGATGTGATCCCGTATGCGTTCACGCTGTCCGCGTTGGCGATTGCGTGGGCGCTGTTCCAAGATCGCTTATTTGATGTGATGCCCGTTGCCCGCGAAGCGATTCTTTCCAGCATGGGCGAAAGCGTTTTCGTGGTGGACAGCACAAATCGCGTGGTTTATCTCAATCGCGCCGCCGAACGCATGATGAATTTCTCGCCCGAAGCGGTGATCGGGAAACCCGCGCGTGATGTGTTTCAACAATGGCAGGAATTAATCGATACATTCCGCGTGAATGAGCAGAAAACGAAAGAAATGCCCGTCAAGGTGGGCAGCGTGGAACGGTACTTCAACATCAGTCAAATGCCGCTGCAAGCGCGCGGCGACCCCGGCAAGGGGCGTTTGCTCGTGATGTCGGACGTGACCGAGCGCGTAAAATCGCAAAAAGCGCTCCAAGAATCGTTGGAAGAACGCGGGAAATTGGTCGAAGACCTTGACTCATTTTCGCACATGGTCGCCCATGACCTAAAAAACCCGCTTGCAACGATTATTGGCTTAAGCGAACTGATGACAGAAGAGCTGGATACCGTTCCGCCTGCCAAACTGCGCAGTCAGATGGTCTCGATTATGTCAAGCGCGGAAACCGCGAACGGCATCATCGACGCGCTGCTTTTAATGGCGCATCTGCGCGCCGGAATCGAAGTGCCGTTGAATGCGCTGGATATGCCGATGGTGGTCGAGTTAGCGGTTGGTCGGGTGACGGGGTTGGTTGAATCATACGGCGGAAAGCTGACGATCCCCGATACATGGCTGCCCGCCGTCGGCTACGCCCCTTGGGTTGAGGCAATGTGGACGAACTACGTGAGCAATGCGCTCAAGTACGGCGGACGACCCCCTGAGATCACGCTCGGATGCGATCCCGCGCCGAACAATCAAGTCCGTTTTTGGGTGAAGGACAACGGCGCAGGCTTGACGCAGGAGCAAATCAGCCGCCTGTTCATCCCGTTCAGCCGCTTAAACGCGCAGCGTGACGGCGGGCATGGGTTGGGCTTGACCATCGTTCAGCGGATCGCGGAACGGTTAAATGGTTCGGTGGGTGTGGAAAGCATCCCCGGAGAAGGCAGTCGCTTCTTCTTCCTGCTTTCGGCTCACGTGAGCGCACCTGCACCGGTGAAAGTGGAAACCGTCACGCCGCCTGCGTCCCCTCCTCAAGGAGAGGCGCAGGCGGATAAACCAAAGCCGAGTCCTACTGTCCAATAATGGTTATCGGCTCAGGGAGCGGGTAAACAAGCGGCTGAATTGCCAATTGCAGGAAGATATCCGGAATATGGAAGACGATCATCGGCGGAAGGTCGTTACAAGGATCGGGGTGCTGTTCGATCACTTCTGCGCTGTTGACCCATCCTAGTCCGGGTGCGCCTTCTTCATGGAGTTTGACGTAATACCACCGTTCTCCTTGCGAGTTGGTCGCCGCGTAGATTGCGTCCATACCACCTGATGTGATCATCGTGACAAAACCGGACTGATCGCCTTCGTAGTTATCCAGAACGACGACACCCGGTACACCCGACGGTACGAACAGGTAGCAAACCCCGTAACCGGGAGAATAGCTGTACGGCGGAAGATCATTGCAGTCTGGGGTTACGATCACTTCGCTGCCGTCCACATATCCCACGCTGGAGAGGAAGTACCAAACCGTACCGTCGACGACATCCGCATAATCGACAATCCAGAAATTCCCCGGAAGCAGCGTGCCTGCGATCAAGCCCGGATCGTGTGCTGGAGCCATGTACGCATTCACGCTGGCAGCGCCATCGGGAAGCATGACCATGCACATGGTGTCATCAAACGGTTCGTAATCGATGACCAACTGATTACATGCCGCTGGGTTCACGAGTGTTACCTGTGCGCCCGAAACCCACCCGGCTTGAGCCGTGTTCGTCCAATACCAGATTTGACCTTCTGAGTCCCATGTTTTGGCTGCCGCGTTACGGATTGAGCCAGCCGGAATCGTGTAGAGCAGCAGTGCCGGGTCACTGACGGGCTGTTGGTACGCGCTGACATCAGGACCGGATGCCGGGACCATGAATTGGCATTGGGCTTCGGATTCCGGCGGTGCGGGCAGGTTTTGACAGTTCCCCGCCGCAAGCACCTCGGTGCTGTCCAGCCAGCCGCCCGCGTGATACCACAGGACACCGTTTACGGTTTGCGCGTAATCGGCAGTCGTCACATAGCCGGGGGCGAGAATGGTCGCCACAAAAGCGTCATCATGAATCGGTGAGTAATAGATCTTCACGCCCTCGCCGTCGGGGATCATGATCGTGCAGATACCCCCGCCGCCACCGCCAAGCGGAATCACGCCGCCTTCATCGGGGATATCGGTCGGGAGGAGGGGGAAGCAGTTCCCTTCCGTGACAACATCAATGCCGCGCACCCAGCCGTTTTCGGCTAACCCCCGGAACCAAGGCGCGCCTGATTCATCAAGGAACACGCCGGACGCCGGGAAAACCGAACCGGGTTCAAGCCGTCTGATCTCGCTGTCATCCGGCAGATAGCGGCTGAACACGGGAACATCTTCGCCTTCCGGTACGATGATCAAACAGATGCGAATATCGGCATGTGCGCCGCCTGTATCCGGCGGCGCGGAGAGATAATCGCATACGCCGTTAGTGGTGGTGACGACGCCGTTCACCCAACCGATTTGACCGTCTGGCAAACCCAGTTGAGCGCCCACTCCCGCATACCAAGGGGTATTGTTTACGTCATAATCGACGTAGGCAGGGCTGAACTGATCGCCGGGCTGCAATACGCCGAGAAAAACGGGCTGCGCGGGATTATTCGGATCAGGAATGAAGGCACGGATGTTGACATTTTCTGTGCCGAGATTGGCGACCATACACGCCGTAGTGGATTCCCATTGGAAAGGAGGCGGTACGGGGGTTGGCTGCGCGGGGTCACTCGTCGTCGGGCAGCCTTCGGTGAAACCTGTCCCCGCTTGATCCGGGCAGCGATCCACAAAGTCAAGCACGCCGTCGCCGTCGCGGTCATCGACCTGCATCGGCGGTGGTGTGATTGTGGGCGAACCGGGGCAGCCATCAAGGGTGTTCGGGGCATATTGGCGCGGGCACCGATCATTGTCGTCGGGGATGCCATCGCCATCGATATCGCCGCGCGTGCCTTGGGCAGATGCGCTGACTGCTAATGCAAAGACCATCAGCACTAATGCAAGAAGGTTAAGGAGCTTCCGTGTGGTCACAATGTAGCCTCCAATATGTTACCTCGTTTGTAATGTTAGTGAATTTTGTGGAGAAATACCAGATTCTTTTTCAAGTTTTTACCATCTGTATCAGATCATTAACAAGCGCTCAGATGAACTTTTCGCCCTGCTGCTGATTATTGCTGTTGATACCGATGAATTCCCTGAAAGGTTTGTGCATGAAACGAGTGCTGCTGATCCTTGTGATCGCTTTATGCGTAATTCCCGTCTCGGCTCAAGACGCCACCCCCGAACCCACTGCTGAAGTGACGGAAACGCCCGTTGATCTGACGAATATCTTCACCGAACCCGGCATTTTCGAGGTCAACCAGCCGTTTGGCGGGCGCGACCGCAGCTATCTCGTCTCGATCCCCGAAAGCTACTTTCCGAGCGAAGCCCCAATGCCGCTGGTTGTGGTGCTGCATGGCGCGGGCGGCAACGGCGAAGGCATGATCTCGCTCACGGACTTTAGCCCCTTAAACGAGTTGGCGAACTTCATCGCCGTGTACCCGAACGGTCTAAACGGCTTCTGGAATGATGGACGCATCGGTGATCCGCGTATTGATGACACGATTGATGATGTTTCGTTTTTGACGACGTTGGTGCTGTCGATGCAAGACACGTTGAATATTGACGCATCGCGCGTGTACTTTACGGGTTATTCGATGGGCGGCTTTATGTCGATGCGCGTGGCATGCCGCGCACCGGAGATGGTCGCGGCGGTGGCTTCGGTCGCGGCGACGATGCCGCAGTATATTTTGAGCGAATGCACGGGAACAACACCGATTCCGTTTATGTTGATACACGGCACGAATGACACGGTGATCCCTTGGTTAGGGTATGTCACGCAGAGCGGCACTGGATATTTATCGGCGCTGGATACGGCTGCGTATTGGGCGAATCGCAATGGGTGTGAAGCACCAAGCGGGATCGTTGACTTCCCCGATATTGATCCCGACGATGAAACCCGTGTGTTGATCGAAACATACCAGAACTGCACGAACGATGCCGAAGTCAGCTTGGTTGGCGTGTATCGTGGGGGGCATACATGGGCGGGGCATCCCTTCCGGGGATTGAGTCAACTGGGCTTGACGACGAACGACCTTGACGCAACCGCGACGATCTGGACATTCTTTAACGCGCATCAGCGATAAAAAGCGAGGGACAGGCTGAAAACCTGTCCCTCTCCAAAAAACTTGCCTCTACTATTCAAGAACGCGCTAAGTGGTGAAAGCGGCTTCTTCGTCCGCATTCGAAAACAATCCGGTGAGCGCCTTCAAGCCCGCACTCATGCCTTGATAGGGAAGTCCGGCGTTAAACGGTTTTCCGGCGCGCACTCGCCAAGGCACATACACCCCTAACACCTGTTTGCTCATGCGCCATGTGGGAGAAACACCGACCCGGTAGCGCTGCGTCTTGCCTTGACCATTCAGCGGGACGCGGACAAAGGCGGCGCGGTCGAGCGTATCCAACATGACCACTGCCGTTGGTTTGAAATGTACGCGGGCTTCACGTCCATGCAGATGTGCGCTCAGGTGATCGGCGGCGGCGTCCGCTTGCGCTGACGCGAGATACCCCATCTTGAGCGGGAAATCGCTCGCATCGCCCACAGCGTAAATTTCGGGATGTTCTTTGACCTGCCGCGAGGCGGGATCAACGTTGATAAAGCCGTGTTCGTCGGCGGGTAATCCTTCAAAGCGGATATTTGCTGCCTGCTGCGGGAAGGTGATCAGCAGGTCATACGGGAGGTGCAGCCCGTTGGTGATCTGCGCGGCATCCGGTGTGACGTGTGTGAGCGGCGCATCGGTGAAGTGATCGATTCGGCGTTGTTCAAATTCGGAAAGCACGAGATCGTGCATCTTAGTACCGAAATCTTGCAGATAGGATTTTTCGCCCGTCACAAACGTAAGATGCACGCTGTCGTGAATGCGCTGGCGGCGCAGCCATGTATCGAGCATGAGCGCGACTTCGTAAAGCGGCGTTGGGCAGCGCGGTTGTGTTGGGAGCGCGAACAGGACTTCGCGGCGCTCACCTTGCCGGGCGGCTTCGCTCAACGTCAAGAATGCCCGCCGCAAGCGGAGCATATCGCGCACCGTCCAGACCGAATGGGCAAATTCACCCGCGCCGGGGACATGCGAATCAGCCGCCCCCGCGCCAGAGGCGACGATCAAATAGTCATAGCCGAATTCGCCCATTTCGGTGCTGACCTGCTTACGGACAGCATCGATCCCGCGCACGCGGGTGACATACAGATCAACGGCTGCGCGGCTCATCGGGCGCTTGAGTGGAATACTGACCCGTTCAACGCTCATGCCAAACGGGAGATAAATCAGATGAGGCTTAAAAAGAAAATTCTCTTGATCGGTCAATAAAGTAATACGCGCATGTGCACCGAGTTTTGACCGGAGCGCTAAGGCGCTTTCAATTCCTGCAAAACCGCCGCCGATCACGACGATGTGCGGCGCTTTCCCATGATTGATCACGTAAAGAACCTTTCTCTATACCTAAATCGTAACAAAAGGTTGGGATCGCGTGATGTGGCGTTTGTCCGCCGCACGGGGTGAAGAACATCATTGCATAGATAGCCAGCCGAAGCGGCTTGTGTAATGTGCACAGCTTTGGTCAGAGGAAAGTCAATGCTCTGTCACAGAATTTCTATAATTGGTATACTTTAAATAGGGCAACACTTTTTTACAGCCTCAAGGAAAAGACGATGAAACGGATTTCGCTGCTCTCACTTCTGGTTGCATTCGTTCTGGTCGGCGTTGTACATGCAAGTACCTACAATGGCACCGTGACTTTCACCTGCACAACGTGGTCTGCTGCCAGCACTGGATCGCATGTTCTCGATCGTGACAACACGGGCACCGGACAAGAACGCATCACCATCAATTTGTACGACGGCGCGGGCACACTGCTCCACACGGAAACATATCAGAATGTTCTCGGCACGTATGGTGGCGGCGCAAGTCTCGGCACTTACGATCTTGCAGCCCCCGCCTACAATCCGCTTCGCTTCGTCATGATCAGCCCGGCGGGTAATGGTCTGCCGGAACAGGTCGATGTGGATGTCACCGGAACATGCGCGGGTCTGCCGACGTATGCAGCGCCGAATACGTGCGGTTTGAATATCCCATCCGGGTCGGTTGTCGGTGAAGCCCCGAACGGTGCGCAGATTTATTATGCCCCCGGCGGGATCAGCACCGTGACGCTCAACCCCGGTACATATATCGTCGTCGGTCAGGATGAAAGCGAAACGTACTACAAGATCGTCCTCGCGTGCCAGTTCGTGTGGGTGCGCAAGGATACCATGCAGCCGAGCTACCAAGCGCCGCAGAACGGTATGCCGCTCCCCACGCGAATCGTCAGCTAGTTTGCTTTTCACATGAAATAAATGAAAAGGGGATGGCGCGTGCCATCCCCTTTTTGATTTTCACGGGACGACACTTTTTCCTCACCCCCCGACCCCCTCTCCATCGCAAGCGATAGAGAGGGGGAGCAGTACATCAAGCGAGAAGTGCCGTCCCCTTATTGATTTGAGGATTTTGTTACGGGTTTGCAGTCACTTCGGCGGTCGCTGCTTCCGTCGCTTCGGCAGGGGCTTCGGTGACTTCAGCGGCGGCTTCCGTCGCTTCAGCAGCCGGGGCTTCGGTGACTTCGACTGCTGCTTCTTCCGTTGCCTCGACCGTCGCTTCGGCTGTAACTTCAACCGTTGGCGTCGGCGCGATCGTCGGAACAAGCGTAGGTGTAGGCGCTGGCAGCGATGAAGCAGACAGGTTGAGCGGCGGCAGCAGACTGAAGGTGCTGAGCATCGTCGCGTAGCGGATTGCATTCGCCTGAGTTGCGGCATCGGTCACGCCAGCGGCATCGACGATTGAGCCGAATGCGTCGGCAACATCACCTGTCGCTTCGGGCGTGGCTTCGGCGCTTTCGTCAGCGGCGCTCAGATCAACCGCGTTCAGATCAACATTGTGGGCGAAGAAAACCAGATCAGCGACGTGCAAAACGCCTTCGCCGTTGAGAACAACCGCACCAGCGCTGAGCGCTTCACCGTCAGCATTCGTGAAGGTGTAGGCGACCGAGAAGCCGGAAAGTTCGCCGCGTGTGACCGGAACGACGCTCAAAACCGTCGCGCCGGGGCGGGCGCTGGTCAACCATGCGCTGGCGGCGGCTTCGTCCGCGACTGCCGTCCCCGTCACAGCGTAGACGCGCAGGGATTCGCCCGATGTGCCGATGATCGACGCGAGGCGACCGGGGGCGCTGTCCGCGATCAGCCAATCCGCCGGGAAGCGAACGATATGGCGGAAGGTGTGATCGTAATACGACTGCCAGTCGATGGGTGTGCCGTCAAACTGGGAGAAATGAATGAAGCGATCCGGGTACTGCGAGACGAGATAGGCAACGAGGGCGGTCGCGTTTTCGGGTGCGAGCACGCGCACGCTGTAAATCCATGTCCCGTCGGTGAAGCTGATCTGCCGGGCGACAAAGCGGCGTCCTTGGAAGGTTAGCAAGAAGTCGAGAACCAACCGCTCACCGTCCATGCGGCGCTCGGTTTCTTCCCAACCGCGCGCATCAAAGTTCGCCCATGTTTCACCAAGGCGGGCTTCGGTGAAGTGCGCGCTGAGTTCTTCCGGCGTCATGCCGCCGACTGCGCGTTCGATACGGGTATCGATCACGCTTAGGGCGGTTCCGTTGGTCATATTGATAACGGCTTCGCTGACCGTTGCTGACGGAGCGGCACTATCCCACCCGGCGGGCTGCGGCACGGCGAATAAACCGTTGGTATGTAAATAATACTGGTCGAAACTCAACCCGCTGAAATCGGTGATCGCTGGCGGGAAAGTCGCGGTTGGGGCGGTGGTTGCGGTCGAACTCACCGTAGTCGTGCTGTTGTTGCCAAAGAGCGGCAGGATCGCCCCGGCGACCAACACGACAAACATAAATATGCCGAGGATGATACTGGCACGCTTGGCTGTATAAACGCATTCTCCGGAGGAAAGCCGATACTAATGGCAAGTGTGAAAGCGCGCGCAATCATACTCCAAAAGCGGCAGGATGGGTATGCTGATGTGACCACGACGGCGTAAAGCGCTGGAAAACGCTACAATTTTAGCGCTGCACGGATCATGATGTGCGCGGCGGGAGGCTTGTCCGATATTGGCGATTGCCGATTTCACCGCTCACCAAGCGATTGCAAAATCCGGTGCGTTGAACCCCTCCCCCGACCCCTCCCCGCTGGCGCAAGGAGGGGAGAAAACCGACTCGCGGTTTGCGCCCCTCTCCGAATTCGGCTGAGGAGAGGACACCTTTTTACGTGACGCGTGTGTCTGGAATGAAGGTAAAGCCCAGACACACGGTGCGGCGTTGAACCACTTGAGCGAAATAGCGCAAGCCTTCGCGAAAGAGACTCCAAAGACGTCGGAAAGTGCCATCAGAACGGCGCACGAGGGGTTGAGCACAACCCGCCGCGACGGCTTGGCTGCCCAGCGCGACCATCCACGTGTAAGCAATGGCCAAGAGGATGAGCAGGTTGGCCACATGCTGCGGCGTGCGAAGGCGGCTGTCGCCCCAGTGCCAGCCACCGCTTTTCAAGTCCCGAAAGCTCTGTTCCTGCCAATTCCGACGGGCATATTCATGCCCCGTGAGCCGTTCATCATTGGTGACCAATGCCCACGGTTCATCGTAGCCGATGCCCCACAACGCGCGGGCGTGCGCCGGAATGCGTCCCCGCTGCTTGAACACTTGCCCCGACTGCAGCCACACCTCACCCGGTTGGACTTGTTGAGCAATGGTATAGTCCCCTTCTGGGGTGACGATTTTGGTTTGGCACGTGACACGGAACAGGTAGCGCCATGCCAGCGCTTCGACCACCCGGCACAAGGCGGGCGAACAGCCAATACCCCGGTCGGCTAACACCAAGACCGACACCTCATCGTCTATTCCCGCTTTCACCTGCGCCAGTAAAGCGCTAATCATCCCGACTTGTCCTTCTGCCGGATACGCCGCTGCGCTGTTGGCAGGGTAGGTGCGCCACGCTAACGGCAGCCACCGCCCTTGCCATGCCACTCCCACCATCATCACCCCGATCCGGTCGTGGAGCTTGGTTTCATCCACCAGCAGTGTGATCTGTTTTGCGCCCACACTGCTGATGACCCACCGACTCCATGCCTCGAAAAACCCGTCCCAATCCAGCCCCTCATTCGCTAACCAACGCCGAAATCGTCGTGCGCTGCTTTCCACCTGCTCGCCACAACTCACCGCGCGTGCAATCGCCCCTTGCTGGCAGCTTTCCGCTTGAATTACGCCGTAGCTGAACAGGGCGACATTTTGTTGCTGCCAGCTATTCAAACAGGGGAGATGGGCTGACAACAACTGCTCAAACTGGTACAGTAGTTTGTGGTTCATCGTTTTTCGCTTGTTTTGCTTGGTCGCTAGCAAGTGTCAACGATGAACCGCCTCCTTTTCAACCCCTTTTCCAAACATGTCCTCTCCTCAGCCGAATTCGGGGAGGGGAGACGAGCGAAGCGAGTGGGGGAGGGGTTGCCGTTCAATATCGCACAAGCCTCTGGAGCGTGAGGTAAAAATGGTTCTTGATGATTCTGACAAAAAAGGGCGTTTTCTCGATGATCGATACCCTTGAAACAGCAGTTGATTCGCAAAGTGAAGCATTTGAACGCCATGCCGCTCATAACCGTGCGCTCGCGGCGGAACTGCGCGAACGGTTGGCGGCGGCGCGGCAGGGCGGCGGCGCGAAGTATCAACAGCGCCATCGTGAGCAGGGGAAGTTATTCGTGCGTGACCGGATCGAAGCACTGATCGACCCGAACGCGGCATTTTTAGAACTCTCGCCGCTGGCGGGTTACGAACTCTACGACGATGAAACCCCTGCTGGCGGGATCGTGACGGGGATCGGGCGGGTAAGCGGCGTCGAGTGCATGATCGTTGCCAATGATGCGACGGTGAAAGGCGGGACGTACTACCCGATCACCGTGAAGAAGCACTTACGGGCGCAGCAGGTCGCGCTCGAAAACGGACTGCCGTGTTTGTATCTGGTGGACAGCGGCGGTGCGTTTTTGCCGATGCAAGACGAAGTCTTCCCCGATTCAGACGACTTTGGGCGCATCTTTTATCATCAGGCGATTATGAGCGCCGCGAAAATCCCGCAGATCAGCGCGGTGATGGGAAGCTGCACGGCGGGCGGGGCGTATGTTCCCGCCATGAGCGACGAAACGATTATCGTGAACAAGACCGGGACGATCTTCTTGGGCGGTCCCCCGCTGGTCAAAGCGGCAACGGGCGAAGAAGTCACGGCGGAGGACTTGGGCGGTGCGACCGTTCATACGCAAAAATCCGGCGTCGCCGATCACTACGCCGAAGACGACGCGCACGCGATCCATCAACTGCGCGAAATCGTGGCGACGCTCAACCGGACGAAGCATTTTTCAGTCGAAGTCGCGCCGCCAGAAGACCCGATCTACCCGACGAGCGAACTTTACGGCATTCTGCCGACCAGCTTCCGCGAAACCTATGACGCGCGCGAGGTGATCGCCCGCATCGTTGATGGCAGCCGCTTCCGCGAGTTCAAAGCGAATTATGGGACGACGCTCGTCACCGGTTTTGCGCGCATCGAAGGGTTTCCCGTCGGGATCATCGCCAACAACGGCGTGTTGTTCAGCGAAAGCGCGCTCAAAGGCGCGCATTTTGTCGAATTGTGTACCGCGCGCGGGATTCCGCTGCTGTTCCTGCAAAACATCACCGGATTTATGGTCGGCAAGGCATACGAGCAGGGTGGGATCGCCAAAGATGGCGCGAAGATGGTGCACGCCGTCGCCAA